>JBCCFB010000377.1:0-4708 GCA_039029995.1 Planctomycetota bacterium
GCGGACTGTTTCTTTCCGGATCAGACCCGTTCTCCTGGTTCACTGATTGATTGTCTACGTCCCTTGATGGATCTACTTCGCCTGATGTATTTACGTCCCCTGATGTATTTACGTCCCCTGATGTATTTACGTCCCCTGATGGAATAGTCGCATCGTCCGTTGATTCCGTGTTATTCGCCTGAGGATCCTGAGCCTGCTCGTCGGAGTCGCTTTCCTGGTTATCCTGGCTCTGCTCGTTCTGAGGATCCGTTTCCACACCCGAAGGCGTATCGTCCTCGTCACCTTCGTTTTGGTCCGCCGTTTGAGGTTGAGCCTGTTGAACCGGATCCGATGACGCGGAAGGTGGAGTGTCGTTTTCAGCAACAGGCTTGTCTTCTGAACAGCCACCCAGGACAAGCGCCGCTAGAAAGACGACCGTCAGCAAGGCGTGCTTTTTGACTGCGTTTTCAATCAAAAGTGTCTGAAAATTCATCATTGCTCCGCGCGTTTTTCGAGTTGGGTTGAGATAAGCATACGTTCCAGAGGTTTACCCAGCAATCTTTGGTCCGGGACTTCAAGTAATGCCGCTCACTGATATCATACCTTTCCTGAATTTCAGTCCTTGCCGCACTTCACATTAGACCATCGGACACGACCCGGGTTCCGTGGTATTCGCCCATGCCATCTGAAGATAAAGAGAACGCCGTTGAAATTGATGCCGGTGCAACAGTAGTGAATTCCGGAAGGGCAATCGCTGACGGTGGAGGAAAATCTGCAAACACGCTCGGTCCCAAGCTGATAAAAAAGCTGGCACGGCCATCCGGATTGAGCCGGCTGATTCAATTGACCGGAGATTCGACAACGTCACCGTTGACTTGGTTAATGCCGGAGGAACTGGTCGAAACCGAAGCTCACGCTGCCATTCAAAAATGGCACACCTCAGTGCGAAAACAGAAAAAAACTGCCACCGTTGCTGCAGAGGTCGAAGAGTTTCTCAGCGAAGTGCGGACAGATCTTGATATCTCAAAAGCGCTGCTCGCGGTTGCGGCGGCAAGAACACTGCGTTCGATTGCAACACAGTTGCTTGATCTCAGCGGCCGGTTCGAAGAACTTCTTGCACTGGCAGACGGCGTAACGGATTTCGAGCACCATCCGTGGATGCATCAGCTTCTCGGAGTCGAACTTCCACTCACCCTCGCATTCGATCTACCCGAGTTCGGTGTCTCTGACCAGGCGATAGCGCGGGCGGTAGCACGGTTCGAAGAATGCACCGGCGAACTGATGGACGGCGACGGATTGATCGATCACCGCTACCTGTCCGTCTATGGCCCGCTGACCGCATGCTGGGCAAGATGTCATGCTCTCGCAGTCAAATTGAAACTTGAATTCAGAGAGGAAACCCGCGTTCAGCTCGAGTGGCTCGCCCGAACCTACATGATGATGTTGCGGCCCGATGGAACTTTCGGAGGTAGTGGATATGACAGCCTGCCGGCTCCGCGCGAGATGACTCAGACCGTGTTAAAGATGACACCTGACAAGCTGGACAAAAAAGTCGCTGAGGTTTGTTGTTTCGGAGAGAAACGCAAACTGCGAACCGAGCCGCACCAAAGCGGCCTGAGCGAATGGGCGGACACGGGAATACTTCAGGCAAACTGGAAACCCGGAACGGGCAAGTGCTTTCTCACATTCGGTAACCGTAAATGCTGGATGGAAGTCTGCCGTGAAATAAACCTGCTGGGCGGTGACTGCACACCTCAGGTTACGTTCAATGATGAAACGCTTTCAATCGCGGACAACGTCGAGGTTGTCTGCTGGGAGCAGCAGGATGAAGGTGACCTGGTCGAGTTGTCATTTTCATTTGGCAACGGCGTGCAACTCGAGCGACAGATCTATCTCGCGCGGGACGATGATTTTCTGTTGATTGGAGATGCGATACGGTCGGAAGAAGCCGGAAGGTTTTCCTACCGCTGTGATTATCATCTTGCACCCGGAGTCGAAGGTCTGCCGGAAACCGAAACCCGCGAGATCTATCTCAAAGACAAAAAGATACGTTCGCTTGTCCTTCCGCTTGGTTTGCCTGAATGGAAAGCGGCTCGAACTGCGGGATCGTTGACCTGCCGTGATGGAATGCTGACGCTTACGCAGACCGCTGAGAACCAAACGGGGCTGTATGCTGGTCTGTTTTTTGACCTGAACCGCAAGCGAAGTCATCAACCCAGGACCTGGCGGCAATTGACCGTAGGCGAATCTCTCCAGAAAGTTCGTCCCGACGTGGCTGTTGCCTTTCGCGTGAGAGTCGGGGACGACCAGTGGGTGATGTATCGCTCGCTCGGCGAAAAAGCCAATCGCTCATTTATTGGTTACAACATCTACGATGGTTTCTTCATCGGACGATTCGAGGAAGATGGACAGATTGAGCGGATGATCGAAGTTGAATAGCCGTGCGGCTACTGTAGCTCTTGAGAAACAAAAAAAGGCGGACTCGATTAGAGTCCGCCTTTTTGGCTTGTTTGTCTTAAGCCTATGCTTTTGCGGTACCGTCGTCATCAGACAGCTTGTCGAGGTGCATCAATCGTTTTACGAATGGTGCGAGAATCATAACGACCACACCAACGATGACTGCCGCCCAGCCGATTTTGGTGTAAACATCGGTTACCGAAGTCATGTACGAGATCGCGGCTTCACTGCCGGGAACCATTTCTTCACTACCGTCTCCAGCCTCGAGACTGCCTGAACCGGACGCCTGTGCAATCAAACCGGCGGCAAAGTTGCCCGTCGCTGAAGCAAAGAACCAGGTTCCCATAATGATCGACGCCAGGCTGGCAGGGGCAAGCCGGTTCATCGCACTGAGTCCAACCGGAGACAGACAAAGTTCACCAGTCGTATGCAGCAGGTAGATCAGGAAGATGAAGATAACCGGAGTCAGGTTTCCAACGCCCGCCTGCTGAACACCCAGGACAAGGACGAGGAAGCCGGCACCAAGCTGGATCATTCCCAGGCCGAACTTGGCAGGTGCTGATGGTTCCAGCCCTTTGCGACCGAGAAATGTCCAGACGGCGGCAAATACCGGAGCCAGAAGAACAATGTAGATCGCGTTGATCGACTGGAACATTGAGGCTTTGACATCAATGCCGAAGATTTCGCGGTCGACCATACGGTCGGTCATCAGGTTGAGTGACGATCCTGCCTGTTCAAACAAGGCCCAGAACAAAATCGAGCCGAAGATCAGGAACATCGCCGCGAAAATCCGGTCGCGATCAACAGGCGGCAGTTTCACCACCGCTGTAAATATCACGTAAATCACAAGAATCAGGCCGGCAACTCCGAGCAGGTAGCCGACGACTGACTGGTATTGGACCAGAAGGAAACAGACGAATACCGCAATCAGGCCAATGAGGTACAGCAGCCACTCGAACTTGATGCCGGCGACCGAACTGTTGAGCTTTTCGGGAGCAGGAGATTCACCGCGACCAAACAGCAACGGTTTACCAAGAATGAACACAATCAGGCCGAGGAGCATACCGATACCGGCGGCGCCGAATCCGTATTGCCAACCCCATTCCTCACCCATGTAACCACATAGAATGGAACCAAGGGCTGCACCGAGGTTGATCCCCATATAGAAGATCGTATAGGCACCGTCGCGACGGACGTCGGTTCTTGGATATAACTGGCCGACAATCACCGATATGTTCGCCTTTAAGAAACCCGAACCGACGATAATAAACGCCAGCGCAAGCCAGAACATATTGATGGCAAAGCCTTCCTGACCTCCCGTCCCTTCGAAGGCCATCAATATATGACCGAACGTCAGTAATATTGCACCGTATAACACCGCCTTCCTCTGCCCCAGCCATTTGTCAGCCAGGTAGCCGCCGAGTACGGGCGTGATGTAGACCAGCGCGGTGTACGCGCCGTAGATGATGCTGGAATCACCGTCTGAAAACAGCCAGTGTTTGGTCAGGTAAAGAATCAGGAGTGCCCGCATACCGTAGTAGGAAAAACGTTCCCACATTTCGGCAAAGAACAGGACCGCGAGGCCCATGGGATGCCCAAAGAATCTCTTGTCCGTGATTTCCGGAAGCATGCCCGAAGAATTCGCGTCACTCATGAAAAATCCCTGCAGAAAAAGTGTCTACAGGCCAAAACTTAGTTTTTGACCAGAAAACAAATTAACCAGCTTCAGAGGCGCGGGAAAGCCCCTTTCGGCGAATTCGATACCCTTACCGCGAACAATGACGCGATCTGATGCGACCAGGGCGTAGATTCATACCTATCGATAATCTCAAGCAGAACGATCGTTATTCTCAAAAAGAATTGAGCCGATTCGAACGATCGTTGCCCCCTGCTCAATAGCAGCTTCAAAGTCACCACTCATCCCCATCGACAATTCCGTCAGAGCGATGTTGTCGCAGTTTGCGGTTTGATTGGAATCGCGTAGCTGCCGGAGCAATTCAAATTCACGTCTGGCATCATCGATTGAACCGCGAAGACCCGCCATACACATCAGGCCGGACACAAAAACACCCGGCAACGACGCTGCCTCTTCCAGAACGTTACTGAGTTCAGCGGACGTAAACCCGTGCTTTGAGCTTTCACCGGACACGTTTACTTCCAGAAGGATCTTCTGCTGCTTGCCGGCCTGACCGGCGCTTGCATCGATTGCATGAAGCAGTCGCAGGCTGTCCACACTGTGGATCAGATCGGCACGGCTTACCATGCGGGCAAC
>JBCCFB010000378.1:0-4697 GCA_039029995.1 Planctomycetota bacterium
AAACAAGGGAGCCACTGTTCAAGCTCCTCCTTTGTTGGCCATCAAGAGAGAGACTGCCCAAGCTCCTCCTGCTGAATCTCACATGTCACTGGGCATGTCACTGGGTGCCAGATCGCCCAATGTTGCATCAACAAACAAAGAAGCCCTCTTGCCGGCTCCACCCTGGAGTCCCAACGCAGAGGCTCCACCCTGGAGCAGTCCCAACAAGGAAGCCACACTCCCAGAATGTTTGGCCATTCAATATCAACAACCCAAGGCATCTGCAGTCCAGCCAACCAAGGCGGACCACAAACCAGAGGCCCTGAGTCACGGTCAACGTCAAAGAGCGGCGCTGGCGCGTGCGCTTGCTCACAACCCGGCGTTCGTCGTCGCCGACGAACCGACGGGAAATCTCGACGAAGAAAATTCCCAGCTGGTTTTTGATTCTCTCAAGACCTACGCGCGTGAAGGTGGAGCGGTGCTGGTCGCTTCCCACAATAAGTCTGTCGAGTCTTCCGCCGATCGGGTTCTCACTTTTGAGAGCGGCGGTATTACCGAAGGGGATGGCCGAAATGCCTGACTCCAGACGTCCTGAAACTTGTAAACGGCGAACATTTGTCGCGCGTGCGGTCCGTCGATCACGTTTCACGCGGAACGGCAGCGTGCCTCGTCTACTAATGGCCTTTCTGGGATCCGCCATTGTTATTGCCGCACTGATCTTCTCAGCCCTGTTGTTGCGACCTGATGCGAGGCGGGACAGCGCCTCCGGAGAAGTTGTCCGGGTCTACTGTGCGTCTGGAATTGCCAAACCTGTCGAAGAGGTCATCGCCGCGTACAACGAGCAATTCGGAACACGAATCGAAATCGTTCGAACAGGTGGCTCAGGTGAACTGGCCGGGCAGATCAGAACCGAATTCGAATCCGGCGTTCGAGACGGTGCCGATATCTACGTTACCGCGGATGATCTACTCCTCGAAAACGCACATCAGAACGGAGTCATCGCCGAGCGATTTCCTCTTGCAGAGCAGAAGCCGGTCATCGCAGTTGCTGCCGACAGCGGACTTGAGTTTGCAACACTCAAAGAACTTGTCGAATCGCCGGATACGAGATTCGGTGTTGCTTCCTCGAGAGCCGCTGTAGGAAAGCTTGCCCGTTCGATCGCCGGGCGCGATGGAGTGCTCAGCAGTCTCGAGTCTCAAAAAGCCACCGACGGCGAAAACGTGATGACACTGGCCCAGGCTCTGGTTGCCGGCAGTCTCGATGCGGCCGTCATCTGGGACACTACAGTTGCCCAGTTGAATTCGGCCGGCCCCGAAGATGTCTTGAAAATCGCCTGCCCGGCCGACTCCCTGGACGAATACAAAAGCAATATTGCCGTGGGAGTTGTAGCCACCACCAGCCACCCGACCGCGTGTCTTCGCTTTGCAAGATTTCTGACCGCACCGGAAAAGGCTCGGGCATCGTTTGAAAATTACGGCTTCTCATTTCTGCCAGGTGACATCTGGGAGGAGATTCCGGAAATCCATTTGTTCAGCGGATCAATGTTTACACCGGTGCTTGAAGAAGCGGTCAGGGAGTTCGCGTCGCGTGAAGGCGTGAACATATATCCGCGCTGGGAGGGCTGCGGGAAACTGGTGGCAACCATGCAAAGCACAGAAGACGCAGACATGTTTCCTGATGGCTACCTGGCCTGCGACATGATTTTTCTAGAGCAGGTTGAAGAGCACTTTGAGCCTTGTCAAATCCTGAGCACCAACCGGATCGTCCTTGCCGTCAGGCAAGATGTCGGCCATTCAATCAACCAGCCGTCTGACCTGCTTTCCGGCGAACTCAGAGTCGGATTGTGCGACCCCGAATTGTCTGCACTTGGCAATCTGACCCGGAAGCTGCTTTCAGAATCCCCCTACGACGGTCTGTACGCGGAAATAAAGGACAGTTCTGCGGTGACTGTAGATGTCGGCCCGACCTTGATCAGCCAGCTTTCCGCGGGCGGCCTCGATGCGGCGTTTGTCTATCGCTCAAACGTACTCGCGGATGATGAAGCGGCTGAGAACATCCGTATGATTGAGCTCGATTCCTCTGCCAGTCATTCGGTCGCCACCCAGCCATGGGCCGTTTCGCGATCCACCGCCAACCCGCAGCTGATGAACCGTTTTTTTGACTGGATTACCCGCCCGGCGCTTGATCAACAGTTTGATCAGTTCGGTTTTGAGCGCGAATGACTTGTCCTTAAGCAGTGACCGTTCGTTTATGCTTAGAGGTTGTGTTTTGGCCTTCCGCAACGACACGCGAATCCTGAGTTCCATTGACTGATAACGATGCAAACCAAGCGCGGGCACCGGGCAACCTGAACTGGTTGTTCTGGTCTACGATGTGCGCTTTCGGGGTCTGTTATCTCATCCTGATAGTCGCAATGGTCGCCGCAGATTTCCGGTTCGCCGACTGGAACGACATGCGTGAACTGCTTGCGGACGATCGGGTGCGGTTTTCAATCTGGCTGAGCCTGATCTCCTGCACGATTTCTGCGATTTTGTCGATGTGGGTTGCGATCCCGACCGGATACGTGCTTGCCCGGCTGGGACATAGCGCGATCCGTTCGCGACTGGAAAGGCGCCCCGTCCTGCGACGACTGGCAATGGGCCTGCGTTATATCGTTGATACGCTCCTCGACATACCAATCGTGTTGCCGCCTCTGGTCGTAGGAATCAGCCTGCTCGTTCTTTTTCAAACTCCCGCCGGTCGCTGGATCGACGAGGGGATCAGGGATTTTTTTTCAGCCCTGGGTTTCCCCGGGATTCGAGGCATAACCTACGAAATCCCTGCAGTCATTCTTGCTCAATTTACTGTCGCAGCAGCATTCGCTGTTCGCACGATGCGAGACACTTTTGAACAGATAAGCGACCGCCCTGAGAAGGTGGCGCTGACTCTGGGAGCCAGTCGCTATCGCGCTTTTTCACAAGTCGCGCTGCCTCAGGCATGGCGAGGTTGTGTCGCAGCATTCACGCTTGCCTGGGCGCGATCGCTGGGAGAGTTCGGACCGATCCTGATCTTTGCCGGAACGGCAAGGATGAAGACCGAGGTTCTCTCGACGACCGTCTATTTGAACTTTCAATTCGGAAACCTTCGCGGCGCGGTAGCTGCTTCTCTGATTCTCGTCACCATCGCGATTATCGTACTCGTGCTGACTCGCCTGATTACCCTTTCCGGCAGTGCAGGGCAGGGGGTACCGCGATGATCAGTCTCCACCAACTTGAGATTCACCAAGGGGACTTCTCGCTGGCCGGAATCGATCTTCAGATTGAAAAAGGACAGTACGCCATCCTCATGGGTCAGACCGGCTGCGGGAAAACTACGTTGCTTGAAGCGATCTGCGGATTGAGAAATGTCGAATCCGGCAGGATTCTTCTGGAGGGCCGGGACGTAACACGACTTGCTCCGTCGGCGAGAGCCGTGGGCTATGTCCCGCAGGATTCCGCCCTCTTTCCAACAATGCGCGTCGAGGATCAGATCGAATTCGGGCTGGCTGTACGCAGTGCTTCAAAAGCAGAAAGACGCAAACGTGTTGAACGCCTCTCTGAACTACTGGACATCTCATCTATTTTGAAACGATTTCCGGCAGGGCTTTCCGGTGGCGAAAAGCAACGCGTAGCGCTGGCGCGCGCACTTTCTTTCCGACCCAAACTTCTTTGTCTGGACGAACCACTAAGCGCTCTTGATGATGCGACCCGATCAAAACTCACCGGACTTCTGCGCGATGTCCATGCAGAAGAAAAAGTGACTGTACTTCACATTACCCACAATGCATCGGAGGCACGGCAGCTGGGGACTGTTCAATTCCGTCTTGTGGCAGGTAAAGTTGTGGCTGCCGAAAACGTTTGACGACCTCAAAACAATCTGATTGCTATGTCCGACCTTCCGAAAAAACCTGCTGAGAGTCTGACCGCGGAAGAACAGGCAACTTATCAATGGCAGATCTGGACACCTGACTTCGGTGAAGAGGGGCAGCGGCGATTAAAGAACAGCACCGTTCTAATCTCGCGCTGCGGAGGTCTGGGCAGCGTGGTTGCCTATGAACTCGCCGCTGCGGGTATCGGCCGGATGATCATTGCACATGGTGGAAACGTCAAACACTCCGACCTGAACCGCCAGCTTCTGATGACACACGACTGGCTGGGCAAACCGAGAATCGAGACGATTGAACGAAGACTCAAAGATCTGAATCCACGACTCGAAGTTGTTCCAATCGCCGTGAACCTGGACGACGACCTCGCTGACAAGTACGTTCCGCAAGCAGATGTCTGTGTCGGCGCCGCGCCTCTTTTTGTCGAACGCTTTGCGCTAAGCGATGCATGCGTCCGTCATAACAAACCGCTGGTCAACTGCGCTATGTATGATACCGAAGCGACCATCGCAACGTTTCCGGCAGGCGGACGCCCCTGTCTCAGGTGCCTGACCCCTGAGGCGCCGGACTATTGGAAGCGGCAGTTTCCAGTATTCGGCGCAACCTCCGGAACCGTCGCCTGCATGGGAGCCATGGAGGCGATCAAATTGCTCGCAGGATTCGGCAATACGCTGAAAAACTTCGTGCTGCATTTTGATCTGCGCACAATGAACTTCCACAAGCTTTCTATTGGTGCGGTGGCTCATTGTGAAATCTGCCGTCAGAGATAAAGGCGTTGGTAGTACTAGACCAACGGCCGGATTCTGTCAGGCCATTT
>JBCCFB010000379.1:0-4627 GCA_039029995.1 Planctomycetota bacterium
AAGACAGTAACCGGGAAAGACAGTAACCGGGAAAGACAGTAACCGGGAAAGACAGTAACCGGGAAAGACAGTAACCGGGAAAGACAGTAACCGGGAAACACGGCTACTGGAAAAAAACGGCTACCGGGAAAAACGGTAACCGGGAAAGACAGCAACCGGGAAAAACTGTTGCTGGGCAGGTTGGCCCTTCGGCCTTTCCACTTAGTTATTTCCACTTAGTTATTCACTCTCTACTAACGTTCTCCTTCCTCAACCGGCGTTTTCGGCGGCTGCTGATTTACCTCTGGAACTGCAGCGCCCTGGATTTCTGCAATCAGTTCCGCAACCGCCTGAACAGACTCGCTGTCCGGCAAAAGAGTGACTTCCATTTTGAACTCGACGCTGGCTCCCGGATCGAGAGTCGGAACTCGTCCCTCTGGACGCTCGACAGAACGGTTGTATGGAAAACCAGTACCTGGTTCGAGGCCGGTCACGTATCCATCTGACTCGGTGTCTGTATTTTTCCAGAGCGTAAAATACGGAAGCGACTCAACCGCGTAGCTCATCGCCATACCCTGGGTGCCTGCTGCATTGTGCAGCATTACTGTCGCGATTCCGTATTCGTCAGCATTCAATTCGAGGCAATAGACTTGTTCACCATAGTTTTCTGTAGGGCCGAGGTACGTTTGATAACTATCCAGATCATTTGCGGCGTAATCATCAAAAGGCGATAGAGATTTAACAGGAGCAACGAATTTTGCATCCTCTTGAAGCAGCGGTCTTCCGATATTTGTGTGGTAGATGATCTGGTATTCCTGTGCATAGTCACTGCGATTGATCAACGTGTCTTGAAACATCACTGTGTTGCTGCAGGGAATTGTTGAGACTTCAGTCCACAGTTCAAAGACGCCGAACTTGAACATTCGCTCTTCGACTTTTCCGCGGACACGGATTCGGTGAGGTGCTGCTTCGTCGATTGAGACGATGACCTCGCTGGCCGGTATATTTCCGATCCTGCCGTGAAGTGTCAGCATCTTTCCATCGTCTTCGCCGGGATGGCCGGCAAACGAGACGCCACAACGGACCATGAATTCGTTGAAACCTGTCAACCAGCCGAGCCCGCCGTGGTCGTTAAGGTCAACGTGAGACGGGTGAACGATCTGTTCTACGGGTGAATCCCAGCCAAGTGTCAATTCATCCGACGCGATCCGGTAAACGCTCATTCCTCTGGTTGGGATCACGCTGAACTTCAGCTTGCCATTGTCTACCTCAATCAGTTCGACTCCCTCCTGTAAGCCGCCATGCAAGGTCCGTTTGGAAACCGACCACATTGAACCGGCTCGATCCGAAAACTGACTCGATGAGAATATTTCTCCGTCATCAGTGCTGACATTCATATCGACACTCGTGACGATATGCTCACGTTGTGCGAAACAATTGCCGTGAAGGCAAATGAAGAGTGCGAGAACAATAGAACTTAAGAGTCGCGTCATCGTTGGCATCCCATGATTGAGCTGGCTGGTTATTCCGAAAAGACTCGCGATACATCCGACCATTTTACCTGACCTTTTTTGATACGGTCGAGAAGCACAGCCAGAACGATGACGGAACCGAGCACGATCATCTGAGTCTTGTCATCCATGTGAACAAGGTTCATACCGTTTTGAATCACGCCGATAATAAATGCTCCGATCAGCGTTCCCAGCACTTTCCCCTGTCCGCCCATCAAGCTTGTACCACCAACGACCACAGCCGCAATAACCGTCAACTCATCCATCATTCCGTAACTGGCTTTGGCACTGCGAAGTTGCGAGCAGACGATGACACCACCCAATCCGGACAGCAGGCCGCAAACGGTGTAGACGATCAGGATGATCCGCTTCACGCGGATTCCCGCCAGCCGTGCAGCCTCCTCGTTGCCGCCGACGGCATAGATCTGTCTCCCCAGCGTAGTCCTGCTCATAACAAACCAGGCGATCGCAAATAGTGCGAACATCAGCCAGACAGAATAGGGGATACCAAAAAGATACCCTTTCCCCAGAGCATCAAACGCTACGGGGATTTCGTGGATCGTTTCCTGTTCTGAAATCACATTTGCGACGCCACGAACAAGAAGCATCATCGCAAGCGTCACGATAAATGGAGGAAGCCTGAATCCGGCAACGAGAAATCCGGTAAAAAATCCGACGCCACCGCAAGCAAGAATTCCACCTATTGCACATATCCACAGCATCAACGTCGTTGCATCTTTCCCGCCGGATTCACGAATCAAGACGGCCGTGACAACAGCTGAAAGTGCAATCAGACTGCCGACAGAAAGATCGATACCCGCCGTGATGATGACCATCGTCATGCCGATGGCGATGATAGCAATAATGGTGATACGCTGGGCAATGGTGACCAGATTGTCCGGCATCAGAAAATCCGGCCAGTTGTAACTGGTCGGAGTCAGTATCTCGGCTCCGGAGCTCTGAACGGGGTCCCATTTTGAAGATGCTGCAGAGCAGGCGATCACATCAACGGTCCGGTTTTCAGAGTCAGCTTGCTCAATCGCAAGTCTGGCGTCTCTGGGACCACCATGGATAGTGGCGATAATGGAATGTTCGGGATTCAAATTGGCCGAAATTCCCTCCGCGATCATTCTGTCCAGCCAACCATCGGGAGTGACAACCAGGACCCGTTTCGGCTTTCCCATTTGATTGATGGTTTGAGCGATATTTTCACCCGCAGCGTCGCCCGTCGGCTGCTGCACATCAAGAGTTGCCACGCTGAGTATTGCCATCAGCACCAGCAAAACAAAAATCATGCCGTAATCAGCCATGAACCGGCTGAGCCATGAATCCCGGGTTTCTGTTTTGCTTTTCACTGGGCAGCGAGCTCCATGATTTGCTTTTGTGTTGCAACTTCGGGCTCACCAATCTCACCGGAGATCCGTCCTTGCCGCATCACGATGATGCGGTCGGACATGCCGAGGACTTCGTCCATTTCCGAGCTGATCATGATGATTGCCTTTCCTTGCTTAGCCAGCTCGTTGATCAGCAGATAAATTTCGTACTTTGCTCCAACGTCGACGCCTCGTGTCGGTTCGTCAACAATGATTATGTTGCAGTCCCGTTGCAACCATTTGGCAAGAACAAGCTTTTGCTGGTTACCTCCGCTTAACTGGCCGGCCAGCTGTCGGGTTGACGCGACTTTGATTTGAATTCTTAAAACGAACTGTTCGAAGGCTGTCAATTCAGCTGAAAGATTCATGACTCCCGCGTTCGAAAAATGATCAAGATTCGGCAGTCCGAAGTTTTCTACGACCGGATGGTTGATGGTGAGGCCCTGCCCCTTGCGGTCTTCGGTGAGCAGGCAGACGCCTGCGCGTATAGCGGCAAGTGGGCTGTCGAAAATTACTGGACTGCCGTCAATGGAAATGGTCCCGGCGTCCGGCTTCTCTGCGCCAGCGAGTAATCTTGCGACTTCGGTTCTACCGGCCCCGACTAGCCCGGTAATTCCAACTACTTCTCCGGCACAAACGGAAAACGAAACGTCGTGAACGCGATCCTGCCAGGTCAGGCCTTCCACCTGAAGACAGACGTTTCCAGGATGTTGAGATTGTTTGGGGTACTCGTTTTCAATACTGCGGCCGACCATCAGCTCGATCATTTCGCGGCGGTTAGTGTCGGGAATTGACTTTACAACGACCTTCTCACCGTCTCTCAAAACGAGCACACGGTCTGCGATACTCAGGATCTCGTCCAGTCGGTGGCTAATGTAGATAACAGCAATTCCACGTGAACTCAGTTCGGCGACTATGTCGAATAAACGGCTTACTTCAGAAGGCGTCAATGTGGCCGACGGTTCATCCATGACCAGAATCTTGACATCGGTGTTCAGGGCTTTTGCGATTTCAACGACTTGCTGCTGAGCAATGCTGAGCGAAGAAACGACAGCATCAGGATCGATCTCGATTCCCAGCTTTTCAAACAACTCAACGCACCTGACGCGCTCCGTTTTTGCGTTTATGATTCCGCCCGAGTGAATTGCATTTCCAAGAAAAATGTTTTCTCGGACGGTTAGAAAAGGGACGAGATTGAACTCCTGATAGATAACACTGATACCCGTTGCCCGGGAACGCAATGGCGTGGTTACATCCACCGGCTCGCCATTGATTTCGATGCTTCCCTGATCAGCCTGATGGGCGCCACCAAGAATTTTGATGAGCGTGCTTTTGCCCGCGCCGTTCTCGCCAATGATTGCCAGGACTTCACCTGCGGATACCTCGAGGTCAACCTCCGATAGCGCCTTCACGCCCGGAAAAGACTTCGAGATATTCTTCATCCTCAACAGTGGAGCGGATGGATCAGCAACCATGTGTCCTGCGGGAAGGTGTGGCTTTCATGGAGGGCGCGCCATTTCATTTGTCATGGCTATTCTGACACGAGATCACTCGTCGGCAAGTTCCGGATCAGCCAGAGCATCCGCCTGAAAGTAAAGCTCAGGCGGAATCATCTCGACGGGTGGAACGTCTTCGCCGGCAAAGTAGTTTTTGATGAACTGTGCGCTGAGCTGGCCCATGCGTTTGGGGAACTGAACCGGGTCTGCATAGATCCGGCCATCACGGATGGCAATCTTGCCGATCTTCTGTCCATCAAATCCAATG
>JBCCFB010000380.1:0-4615 GCA_039029995.1 Planctomycetota bacterium
CTGATGTTGAGGCGATGTCCGAAGTCGCAGCCATGATCGCAGAGGCATTTAATGCCAGGGCTCCGGAAATCTGGCCACCGAAAAGTACAGCGAGACCACCGGCCATGACGATGTGGCCGGCGCGAAAGAACGCCTTACCGAAGTTGTCGCGTGAAAACGGACCTGCTGTGGTTGAAAACAGGTGGTCCGACAGAACACAGATGGCTCCGATTGCGATCAGAAGTGTGGCCGCGGAGAGGAGGCCCCACAATGATCCGAGAGCCGGATTGGCAAGAAAGAGAAGGCCAGTTAGCACTATGCCACCAACGATGGCGTAAACGAACATGTGATCGCGCGTGTAGCGCGCAACCAGGGTGTAAATCACACAGCAGGCCAGAGCCGGAAGCCAGAGATGTCCTCCCTGGTCGAGTTCGATCAGGCCCTGAGCATCATACAGCCAGAGATTCAACGGAAGCGTCAGTGAGCCGAGCAGCGCAAGTCCGCGACCGGCAAGTCGAAATTCCGTCTTCATGTACAGCCAGACGCCCGCGGCAAGTAGGCCGAGGTTGGCTGTTCCAAGCGTTGCGGCAACCGTAATCGGGTTCTCGAACAATCCGATCGACCAGAGCCAGACAACCAGACCGATGACAAGTAACGCGCCTCCGGTGCCCATCATGATCTGCAAAGAGCGTGGGCTAAGGAGTTGTTCAACAAGACTCCTGTTCGTGACCTGCTGAACCTCAGGTTGCCGGGTAACCGGATCGACTTGTGCCGCGCGAACGAGTTCGACGTCGTAGATGATTTCTTCTTTGGAAAGCCTATCGCTCATTTCAATCTCCCGGAATTGAATTTGAAGTTGACGACAGGGTTCAAAGCATTGGGCATGCCAGTTGCAAAAAGTGGATGTCAGAATCGCACGAAACGGCAGTTTTTTGGGTTTTGTCGTCGTTTTTGGCAGCGAAGCCTCTCATTATTGCAGTCGTGAAAGTGCATTTGTTGTACGTTTTGTACATTCGTTGACCAAAACAGGAGTTTGGAATGAACCCAAAAGACGCTAATACGATTACGGCAATATCGGCTCTGGCAAACTGTAATCCATTTTCTCCCGACCGATTTTCGATGGAAAAAGAGATCCTGGGTCGTCAGTTCGAGCCTGAGGAATCCATCGCATGGAACCGGAGATTTGATTCATTAACTTCCGACCGGCCAAACGTCATAAAGCTGACGGAAATGTCAGCAAGCGTTGTGGCAAGAGTCCGGAAATCGGTAGCCGGAGGGGCGATGATTCCCGCCGAGCTGAAATCGGCATACTGGGATGTTGCGACTTACCTGCTTCTCTACAAACACATCACTCCGGTCCGCTATGAGCAGTTTCATGGCAGCGAGCGGAGTAGCGGTAAGGTCGTCGCTGCGACGTGGCAGAGCTTCTACGAGGAATACCGTCAGATTTTTGACGTAGGTGGACTGTTCCCGCTCGACATGAAAGCGGCGGCCCATCTGTTTGCCTGCCTGTCACAGGTTCATCGCGCGTTTTTCAATATTTTTGATTTCATCCTTGGCGACTCGCTTCCGATTGCCAGGTTGCGAGCGAAAGTATGGGAATCAATCTTCAGTTGTGATCTCGGCCGGTACCATCGCAGCCTGTACAGCCGAATGCGGAATCTAGCCACGCTGGTAACGGGACCTTCGGGAACGGGTAAGGAGCTGGTTGCAAGAGCCGTAGGTATGTCCCAGTACATTCCGTTTAATCCGGGGTCTGAGGCTTTCGAAGCGGTGGATGAAACGATCTTCTTTCCTCTCAACCTGTCCGCCCTGTCGCCGACACTGATTGAGTCTGAATTGTTCGGGCATCATCGTGGTGCATTCACAGGTGCCGTCGATGATCGCGTTGGATGGTTGGAAGCGTGCCCGTCACACGGCGCTGTGTTTCTTGATGAAATCGGCGAGCTCGATCCGGCGCTGCAGGTGAAGCTCCTGCGCGTCGTTCAGGAGCGTAAATACTGCAGGCTTGGAGAGTCAAAGGAACGTGAATTCAAAGGTAAGATTATTTCAGCAACCAACCGGGACCTGTTCGAGGAGATCAAGGCCGGGCGATTCCGCGAGGACTTCTACTTCCGGTTGTGTTCGGATCGAATTCAAACGCCGTCTTTACGGGAGCAGCTGGACGATAAGCCGTCGGATCTGAAGGCCCTTGCATTGTCGATTGCAAAACGTCTTTCCGGAGATGACGCCGAGCAACTGGTCGCCGAAGCACTCGGTTGGATTGATGCGAATCTGGGTGATGATTACCCGTGGAGTGGCAACATTCGCGAGCTTGAACAGTGCATCAGCAGCTATATGATCCGGCGGGAATACGTGCCTGCCAAAACGTTGCGATCAAAGGCAAATGGCGATGCGGTATTGGCTGAATGGTTGCATCCGGTTTCGAAATGCACGATGACGGCGGAGGATCTGCTGCGGAGGTATTGCACGCGAGTTTATGCCGATCTCGGCAGTTACGAAAAGACAGCAAGCGTGTTGAAGCTGGATCGACGGACCGTCAAAGCAAAGGTGGATCCCGTGCTGCTTGAAGAGTTTCAGGTCATGACCAGCGGTAGATGACGTTGGCCGGCACTGTCTTCCCTCTGCGGGATTGACTAGCTGGCGACGGTTCTATGACGGGTTCGCGGGTAAATAATGCCGTGCGGCGGAAATCGCCGCATGGCACTTCGGTCCTGAGGGCAACTGCACGGCCCGTCGGGGCGGAAGTCAACCGCGTGGTCCGTCGAGGCGGACGTCAAAGGTCGAACCGGAACGTTCGCATCCCCAGTCGCCAGATGCGCCATCCGATCGTGGTCGAGCCGGTGCGAATCTTCGCAACGCCTGTGCTGCCTGGAAGAATAATCTGCTCTTCGTCGGCGAGGGGGACACTGACTTCATACGTGGAGCTTTGCGGGATGTCGTTGCCATCGTCGTCGATGATTGTAACGAGGTCGCCGCCGTAACGGCTGGACAATGCATTTGGAACAGTCTTCATCTTCACCGGTGAAATGTTGACTGTTTGCGACTGGAAGATTCTTCCCGGAATTTGCTGTATGAGAAGTTCAACTTCCTGGCCCGGGTTGATGAGTTCGATGTCGGTCTGGTCGATTGCCAGAACAACGGTGTGTCTTGAAAGGTCCGGAACGACCCGCGCAACAAGTGTTTGCTGGTCCATCGCTGCGCCAAGATTTCGAGGATCGAGTGGTGATCCATGCCATTGCCCGAGTGCACCTGAGTCACTTTGTACAGGAGCGATGTACTGAGGCTCCAGAATTGTCCCTGATATCGGAGCTCGAACGGTCAGTTTGGGAATGTCGAGCAGGCGTCGGTCCAGCTGGTCCTGAGCACTTTCGAGTTCAGTCTCCAGAACTGGTGTGCGGGTAGCTGATACCTTATCGAATACGACCGCTTTTTTGTTTGATTCCAATCGGGCGTTGGCAACGTTTACGTTTCCGTGCAGTGTTGCAATACTCTCCTCCAGCATTGCACTGCGAAGCGTGATGATCTCCTGACCTTCGACAACCTGCTGATTCGGCTCGACGTAGATGCCGGTCATCGTGCCGGGAATGTCGACGTAGACGTTGGCGGCGTTTTCGGGTTGAACGTAGAAGCTGCAATAGACGTAATGAGGAACCGGAAGCGTCATGATAAATGCGATCAGAGCCGCAGCCAGCGCGCCCGAAATCAAAGCGCGACCTTTCTTGATCATTCGAATCCTCCCGGGAACCGTGAAAAACTTGTAGCACTTCTGAAGTGGCATGACGAACAGTCCGTACAGCGCGGACAGTGCGATTGCCTGACCGATTATCTTCAGGCCATACGGCTCAAGCAGGCCGTACAGGAACCAGAAGATTGAAAACATGATGAACCAGCGATAAAGCGCCGCACAAATCGCGTAGGTGGCAAACAGCCATTTCTTTTTGCCGGGCAGGAATGGATCGGCGGCCGATTCGATTCCCAGAAACCAGTTGCCGGCGGTGCGCTGCAGAATCGTGGTTGCTTTTTGGCGCAGATTTGGAATCTCCATCAGGTCAGCAAGAATGTAATAGCCGTCGTACCTGAGTAAAGGATTGGCGTTAAACAGCAGCGTGCTTACTGATGAAATAAATATCAGGTTGAGTGCAAGCTGGTTGATCAGCCCCGGCTGGCTGTACCACCACACAAAAACTGCAATCGAGGATAGAACCAGCTCGACATACATTCCGGCAGCCGCGATACAGGCTCGTTTCCACTTGTTGGGCAGCATCCATGAATCGCTGACGTTCATATAGAGACACGGAGTCAGCACAAGGAGCATCACTCCCATCTCATGACACTGGCCGCCGAATCTTTTACATGCCAGGCCGTGGCCGAATTCATGGAATACCTTTGTGAACGCAAGAATCATCGCCAGCCAGATCCAGTTCTTCGCAGCGAAGAAATCCTGGAATCCCGGCAGCTTGGCTTGAAACGTGTCGAACTGGGTCAGAATCAGCGACAGTGCTGAAATACCCAGAATCAGGACGGCGACAAACGCAGGCCAGCTGAAAAACCAGTTGGTATAACGGCTCATCCGGGCTAACAGCCGATCCGGGTCGAAGCCTTTGAACCGGAAGCTCAGAATATTGGTCAGCGC
>JBCCFB010000381.1:0-4588 GCA_039029995.1 Planctomycetota bacterium
CGCAGACCCGATGACGATGCCGGATAACCTGCGTGATGTGACTTCTCTGACCAGATGGTACTGCGACCGGCTGGGAGAGGCGATTTCACCGGTTCCTGAGCAATACTGGTGGGTGCATCGTCGCTGGCGTGAAACGGAACGCCGCAAAACAAGGAAAGTGCGTCAGCGAAAATCAGCAGCATGATTTCCTACCAAACAGACTTCGACCCGAATGTTCGTTAGCGGCGGAACATTGCATACGACTCGTAATCTACAGGCCTCATTTGCTGACGGTGCAGCCATGGCCGATTCTCCAGATATACGATTTTCGATTTCCGGAGCTAGCCGATGCAAGTCAGGTTCTGGGGCACACGCGGTTCTTATCCTTGCCCTCGCCACGACACGTTAATCCATGGCGGAAATACATCCTGTGTCGAAGTCCGTACGCAGTCAGGCGAACTCATCATCCTTGACGCGGGAACAGGCATCTGTCCATTTGGAAAATCGCTGCTTAAGGAGTTCGGCGAAAAACCGATTCGAGGCAACATCCTCCTCAGTCATACCCACTGGGATCACATTCACGGTTTTCCTTTTTTCTCCCCGCTCTTCTTCCCCGAAAACGAGTGGACCATTTACGGTCCGCCGGGAGCCGGCCGGTCACTGGAATCCGTCCTTTCAGGACAGATGCAGTACGACTACTTCCCCGTGACGGTTTCGCAGCTTGGAGCGAACAAGAGCTACGTCGAGTTGACCGAAGGAGTTTTTAGAATCAACGACGTGATCGTACGCACCCGTTTTGTCAATCATCCGGCCCTGACGTTCGCATATCGAATCGAGGCAGATGGTTGTTCGGTCGTCTACGTTCCGGATCACGAACCCCACTACCGGGCGCTGGGGGATGGAATCGTCAGCCTGAAAGGGCAGGATCTGGACCACGCCGACTTTATTCGCGGTACCGATCTCCTGATTCACGACTCACAGTTCACAGCCGCGGAATATGAGCACCGCCAGGGTTGGGGGCACAGCACGGTCGAATACGTCGCGGACCTTGCTGCGCTCTCTGATGTGCGCAACCTTGCACTTTTCCATCACGATCCTGATCGCAGTGACGATCAGGTCTGTGAAATGGTAGAAACCGCTCGGGCGAGAATGGAAAACCATACCGGCGGTCACGGGATAGAATCAGTATTTGCTGCAAAGGAGGGACAGGCCGTCGAACTCGCACTGGACACCAGCTCAGCATTGAATTCTGAAGTTTCTGAATCCAGAACGGCCTTCGAAAAACGAGTCGAATTCGTAGCGCTGGCCGCGACTGACGCTGAACTGATTGCGTCGGTCAGAGGTGCCTGTCGCGAACTCGATTATGTACTCAATGAATTTTCCGACACGATTCAACTGCTCAAGGAAACAGTTGAAAAGAAGCCCGGCCTAATTCTGGTTCACGATGAACTACTTTGTACAGGCAACAGCCTCGCGACACTTTATGAACTGTTCGAAGGCGTTCCGATCATTGCGATTAAAGACACCACCAAAAAAATCAGTTGCGCCGCAGAGATTCAACCACTGATTTCCGACTGGCTTACCTGGCCGTTTTCAGAAGCCTTCATCATGTCAAAACTAAACTCATGGTGCATGCGAGTAAAATCCAGCTGGCAACACGCAACGCGATCCAGCAACGAATCGAGGCGAGTTGATGCGCTGAGAAGTTTAAACGGTATGGATACCGATACCGAAGAGAGATTCGACCGACTGACGAGACTTGCTTCCAACCTCATTGGCGTTCCAATCGCGGCGGTTTCCCTGGTGGACAACAACCGCCATTGGTTCAAGTCGATATCCGGCAACGGCCTGGCGGAAACACAACACGACTTCGCTTTCTGCTCGTATACGATCCAGCAGGATGATGTCCTGATCATTCCTGATGCATTTGAGGATGAGAGATTCGCTGATTGTCCTCTGGTCACAGACAGACGTCACAGGTTCTACGCGGGCGCCCCGTTGGTTGCGCGCAATGGTCAGAAGGTCGGCGCGCTGTGTGTCATTGATCATCGCCCGCGCATCCTCAACTCAAGCCAGATTCAGGCGATCAGGGACATCGCGTCAATGGTTGAAGAGGAACTTCTACGAGCTGAAATGACCGCGCCGCCGCAATAGCTTCCGAAGCCTCCCGTGCAGAACTGGACTTCCTGCCGTTAAAGATGCCGTCAAAGGGCTGATTGATCGTATGAAGACCGAATTCGCATGCCGGTGACGTGTTTATCCGGCCGTCGTATCGGTCGGATATGTTGTCTTTGCGAGGCTGTCGTCTTCTTCGATTTCCATCACCGTGATCACGTTGCCTTGAATTTTGATCACTCGCACCTGACAGCCCGGTTCAATCATTCCACCATCACTGATCACGTCCAGAGAACGACCACCGAATTTTGCGCGTCCCGCCGGACGAAGCATCGATTCAGCCCGTCCCCAGTCACCGACCGACACAAGAGGATGATCAAATGGAACGGGTTTTCCATTTTCGTCCAGCTGTTCAGGCCTCGAGTCTTTCTCCGCGACTACCTCGGGACTGAGAATCATTCGTCCAAACACAGGTAGACGTCCGAACTTGCGCGTAATAAACACCGCGCATATCATGAAGATCAGACCCGAACACAGGAACATCAGAACCGTGCTGACAACCTGGTTCCATTGCCGCCCGGTCTGCGGAAGAACAAAATCCTGGCTGGCCATCATTACACTGACGAACATCAGCAACAGCCCCATCAGGCCGGAAATTCCCCAGCCCGGAATCACGAACAACTCCATCGCGAGGAAGATTATTCCGGCAAGAAACAGAAGGACTTCCAGCCATCCTGACGTCCCGCCGAGAAAACGGCTCCAGAAGAACAACACCGCACACAGGCCCGAAATCAGTCCTCCGGCTCCAATTCCCGGAGCGCTGAACTCCACATAAAGTGCAATCAGGCCGATGACGATCAGAAGCCCCGTCACGATGTTCGTGTTCAGGTAATAGACGACGGTATCGGTGGCGGTCGGGTGAAAACGCCTGACTTTTGTGGAATCGAAATTCAACACCGCCGAGAGTTCGTCAAGATCACCGGCAATCGCATCCGCCACATCGAGTTGCGCAGCGCGAGCGCCGGTTAGAGTAAGGAACTTACCTTCGCGAGATTCCTCAATCAGCTTCCATGGTTCCCCTGGCGGTTCGTCGTTTCCGATCTGAACTCTCTTGAATTCGAGTTCCCCGTCGAGATTCTCTCTGTAGTAGACACTGACGTCTTTGTCGATCATCGCCTCGACAACGACTGGCGACCGGCCCTTGGCCTGGGCAATGATATTCGCTTCGGATACGAGGTAGGAGACGATCTTCTCCGGCGCATATCGAAACGCCTGTACATTGGGGTCAGCCCAGATCGCACCGATGTCACCGAAATTGGCATCGTCATCGACGATGATTTCATCGCACCCCAAAGAAACGATCGCCGCGCCTGAAATGGCTTCGTCCGGGACAAAAGCAACGGTATGTGCCCATTCGATCTCGCGCATCCGGTCAGCCATATCGAGACTGGCATCGAGCAGCCCGCCGGGACTATCGATTTCCAGAATCAGGAGGTCGGCGCCGGCTTTTTTTGCTTGGGCGACTCTGGATTGAAAATAGCGATGAAGAATTGGATCGATGGGCCCATGAAATTCGATCACAGCTGGATTCTGATATGAATCGAGGCGGTCCTTCTTTGTACTGTCGAGATCCTGCCCGAGAGCAGGGTTGGCAATGGTGGCGATCGCGAAAAACAGCCATACGACGACAAGCCCCAGTTGAGGAACACGCGACGCTAGCTTGTATCGAGACGAGCGCTTGCTGATTCCGGGTTCCGTTAACTGCATTGCAGGGAAGTCTTTGGTTCGGACCGGGCGACAGCGGGTCAAATTCGAATGGCTCCGCAATTTACTTCTTTCATCCCGTCGAAAGTGGTTGTTGAAATCGATGTTTGTGTGAACACCTGTTTGCATTCTAATCCTTGGTTGCCCCCGTACAACGCGACGGCAACGGCCATGCGCCAGCGGACGGGGAAATCCGGCACAGTATTCTGCTTCACGGCATGAAGTGTGCAGTACTCACCGGATAGACGCTTTGGGAACCGGATGGTAACGATGCTGGACACTTATTCGGTGCTGGAACTGGAAAATTGGCAATCTAAACAACTTTCCGGGACTGGATAACTTCGGGTTTCAATGTGAAGGCCCGTATTTTGATTCGCAGGAGGCGAATCGGCCCGTCAGCGTCTGAAAAATTTACAAAGGTGTTTGAACCGGATCCATGGAGGGATCAGATGCGAAACAAGTCGACGACCGCAGGCGCAGAAAAAAGAAGTTCACAAAATCGCGTCATCCATCAGGGATGCAGTCCTCCAGAAGCTAAGCGATACGGCCGTTGGTTCCTACGGAACAAGTTTTTCGCGCGTGGCCTTCTGGTCCGTCAGTCTGTGCGGAGCAATTCGATTGCAAGCTGAACAGAATCAGAATCGCGAGAGGAATTTGAATGCCACGCGCGAAAAACTTGTTCCGTAGGAACCAACGGCCGTATCGCTTAGCTTCTGGAGGACTGCATCCC
>JBCCFB010000382.1:0-4579 GCA_039029995.1 Planctomycetota bacterium
AGCAGATCCAGTTCAAACGGTTCGGCTCCAGCAAAATCGCTGAAGAACTGATCGAAGTCATCCCCGAAATTGATGGTCAGACTTGTTGCATCAGTGGCGTCATCGAGGACAACCAGATCGTCACCACCAAACGTATTGATGGCTACGTCCGCGTGATCAGCGTTGACTCCGAAGCTTACTTCATCGGAAGCACTGCCGCCGCGAATCGTGACTTCTCCGGCTGCGACGGTTCCGCTGACTGATATCTCATTGAACGAATCGTTGTTGAAGTTCACGACGAAGCCGTTTGCGACAAACATCTCGTCCGAGGTATTCAGAACGTTTCCGCGTGTTGCATCGCCAGCCAGAACGGTCAATCGGTTGAAGTTCGAATCGCCGATTGTGGCAATCTGACGAAGAGTGCTACCCGTGGCACCCCTACCGAGATTGATAAACGTGATGCCGTCGACCGCGACTTCGTCATTTAACTCAAGTACATCAATTGCATCCGTTCCAAGGTAGGTCAGGTTGCCATCGACATTGATCGAGCCGAAGTTGGCCATTGTTGTCATCTGGAATTCTTGTTTGTTGTCTACTGTCATGTTGAAGCCCACGTTTACGTCCGCGTGGTTTTCATATTGGTTGACCCCTGAGAGTACGAATGCACCTCCAATATTGACGTCCAGTCCGTGTTCCAGCGTGTCATTTCCGTCTCCTAGATCAATCGTCGTCAGAAATGTTGACCCATAAGACGTTGCTTCTTCGTTGACATTGTCAGCGAGGTTCACGGTTTGCGATCCTTCTCCAGCGACAATCCGAGTCGAGCGTCCAACAGGTGTCTCTCCCGATTCAACGAAGTTGTAGATCTTGAACTCCCGATCTCCGTCACCCAGTTGAGCCCGTAGACTACCCTCCATCGGATTGGATATGACCATCGCAATGTCAGTATCCGACTGATCAGCCATCTGGAAAGAAATGCCGGCAGTGACGCTGAACTGGGTAATTGCAAAGTCATCGTCTACCGTCTGAAGCATCGTCCAGATACTTTCAGTGCCCGCCGCCTGTCCGCGACCGACAAACTCAACGCCGGATTCGACAGCGATCAATTCAGCGAAGCCGGCACCATCGTCATCCAGTTGGACAACGTGAGTATTGTCAACGTTTGCATTGCCGAAGATGCTGAAACCCAGGTAGTTCAGGAACCGCGAATTGAATGCGCTTTTCTGACCTGATTGAGCAACGTCGTTGACAAGTGCATCGGCCATGTTGCCACCGAAGTCAACCCGGAGATCTTTGACACGCATGCCTTCCTTCAGTTCGACCTGATCTGCCTGTTCACCGAGAACGATATTCGTTCTGGTGTCAGGTGCGTCGAGCATTAGTTCAAGCCGGTTGATGGTCGTTGGCGTCTGTCCACGGTACACAAACTGATTGCCTTCGACGGTCGCGTAAATTATCGCGTGATTTTCTTCGCCAGCGCCGACGTTGATGAAAACGTTGCCCCCGATTCGCGGGTTGGCTGTCTGGTTTGCAAAACCGATCTGGATGTAGTCATTGACTTCCAGTTGTGCAGTTGAAAGAACGTTCAGGTTCCCGCCAAAGTCGATTTCGCGAATGGCGATTAACTGCTCACCGGGAAACGTTGCTCCCGACGGATCACCGGACTCGAAGTTGATGTATACATTCCCTCCGACGGAGGCATGATCAAAGGTCAGACTGTCATTGAGGTCGCTTCCGAAGAAAATGAACTGGCTTTGTGCAACGAGGTTGACCATGGAAATGTTCATTTCAAAATCGTCTCCACGACCGTCAAACACGAGGTTTCCTGCCGTGGTCAAGCGGTCATGATCGAAGTCAAAACCGGCGGTGTCCATATAGTTTGTGCCTCGAACGATCATCCGGCCTTCTACGTCAATCGTGTAATGGTTGGTCATTACGTCATGGCCGGTTCCGAGGTCGATTTCCACATCACCGAGGAAATCACCGCCAAAATAGATCAGTTCCTGACTTCCACTTCCTGCTGAAATAAACGTATTGCCGTAGACGTCTAGCGGCGAATCGGAGTTAAAGTCGAGTACCCTGTCGCCTTCACCTAGATCAAGCGTAAGGTCACCGGCTACGTCATCGAGGAGGAAGAATTCCAGTTCCGTTGAACTGTTGTCCAGCATGTTGATCGATACATCCCCGAATCCGTTGAATAGTTCGGCGGACATCATCCCGTTGACACGGAATTTGATCATGCGGTCCCCGGCCGGTCCTCCGGAAGTCAGCGTTACTTTCGGAGTCTGAAGGCGCTGGGTCATCTGGAAGTCACCTGCAATGAATTCAAGGTCAAAGCCGTGTAACCGCTGCAGAATCACATCAAAGTCAACATCGCCCGCGATGTTGTTCTCGAAGTAATCGTCCTGAAGATGCATCGCGCCGGCAAACTTGATGTCGATGCTTTCGAACTGACCGGAAGTCAAAGTCATTGAGTCATCATCGTCATTCAAATCGACAACGAGATTTACAGCACCGTTTCCTGCGGCATAGTCGACTGTGTCAACGTGATCACCTCCGAGGTAGGTGAACGATGAGCCGGTTCCGAATGATCCACCATCGACGACAAGCTCGTTCTCACCGTCGTTCAAATCAACATGAATGTTGCCGCTGATACTTGCGTTTGTGAACTCGGCCTTATCAAGGGCGACCGATACACCTCGTGAGAGTAAGGAGACGTCGCCAAGAACCGTTGAATTTTCGAAGACTGCTGCACTCGAGACGCCGAACAAGTTTCCATCGCCCTCGCCGAGATCAATATCAACGCCACCGAATACGGTTGAGTCCTTGAGGCCGAATGCTGAGATGCCGTTGCTGCCGACAAACTGCACGCCTTGCATGACCGACGAGTTGTCGAATGAAAGGATGCCGCTCGAGTCAGGATTGGGATCAGTCGAGTCGACCCAGCCATCCACTCTGGAATCCCGGAATTGTACTTCTCCCGCGCTGACGAGGCTTACAGAACCATTGATCGTGTGGTCGTAGATTCGCGTTGCGTCAAAGCCTTCACCAAGATCGACAGAGAGGTTTCCGCCAATCCCGACACCTCGGCTGGGAGTCAACCGCGCCGACTGGTCCGCAGCACCACCGGTAATGCTCATGTCGCTTCCGATGCTGCCCTTGCCGTCGTAGCGGAAGGTCTTTTCACCGCTGCCGAGGTTGATGTTGACGTCACCGTCTACAAAATCGTTGTTGGTGAAAGTCAGATCCGTTTCAAAATTCCCAAGGTTGATTTCCAGATGTGGCTGATCCGAAAAGCTCAAAGAGGTGGCTCCGTCACTAATGGAGTAACCTCCGCTGAACGAACTCTTTTCAACGAGTACCGTGCCATCGTCAGCCGTCTGGTCGATAATCAGCGCGCTGGTCACGGGATCGACGAATGCCGTCAGAGCCATCAATTGACGATTTTCGAGACGTTGGTAATCCGCGCCTGTGCTGAAATTTCGCTTTCTACGCTGGCGTCGGGAACGGTTTGAGTTGGATCGGTTGTGCTTTGCCATTGTTCGCTCTTCTTCGAATCAGGACTTCGTAACCATGAGATAGTTACGGAGCGTATTTCCTCCGAAAAGCGCACAAACAAACCAGCGAAAACAATGAAATCGCGGGGTTTTCGTTCGAGTTGAAGGTCAGAATCCGCCAGAAATGGTAACAACCCGAACTTCGATTGGCGGCGTATCAGATTGGTGGCGCGTTGGCACAGCGGCGCATAAACACAGCCTCGCATAAACGTAGCGGCGCATAAACGTAGCGGCGCATGAAAAAAGCAGCGACCGATGATGCGGCCGCTGCTTCCATTGTGATTTGCGCGCAATTCGCTATTTCAGCGAAGTCGTTGTTTCCTGAACCGCATCTGCCTGATGCTCGACCGCTGATGCTTCGTCGCCGACTAGCATGGAATTGATTCTGGCTACGTCCTGAGCGTTTTCAAAACTCAGCAGATCCTGCAGAGATTCGTCTTCACTGGTCAGCACAATTCCCGAAATCCGCCAGCCCTCATCCATTGAACGGACCATCCACGTAATCGTTGTTTCCAAGTCTTCTCCGTCGATTGTTTCTTTGACGACACAATCAACCTGAGCGATCTTCTGCCGAGTCGTGGCATATCGAATTGCACCGATCTCAAATTCCGCCCCCGGACCACCGGGAGGCTCAAGCTGTAATTCGGCTTCCCGCGTAACCGACAATGCGCTGTGGGTGAGGAGTTGTTCCGCTGTCATGCGATCGTTGGCCTTCAGCAGCTTCAGGAACTTTTCGCATACCTGCCCGGGATCGGCATCAGGCGGCGGAAGGGTGCTCGCAGCTGCAGGAGAAGTTTCCACAGTCTGGTCCGACGGTGCCACCGAAGTTGTCGGAGGGTTGGAGTCTGAGTCAGCTGCAGGAGCAGGAGTCACAGAATCAGCCTCGACTGTTTCAATCGGACTTTCACTGTTACAGCCAGCGATCAAAAACGCTGCGGCTAACGGAATCACTACGGCGATACGCGAGCAAAAAATGATTCGCGCCTCGAGGGTTGCACGGCGCCGATGCGGGACGAGAACCAGCTCCACGCCGCCGTGGTCGA
>JBCCFB010000383.1:0-4565 GCA_039029995.1 Planctomycetota bacterium
AACTGGCTCCGCGTTCAGAGGGAACATTGTGGGTCCGGGCTGGACTCCGTAATGCGGAAAGAAGTTGTCATCAGATCGGACCGCGCGAATATCCATCGGAGTCGGATACGAAGCATAAGGAAGGTTGTCATAGATACCGCCAGCACTGAAGTCGCCCATTACCGACAAGTGGCGTCCGATTTGTGTTGTTGACTGAAGCCCGAGGGTTGTGCCGATCGCTCGTAACAACTGAAAGAAGCCTTCTCCACCTTCCCCCAGATCCGACCAGAGTGGTGAGGCTGTGTTGAGCACAATATCCCCGCCAATATCCGCCCCGTATCGGAAGGCCAGGACATCGGAAGTGATGGCCGCTTTGTAGATCATTGTGTCGGCAGCATCATTGCCGGAACCGGGTTGGAACTCTGTCAGCCGAAGGCCGTTGTCAGCGTCCGCCCACCTCTTCAGGGCTGTTTCCATCGCTTCGCGTTCGAGGTCGGTTAAAGCTTCGAAGCCCCCGTAGGCAGGGTCACCCGAAAGATATGAAGGCAGTCCTTCGGCGAATGCATAGGAAACGTCAAATGGTGGCTCGTCCGCCGCGGCAGGAGCAAGAAATTCAGCTCTTGGCCGGCCGTATAGTTCAATGGCTGCCCATGCTGTGTGATTCGAATCGCCGTTTTCATCGGTTCCCGGTAACTGTCCTCGTATTAATACCTCGCCGGCACCTGAGAAGGTTTGCAGGGGAGTGAGTGTTGAAAACTCGGAGTAAGCAAGAGTAGTCAACTGCCCGGCAGGAATGATGATGTCCCCGTTTACTCCTTCGTATCGTAGCTCGGTCTGCGAAAAGACTTGAACAGAACGATTCGGATTGAGATTGGTCGCGTCGCTAAGTCCTGAACTTCTGGAAGGAGAATAAAAAGCACCGCTCTTAACTTCGCGCATTGCCCCTTCAAAAATGGTTGCTTCGTAGCTGCGATTGTCAGGGTTGTATAAAGTCGAGCTGTGCATTGCCAGGTAGTGGTCACCGCCATCTCCCGAATAGATGAAACGTTGCCCCCAGTCATAAGTGGTCACATTTCCGCCAGGTGTAACGACGTTAAATTGCCGGATCCGGCTGAACTGCCTGATCTCGTACCACGTGTCGGCTTTCAGATTGACGCGGTGCCAGTCAACATCGTCTTCGGCCTCAAAGGCGTTTCGGATTCGTCCGACTCCGGTCGACATGTCCACATTCCAGAGCGTCGAGGCATTTCCGGTGGCGTGGTCTCCCGGTGCGAATGTCACCCGGTAGACTCCGGTTGCGTTGACATCATTGGACCTTGCATCGATGTAGTAGTACGCCGGCAAAGAGACGTCATTCTGCGGTACAAAGAATCCGGGCTGGCGTCCGAAATCTTCAATGACAGAGTTGTCCTGAGTGCTGCGAATCGAAAGGGCCGGAATATCGACAGGGTTGTCCCCGAAGCCGACGATTTCAAAGTCGTATCGACCCCATGTCTGCAGTAGGGCACGGAACCAGTCACGGTCTCCCGGTGTTTCAATCGCACCGGTTCTAACTCGTTGACTGAAGTCCCATGTGCCTGAGTTAGCACCCGTGCCGAAGTCATCGATCGCAATGGCGGAAATCTCGTAGTCAAAACGGGATACAGTGCTCACGAAAAACGTGGATGACTCATTCGGACTGCGGCGATAGGTGAACTCCCGCGCGGTACTTCCGTAGTTTGGGTTCAGCCGTTCACCGGTCTCATCAAAAAGTGCCAGTCCGGCTGTAGCCGTGAACTGGTAGAGGACGCCTTCATCCAACTCAACACGATAGTAGTCTATGTCGTAATTGAAATTGGATTGTCCGCCAACGAGCGTCCCGTCGGTCGGCAGGACGGCTGGAGTCGTGATGTCGTGCGGAAGATCGTCGAATTGATCAGACTGCAGGATGTACGAACCTGTTGTGTCTGCAGCGCCGCGGACACGCAGGTAGTAGTCATCAGTGTCATCTACGGTGAATGTCACCCGCGCGTTTGTGCCGGCTCCCGAACTCAAGTCTTCGGCGATCAATTGGCCCGCATCGGTATAAACCGATATCTGCGGATTGCCAAGAGTAGTACCACTCATCGAGTTGGATGCGGCACCGAGAACATCAATCGAATATTCAATCCCCTGGTACAACCTGTATGAATAGAAATCAACGTCGCCGGTTTCTTCAATCGCTGAGGCCTTGAAGGCTCTCGTGCGGAAGTTTAACGGCTCTGCTCCGGAGGGGGTGTCCGCACCACGATCGAATACCGAGATGTAAAGGCGGTATCCACCAACTCCGCCACCGATGCTGAAAAAATGGTTGCGGTTTGACGGCCGGAAATGCTGGTACAAGTAACTGTCGGGTACGTAAGCCCCCCTCGAGCCACCAATCGTGTTTCCGGCACCATCAAACATCTCGAAAACACCGAATTGTTTGTAGTTGTCATCCTGCGACCGGAAGACCCGTATGTCGTATTCATAGAACCGCAGCAAGTTCGGAATGCGGAACCAGTCGTGATCCGAGCCGTCTTCATTAATTCCGTAAATCGGCGGCGCGAGGACACTGTAAAAACCGGTGGTGTTTGTATCTGCTGAGTAGTCGTCGATCATCGTTGGTCCTACGAAGATGTTCTGCCGGCAAAAGCGAGTTGAGTAGCAATCTTGAGAAGCAAAGCAGATTAGGAAATGAAGTTTACTGCCAGTTTACTTGCACAGACTCACTACTGTACGGGATCGACATAATGGTGCGTTTTTAAGTACTAAATGGAAGTAAATTCGTTTGGGATTCTGATTTGATCACTCGCCTTTTCTACCAATCTCGACCGGTTGCAAGCGAACTGATCGTTGAAAACACTGCACCTGCGCATACCTCAGTTTTCTGAATAGCCTGTCATGATCAATCCGGCTTGACCAGGTGACCGTAATTGCGTGGCTGTTTAGCTGGTATCATCTTCCGGAATACCGGTTTTTTGCTGTCTGTCGGGGACCGTCCATGCTGTCAAAAAGACTTCAAACTGCGCTGTCGTTGCGCTGTTATCTGTTCGCTCTGGTCGTTGTTCTGCTTTGGGGCAATTCCTCCGGTTCAGCACTGGCTTATCAGGATAGCTATACAAGGTTCGATAGGATTGAAGAGGTCGTGGATTCCTGGTCGAAGGAAAAACGCCTCTGGATTCGCGGCGACGTTTCAGTTGCTCAGGATCAGTTGTCCCGCTTGGATGCATGGCTGGAATCGAACGGAGAGCAATGGACGATCGTTTTGATGGATAATGCGGACGGCCAGGCCTATCAAGCTGTAGACGGGCGACGTTTTTCAGGAATGGATGCTGTTGAATTTGCGCTGGGTCATGGACTCGCAAACCGGACTCGTTTTGGTGAGCTAAGTCATCCTGAAACCGGCGAGACCAGTGGAGCTGTGTTCGTTCTGTTTCTGGCGGAACGAAAATTCAGCTACTACGGATCGGACGTTCATGATCGACGAGGGCTTGGCGAATCACACTGGATCGGCGACCTCGACCGGCCTGCTGTCCGCGCGATGAGAAACGGCGGGCGCATTGTTGACGCCGTCAAAGATACGGTGAGTTCGATCAATAGCGCCGTTGAAAACAGGATCAGGCGTGAAGAGGAGGCAGCAAGGCAGGCGGCCGAAGAGCAGGAAAGACTGCAACGGGAACTCGAACGGCAGCTTTCTGATTTAAATGATCAGATCGAAAATGGAATGCCGGCCAAAATTGATGAAGTAAATGCAAGGGCAACGCAGCTGCGCGCCACCTTCCCTGAAGCCGCTGATTCCGAACTAGCCAACCCGCCGATCGATAACTGGACAAAGGCTCTTGCTGAGCTTCGGTCCGCGTTGAAAAAGGAGACAATTCCAGCGACGCGTCAACGGCTGAATCAGATTCGCGACGAAATCAATCGCCGTCTCGACGCATTTGCAGCTCATGAGTCATTCGATGACATGCTGGATACCGCAGAGTCAAATCTGCTGCTTCTGGAAAAGGATCGCAGCGGAGCGGCAAACGAGCAGGCAAAAGAAGTCAATCTGCTTCTAAATGACGCACGTACCGGGCACGTTACTGGAAACCTCGATTTCGCGGAAAAGATCCATCGAGCGAACGAGTTGATACGTGAAGGAACCAATGCCATTCGACTGGAACAACAGCGACTTGCGCAAGTTGAAGAAAAACGCATTGCCGTCCGGCGTACGCTTCTAGTTGTCGGCGGTGCGGCTGCATTCATTCTGATTGTGCTGCTCTGGCTGTTGAACCGGAAACGTCGCCCATGGCTCCGTAAAGCCCATGATCTCTACGAAAAGAGATCCGCCGTGGCCGGTGCCGAATTAGAGGAGGTCGCTGCATTGAAGTTGAGGGCAAATGAGATACTTGGCCCCCGTGACTCATTTGAGGACCGGAATTTTACCGGCAATACAGTCAAGCTCGCGACAACTGCCTTCGAAAAGTTGGAGCGTGTCGATGAACTCGCGTCAGAATTGAAACTCGGACTGGTGAGTGCTGAACGTCTGCTTCACCCGCCCGGAGTTATCGCCCCGACGAAAAGAGGTTCATCGCCTCTGCGATAAC
>JBCCFB010000384.1:0-4510 GCA_039029995.1 Planctomycetota bacterium
ATCCAATGAAGGGATTTCCGCAAATCTGCTTCATTCAGAATACTGTTTCAAACCCGAACGACGGATTTTCTCGGGTGAGAACAGTTCCCGCGCACCGTCTTTCTTGACGACGCGAAGGTCAGATTCCGCGATTCGCTCATAAGTCGTATACCTTCTGCCACAACCGAGGCACATTCGCCGGCGCCTGATTGAATAACCGTCTTCGCTGCTGCGCGAATCAACGACTTTGTCGTTGTCTGTCTGGCAGTAGGGACACTTCATGTGCAAAGTCAATGAGAAAGAAGCGAAGTCGTTCCGGTCCTGAGAACAGCACCCTGCGACGTCAACAATATAGCCGAAATGGCGTTGGTCTGCACAAATTGCAGCCTCGGACGTGTTGCACCTTGCGGTTCAGCTATGGTCCGCAAGCAGTCGCGTAGTGTACTTCTCTTTGCTACCAGACCGTAATGATCCGGGGTGACCAGGCGGTAATGACCCGGGCGTTGCGTCGACGCAACTGTCCGCTATCCGTCATTGTCGATAAATGTTGTGTCGATGCTGATCGTTTCGCCGTTGTTTCCATCGGCTAGGCCTCCCGACTCAGACGCAACATTTCCGAACACCAGTGAGTCGATGATAAGCAGTTCATTGTCATTAAAGACTGCACCGCCTGTCTGATCGGACTGGTTGTTGACCAGTTCAACAGCGCGAAGAATCAGTTCACCTTCCTCATCGTTGAATAGAGCACCTCCATCATGGACGCCGTGATTCAGCGCGAATACGGAATCTCGGATTTCCAACTGACCGCCGTAGTTGCTGATAGCCCCGCCATTGCGTGATTGGGGGTCAAGTGGTGTTCCCGAGCCTGAATTGAATACGGCCGTGGAATTGCTTTGGAAAACTGAGTTATCGCGAATCAAAACGTCTGGAGACTGACCATTGGCGTTTTGAATCGCGATAGCCCCGCCGTCACCGCCGGCCGAATTATGCTGAAAACGCGTGCCGGAGATTCTGGCAAAGACGTCGCCTTCCAGATAGACGGCTCCACCGTTGAATTGCGAAGTCTCATGTTCCGGACTCCAACCCCATGGACGGGCCAGATTGCCATGGCGTGTATCAGTCCCCCCGAAACGAGAGTCTCTAACGTACAACTCGCCGCGTGTGACGGCGATTGCTCCACCGGAATAGGCCAGGTTTGAGCGGAACGTCGAGTCAGCAACAGAGACCGTGCCACTGGATGAATAAATGGCCCCGCCATCGGCGCCGGAATCAAGAAAGTAGGCCTGATTGTTTTCAAAGAATGACGAATTGACGTGGAGGTAGCCGGAGTTCTTGATAGCGCCGCCCTGCCCCGTCACAAGGTTCGTTGAGAACCACGAATCTTCAACGTTTGCCGTGCCGTAGTTGCGAATCGCTCCACCACCGTAGTGCGAGCGGTCGTTGTAGATGTTTGCGTTGCCGTAGAAACTGGAATCGGAGACATCCAGCCGCGCGAAGTTCGCGATCGCGCTGCCGTGGCGTCCATAGTTGCCGTTGTACTCGCTTCCGAAGCTGGAGTCTGTAACGGAAACGCGGCTATCGTAGACAATGAACAACGCCCCGCCGCTTGAATCGGCGTTGTTGCCGGTAAAGCGTGAATCAGTAATCGAGACGTTAGCCCGGCGCGCCACACTCATTCCACCGCCATCAACACCGGAATTCCGGTGAAACCTCGCATTGGAAATCGTCGCATTGGCATCGTTGATGGCAAGTCCGCCACCACTGTTGTAGGTGAGTCCCGCCTGGTTTTGTGTGAAGGTGACATGGTTTGCAGTAAACGTGCCCCCGTCAACGTTGATTCCTCCACCCGAATCACCTGCCACATTTCCGTAGACGTCAATCGGGGAATCAGAGGTTCCCGTGAGATCAAGAGTACCACCTCCAACGAAGGCGACCCCGCCTCCTTCTTCCTCCGCACTGTTTCCGACGATCATGGAACTCGTCCCCCGCACAGTCAGCGAAGACCATGAAGCGAACACACCGCCGCCTTCCGCTTCAGCCTGATTCCCGTTCAGTTTGACAGAGTGAAAAAACGCCGGTGAATTGGCGAGGTAAACGCCGCCACCACGACTGGCTTCGTTTCGATACGTAACCGTGTCAAACATTCGAACTGACGTGTTGTACGCACTGATGGCCCCGCCATTGAAGCCCGCATCGTTGTGCATGAACAGGTTGCGGCCCGTCAGCGTTAGTGTTCCGGCTTGCGCCAGAATGGCACCACCGCTGGCGTTTCTGGATAGGTTCGAATCAAACTCAATCGGCCGCTCGATCGTACGCGTGTGACGATATAGGGACCGGAATTCTCCTACATCAACGGGCCCGTCGTAGGTTGAGACGATTTTCGTATTTCCAGTCGAGTAGATTGCGCCTCCACCGGAATTGTTCGGATTGGTTCCGTTAACCGAATTGGCTTCGAAAACCGAATCCACTGTCAGAAGCTGGCCGCCGAAATTGGCAACGGCCCCGCCGCCGATGTTGGCTACATTTTCGCGAAACAGTGAATCCGTAACGACGGCGCGAGCACCTGAGTCCAAAGCGAAAGCTCCACCGTGTCGAGGCGGTGCAAGCAACTGGGAAGCCCAGATCGGATCGAAGCCATTTGACCAGAAGCTGTTGTTCGTAAACTGTCCGCTTCCTCCCTGGAGATGAACTGCGCCTCCGGAAATATTGGCTTCGTTGTGGTTGAACGTCGTATCAGAGACGATGGTACGGCCGTTGAGTGAGTAAATTCCCCCGCCTCTTCCACCGAATCCTCGATTCCATCGGAACGACGAGCCCTCAACGGTCAGCCGGCCGCCATTGTTGAATACCGCGCCGCCACTACCTGAAATCGCGCGGTTGTCGGTAAAGGTGACATCTTCCAGAGCGACGAAGCCGCCTTCGTCGATCCAGATACCGCCTCCGACATTCGCCTGACCGTCCCAGAGCCGGATTGAATCCAGCAGTACTCGTTCAGGCGTTTCCACGCTGAAAATGCGTGAACTGTGATCAGCGTCGATCGTAATGTCACCGGAAATGGTAATGCCATCGCTGATCGTCAGCGCGCCGAATTCCAGCGGAAACCATTTGCCAGTGAGGTGGGGTGCAAACTCGATCCGGTCATTGCCATGACCTGCCGGAGCGTCGCCGAAGGGAGCATCTGTATTAGCGGCAATGATTGCTTCACGAAGGCTGATCCGGCCGTCAGATGTAGATCCGGTAGAGTCCAGACTGATATCAACGGTCAGTGTTGCGAGAAGCTGACGGTTTTCGAGCTGACCGTAGTCCAGATTCAACTGGTGATTGGACCGGTTTCGTTGCGATCGCCTGATCATTTTTCCCCCCGTTAGCGCATATCTGGAAGTCTAGCCCGAAAACGCTTTGTTGGTGGAGATTGGATTAACCTAGGGGGGAATCTGACGGGCGTCGGTAAGAAATAGACCGGCGAGGAAAGCTTTAAGACCTGATTTTCACCCGGCGACGCGAAGTTGTTGCCAACAAAACGCAGCGTTGTTGCCAATAAAGAACGTCAGGCCTCGAATCTGTTCTGTTGCCCGATTCGAACCCCGATTGGGAATTCGGCGAATCGTTTTTACAATCTGGGTTCGCCGGCCCCTGAAGAGCCGCGTTTGCAAGACCCCGGGAGCCGGGGGCGCTGGACCCTGAGAGCATGAGCAGATATGTCAGACACCTTTCGCAACCAAACGGATTCAAGTGCGGATGAACCGGAAGTTGAACTCTGGTCCGGCGGATTCAGCGGGAAGAGTATGTTCGGCTCGTGGTTCGCTGCCGGCGTGACTACGCTTGCCGTGGTGCTTCTGATCTCATTTGTTCCGGACCTGCGCGGCAACAATTTCGTCCGGGTGGGGGGAGTTGGAGTCATTGTCCTGATCTGGGCCTATCTTGTCGGCGTCTTGATCCACAGAAAACTTGGAATGTTCTACGTTGTCACGACACAGAGATTGAAACATCGTGAGGGGTTTCTGTTCCGCAAGCTCGACCGGATTGAGCTGATTGATATCGACGATGTCACCTATCGTCAGGGACCAGTTCAGGCAGCCCTGCAAGTCGGCGATATCTGCATCAGATCGAGCGACTCGAGCCACCCGGAATTGACGATGTACGGAATTGCCGACGTGTCACGTGTAGCAGATATGATTGATAACGCTCGTAGAGAAGAACGCCGAAAACGCGGATTGCACATCGAAGCAATCTAGAATTCGAGCAACCAGTATCAGGCTTAAAAGAACGATAGGAAACTCAACTTGCCGGAACAAGTCCCGTTGCTCAACTGTAACAACTGGACGACAGGTCGTTGATGCTAAATCGCATTCTGCTCCAAGTTGATGCTAAGTCGCATTCTGCTCCACATAGCCAAGACTTCCGCCTCGCGACTCGTACGACTTAAAACAGTGTGAGCACGCGACCAGATGGCGGCTGACATTCAGCAGCAGATCCGGGGGTACTGTCTTCGCAATGAACTCGTCCAATTGCTCATGGACTTCGGCACAGC
>JBCCFB010000385.1:0-4478 GCA_039029995.1 Planctomycetota bacterium
GTAATAAAGGGATGGACCCAGTTTATCCGCCTGCACCAGTACCGCATTCATCACACCATCAACATTGGCGATCAGTCGTTTCTCAGGAATCAGGGTGGGATGCACCCGCCACCGGTTGTCCGAGAAGTGGTACCTCTTTTGTCTGTCACTTACTGCAAGAACTCGGCGGTGATTTCGGCGATCCGTCAGAACTGATCGTTGGCGATCGGCTCAACCGTGGCGGGTACTTTGAGAATCGCAACATCATCCGGCTGAACCATCTTTTGATGTTCGGTCGCTGGTCGAACCCCGACAACTGGGTCAATGTGCTTTGGCCCGGACGATTCCTGATTCATGCTCGCAAGATTCTGACGGTCGCGATTGCCCCATTGGTTAACCGCACGGAACTCGTACGCACGCGCGGACGATCGCTGGCCCAGGAAATAGCATTTGCTGGTAACGAATTCGGCGGCAGGATCGTGAAGGACCCAAGGTTCTCCTACACAACCAAAACCTGGATGGAGCACTCGAACGTCGATTCAGTGCTGTATGTGTTTCGTCATCCACTGAGGACGGCTGAGTCGCTCGCGCGACAGGTACGCGTCCCGCGGTTCCTGCTGACTCGTCAGATGTGGAAACACAACATTGACGGATTCTGGAAAAATCCGCCCCCGAACCTCCCTGTCCACCTGGTTCATTACGATTCGTTTTTCGAAAAAGACCAGCGAGCAAGCGAGTTCAAGACACTGGCCAGGTTTCTAGGTCGCGACTTTGACAGCGGTTTGGCTCGAGCCGTATTTGAGCAGGTCGCCGAAGATCGCAGTGGCCACAAAACACCAACTGGTGAGCGTCTGGATCATTCTCTGCGCAAACGCTATGAGATGCTTTTGCAAAAACACAGAGAGCAAAACAACTAGTCCATTGCTAGACGATCGCGTTTCAAAACATGATATCGAACGTACTCAATCAACGGATCATTGACGACGGCGATCGTGGTCGCGCTTCGACTCTGACGATTCTGGCTCTGTTTGCCATCGCGATGGCTTTGCTGGAAGCCGCTGTGGTCGTCTACATGCGCCAGCTGTACTACCCGGCTGATCCGATGGAGCTGTTCCCGCTCGCGTTTCTTGATTCCTACGATCCTCGACTCGAACTCAGTCGCGAGATCGCCACTATCGTGATGATTGTGACCGTCGCGTTACTGGTCGAGCGGAAAGACTGGACACGCAGCTTTGCCGCGTTCGTTTTCGTTTTCGGAACGTGGGATCTCTTCTACTACGTTTGGCTCAAAGTCCTGATGGGCTGGCCGCGGACTTGGCTTGAGTGGGATGTTTTATTCCTGATCCCGATGATCTGGCTGGGCCCATGGATATGCCCGGCTCTGATTGCCTTGATGTTCATGGTCTGGGGCGGCCGCGTTCTACTTTCCCGCCAACGCCTGGTCTTGCCGCTAAAAGGACTGGCCGTCTTCGTTGTCGGCGCGATTCTTGGCTTGATCGCCTTCATGCAACCTGCCGGAGCCGTAATGATCGCCGAAGGAGCAGACTGGGTTGATGCAATGAAACAGTACACGCCCAATCAGTTCTGGTGGTGGCTGTATGGAATCAGTCTCGTACTGATGGGAACCGGTTTCTGGTTTACGTCCGTCGCTATCGATTCGGATTAGAATGTTCGGCCTGAACGTATCATGTAAATTGCTTGCGCCGATCTTATCTTCGAATCGGCTGCAATCGTTTCTGGGATCAATCGCAGCGTTGTGTTAGATTGGAGGTACCCGACCAGTAATTTTTCCGGGATTCTAGAATGAAGCCTGCTGCCATCAAAATCATTGCCATCTTGATTTGCGTATTCGCGATGCCTCAAACGGGCCTCGGAACAGACTGCCTGTCTGAACTGTTTCCGAATCGCAAATTCCCGGTATCTGAAAGCCCACTAGACCTTCGTTCAGCCGACTTCAACAACGATGGCTACCCTGATGTGGCAATGCTTAACGGCCCTACCAGTACGCGAAAACTGGAAGTGCTTTTCGGCAGAGGAGACGGAACGCTATCCCCGGCCATCCCGGTTTCCATGGCGACTCCGGCTTCAATGGATGTCGGCGACTTCAACAACGATGGATTCGCGGATCTCGTCGCTGTCCATGGCTCGGGCAGCTACCACGCCCGAGTCTACCGCAGCAATGGCAATGGCACATTTTCAATTCTGACTGGAATACAACTTCAGGACAGACCCATATCTGTAACCGCGTCAGACCTGAATCTCGATGGCAACCTGGACTTCATCGTAACGTTCACCTTCGAGGACCGGGCGACAACATGGTTCGGAGCAGGAAATGGGACTTTTACCACAGGTTCAGACCTGATTGTCGGTCATCAGCCCGGAGATATCTACGTCGCTGAACTGAACGGTGACCTGAACCCGGACATTGTTATTGCCAATTCAGTTTCGAAGGATCTCTCTGTTCTACTGGGAGCGGGCAACGGGGCGTTTCATCCTGAAACCCGTTATTCGATCACCGACAGTGCTTCGACTATGGCCTTCGGTGATCTGAACGCCGATGGAACGATCGACATCATTTGTAACAACCGGTCTTCCAGCCTTTCGTTACTGGCGGGCAACGGCGACGGCACGTTCCAGCCCCATCACGAGTTTACGATCACTCACACACACGGCAACGTTGCGATCATTGACGTAAACAACGATGGCTATAACGAGTTGTGGGTAACTGACTGGGGCGCAGACAATATTCATCGACTCGAGGTTCAACCCAACGGAACGCTCGACCTTGTCCAGACCATGCGCGCTGGCGACGGTCCGGGTTCTTTTGTCATGGACGATTTCAACAGTGACGGACGGATTGATGTCGTAGTGTTAAACGGACTCTCCGACGACATCATGGTGATCCCGGCTCAACCTGACCTGACCTATGATACCGACAGCGGCTATTCGTTTGTTCCAACGGGTGCTGCTCCCGCTGAGGTCGAGACAGCCGACGTGAACGGTGATGGTCACCTGGATTTGCTAAGCGTCAACCATTCCTCGCACGACATGAGCGTCTCGTTTGGAAACGGAGACGGGACGTTTGCCGCCGATGTCCGGTACGCGACAGGCGCCAGCCCTTCGGCGCTCGAACTGGGCGACTTCAACAATGATTCGGTGATCGATGTCGCGGTGGCGCATCGCTCGACGGACCGGATTTCAATCCTACTGGGTAATGGCGGTGGAACGTTTACTGCACTTCCCAGAATCAGTCTCAACGGAAGCCCGCATTCACTTCGATGCGCTGATTTTGACAACGACGGCAATCTAGACCTGGTTGCGGCCACATTAAGCAATAATGAAACGGTAATACTTCTCGGTTCTGGAACCGGCACCTTTCCATCGGGGGTCACCATGCCCGGCAGCGGACGCCCCGCACATGCAGAACCCGGAGACTTCAACGGCGACTCCATCGTCGATCTTGCGGTTTGCGAATACAGCCCCGATCAGCTGAGAATCTATCTTGGAACTGGCAATACGACGTTTTCATTGCATGAAGACAAGGACCTCGATGAATACGCGACTGATCTCTCTGTGGCGGATTTGAACGGAGACGGCTTCCTGGACATCGTGGGTGCAAGAGTCTTCAGTGATGACGTCATGGTCCTGCTTGGATTTGGAAATGGTCAGTTCGACAGCGAAACAAGTTACCCCGTTAACGAGAGCCCCCGTTATTGCGAGATTGCCGATATCGATCAGGATGGAAATCTGGACATCCTTTCGTCCAACTCCAGCGGGGAAGACATCTCTGTGCTTCTAGGCAATGGATTGGGATCGTTTGCTGAACAACGTCGCTATGTAGCTGGAGAAAGCCCTGACTCCATCGCCGTGGGTGATTTCAATGAGGATGGAGTTGTGGATATGGCGACTGCTATTTCGCATTACGCCAACCCGGGCATTTCGGTCCTATTCAACCAATGCCAGAGCGTCGGAATCAGCGCCGACGCGTTCACCGTCACACGCGGGACTTTCGTGGATGGAGACTTTGGCTCACTCGGATTTGCTGACAACGACTATGTTCGTATTGAACGAACAGCAATCGACGTCAGCGCAACAACTCAATTCGAGGCAGTCTGCCGCAGCCCGTTTACAAATCCCTCCGAAATTATCATTGAGCTTGAGGGCTCAGTCTTTGGAAGAACACGGGTCAACCAGGCGATCGAACTTTACAACTTTGATAACCAGCTGTGGGAGGAAGTTGACTTTCGCGCCGCGAGCCTTTTCAACGACCTGGCCGTAACAGCTCAAGTCACGGGAAGCCTGGCACCGTTTGTCGATCCGAAGATTTGCCCCAACAGGCGGGCGGTGCGTAGCGCCAAGCCTCGACTGAGGACATCGTTAGAGGTAATGCCGCCTTTGCTAATGAGAAAGCCAATGTCTGAGGGAAGTCCCCGCACGATATCCATCAGAAAACTCGAGACTAAGGTGCCGAACTCCAATCGGGTTTGGACATCTTCGAA
>JBCCFB010000386.1:0-4445 GCA_039029995.1 Planctomycetota bacterium
AGCAACGCGGCCAGCGCGGCGGCCAGCGACCAGTTGAGTGACTTGGTCATGTGGAAGGCGATGAGGTTGGAAATCAGCTGACCCGTCGAGCCGCCCACCAGCGCCGGCGTGATGTAGTAGCCCACGGCAAGGATGAAGACGAGCAGCGCGCCCGCCCCGATCCCCGGTACGGTCTGGGCGGCCACGCAACGCAACGCCATGGTCTGGGACCGCAATCAGGCGATGTCGTTCCCGCTGGGCTCGGGCAACCCCCACGAGTACACGGCGTCATCGCAGCTGAACTTCCAGGACTTCGTCCACCACAACGGTTCGTCGTTCGGGCCGGAACGTGGCCGAGGACCCACCGGTGGTGTCTTCCACGTCACCTGGCAGGATTCACGGGGTTGATTGATCAGCCGATGAAAGTGGCTCAGCTCCGTGGATTGAATGAACGTGATGGTATGGGGGCGCTCGAAGATACTGCACTCAGCGGATTCGGTTTTGGTGCCGATGGATCGAGGCCGGACCTTGTTTCGTTTCTCAGTGTGTCTCACCGGTTTGCGGAAATGACGGAATTCGAAAAACAAGCGCTAGCGCAGTTTCTATTTGCATTTCCAACGAACTACTCGCCTGCCGTTGGAACCACTGTAACGGTTCATGTTGGCAACATGGACGATGAAGAAACGAAGTCCAGTTTCGAATCTCTGATACGTGCAGCGGAGAACGGGCACTGTGATCTTGTCATCGACGGCCGGATTGCTGATGAAGCGGTTCGGCTGCGATTCCTGTCCGAGCAAAGTAAATTCGCTGCGACCGACGGCGAAGATCGAATAACCGGCAACGATCTGCTGAAACAGATGTCGACATCAGTTGATGTCGTCACGTTCATTGGGGTGCCTGTCGGCAACACGCAGTTTGAGAGAACGCGGAATACCGCGAGTAGCGATTCCGTCAGCCGGTAGCACATAAGAGCTGAATTGGGCGCCACTGGAATAATTGAGTTAGAATCTACGCGTTGGCAGCGATGGAATGGCAGCGATGGAATATGGTGGAGCGAAAATGAGAAAAACTCTTCTGATAACGATTTGTTGCCTGCTGGTCGGCTCTCTAGCAGGCTGGGGAGCGCTCAATTCAGGCGGCCAGCCAGAGACTGGAGAAGCAACTTCGTTAGTCAGCGGTTCGCTTATCGACGTGTCTGAACAAGAGCAGGCAGTTGAAACATACGCGGCGGAATCCGGAACAGTCGGATATCCGTCTTTGATGAGCCCGCACTTCAACCCTATTGCGATTAACGGGACGCGTGTTTTTGCCGTCAACACTCCAGCTGACACCGTTGACGTAATTGACTCACGGACTCGCGAAATCGTGGCTCGGGTTGCGGTTGGCATAGACCCTGTTTCGATCGCCGTTCGCCCTGATGGACTTGAAGTCTGGGTTTCAAATCACGTTTCTGATTCTGTCAGTGTCATTGATACGGACATCGACAGCCCGACTTATCTTCAAGTGGTTGCAACCGTTCAGGAATTTGACAGAAGAACCGGGGCGACACAGTTTGATGAACCGGTCGGGATTGCTTTTGCCGGCAACGACAAAGCCTACGTCGCTCTGTCATCTGAAAATGAAATCGCCGTCATTGATGTTGAGACACGGGAAGTCAGAAGAAAACTCAGCATTGCCTCACAGGATCCAAGAGCCATTTTCGTTCGTAACGGCTTGCTGTACGTCATACCATTTGAATCGAACAATAAGACCCAGTTGTCCGGCGGTAACGAAGGGGATATCGATGGTGAACTTGTAACTTTTGATGCGTGGAATCACTCGGTTGACAACAATAACGTGCTTTCGATCGGGCATGTTATCGATATCGTCAAACATCCACGAGTCCCCGATCATGATCTGTACGTGTTCGACTGCGAGACCGATCGTCTTGTCGATACGGTCGATACACTCGGGACACTACTCTACGGATTGACGGTTGATTCCTCGGGACGGGTTTTCATCGCACAAACGGATGCACGAAATGATGTCAACGGTCGTGCTGGAACCGAGAATCACGGTCTCAAGGAACTGGAGAACCGGGCATTCCTGAATCAGATAACCTGCGTCGATTTTGCGGTCGAAGATCTGACGGTTCCTTCATTTTTCGATCTTGAACCGGCACCGCCTGAGCAGCCTGAATCCGGTTCGGCACTTGCAACCCCGTTTGCTGTTCAGATCAGTGACGATGATTCCACTTTGTTTGTTTCGGCAGCGGGATCGGACAAGTTGTTCACATTGAACTCGAGCACGGGTGAAATTCTAGGCCGGGTCGATGTCGGTTCTGTTCCACGAGGAATTGCAATTCAGTCTGAAAATGGAATTGCTGAAACGGCGTGGGTCCACAACTCCGTAGAAAACTCCGTCTCTATGGTTAACGTCAGCGATCCGTCGGCCATGAAGCCCGTCTTGACCATTGACCTCGAGGATCCAACTCACCCTTCGTTCAAGCGTGGACGAATTGCATTCAACAATGCCAATGCGTCTTCAACGGGTACGTTTTCCTGTGCCAGTTGTCACCCTGACGGACATACTGACCAGTTGCTCTGGGTGCTGAAGACACCGGTTGTAACTGGAGGCGAGCAGATCATGCCCCGCTCAACGATGCCCGTCCGTGGACTTCGTGATACCGAGCCGTATCACTGGGATGGAATTCCCGGGGATCCCTATGGAGGGAACAACAGTGAGCATGTCTACACTTCGGTCCCACCGAACAGCGATGTTGACGATCCGGTTACAAGCACCCGTCATGTTATTGATGGAGCACTGGCATCAACGATGGCGCTGGCCGGCAGCGAAGGTGAAAATGACGAAGGGAAAGCCGGACTCCTCGACGCCTCTGAGCGTGAGGACATGGCAAAGTTCCTGTTGAATATTCCCTACCCGCCTGCACAGAGACGTTCGTTCACCAATGAACTCTCTGAAGACGCCGCGGAAGGGTTCCGACTGTTTCACATTCTTGGAGATAACGACCCATCCAGAACCACACCGAACGTTTGCGGTGATTGTCATCGAATGCCGTTTCTAGTCAGTACAAATACACCGGGAACCGGCATGGATGCGCCGACGTGGCGGGGAGCCTACGACCGCTGGCTGATCCTCCCGCAGGGGCGGCTGAACATTATCGACTTCGATTTCTTCGAACGTGTCGCACGTGCTGGATTGGACGAGCGTAGTATCTGGCAGTTTTCATGGGCCGGAAGAAGTCGATTTGATCCGGTTTGGAACATGGTCCTTGAAGGAAGCACAGGATTCTCGGGAGCGTTTGCGCGCCAGGTCACACTGAATCGTGAGACAGCCGGTGATGATTTCACATCGGAACTGCTCCACGCTCTGGAGTCGGCTTCGCTCGATGGAGCCGTTGTACTGACCGTGGAGGGCTCATTTACTTCGGCTGACGGGACGATTCCGATCCGGCTGCAGTTTGACGGTGAGAAATACGTTGAGACTCGGCTGACGAACATCGAACTGATGGGTGATACGTACGTCTATCTGAGTGATAACGAGCCAAGCTATTACCGACGCGAGAAGCTTCTGGCTGACGCATCAACGGGCAGCTTTATCGGAACCTTTACGGCACGGCATGGAAGTGATGCGGACTTCGACCACCCGCAACCCGCGATCTGGACGAGAGGTCCCATTCAGGCTCAAAGCGGTCACCAGATCTTTCCTTTCGTCTATGACGAAAATCGGACCATGACGGTGAACGGACGCCACATTCGCGACGGAGCTGTCGTCTATGTTGACGGGCGACGTGCAGAGGCCAGCCTGGAAGTCGCTGGTGCGAAGGTCGAAATCACGCTGGTAGATCTCCCGGATTCGGGGATGCACTTTCTACAGGTTCAGAACCGGCATGGAATGTTCAGCAATGACTTCATCTTTCATGTTGTGGCAGATGAAGAAGAAGCAATGGAGACTCAGCGCCAATGGGATCGCAATCGAGCTGAGCCGGGAAGAAGCCTGAGAACTGCTGTTCTCGAAAATGATGTACGCGAAGTACGACGATTGCTCGAGGAAGGCGAACGGCTGAATGGACGTTCAGAGGACGGATCAATTCTGCTGGTAGACGCCGCGGTTCGCGGCCATAAGGAAGTCGTTGAGTTGCTGCTGGACAACGGCGCTCGAGTCAACCGTTCCAACAGAGACGGAAATACAGCGTTGCATGTAGCCGCGTGGGTTTGCGATTTCGAGATCGTCGAGCTGCTTTTGGAGCGAGGAGCGACTTTGAACGAAGAGAATAACAGCGGCGAGACGCCGTCCCAAATCGTTGCTGAGCCATGGTCTGAAGAAATCGCGGGTTTCTACCAGCTTGTCGGCAGGCTCGTCGGCAGGGACTTCGATCTTCAAACTATGCGTCGTGACCGTCCGAGGATGGCTGATTTGCTGAATGAGGAGACGGACCGCCGTCCTTGAATCAGGGAGTTTGCAAC
>JBCCFB010000387.1:0-4388 GCA_039029995.1 Planctomycetota bacterium
AAGCCGGTCGAAGTTGCATCAACAGAGATCCAGTGAGTGGAGGCTGTCCAGAGTTCTGCGGCTACCGCAGGACCGCCGCGTGGAGTGGCAGACGGAATATCCGCACCGTTGAAACTGTACTGGATATGGTCAACGACGTTGTTGGCGTTGCCAAATCCGCTACTGCGGTAGATACCAATTGAAATAGCCGAGGACGGTGTCACAGCCAGAAGGTCGGCAATACTTTGACCGCCGAGTGCCGAGATGTTGACCTCATTAGTGGCACTTGCATCGTTGAGCCAGTGAACGAAAAGCGACTCACCGGCCGCCAGACTGAAGCCGTTGAGCCCGCCGGTTGCTGTGTAATCAAAGCCGTCGATTTCGTCATGTGTGCAGAATCGCCATCCGTTAAGCGAACGTGTTACGGTTCCATAATTGTGAAGTTCCAGGACCTGCGTTTGCAAATCAATGCTTCGGAACTGTACGTCTTCGACGGTGCCCTGCGTCTGGGCGGATAACGCAGACGGTAGAATCAAGCAACAGGCGACGGCAATGCTCAATGCAAGGCCGCTGCGTAGGTTGGTTTTGAAAGGTCTCATGGTGTGTTTCTCCGGGGAGGGAAGTGAGTTCCGAGTCTAATAAGTGAGCGTCCGGGGTGCCAACTACTATTGCTACTCAAATACGCTTGCGAGTCGGCGTCAGTTGGTGCATTCGTTGAAAATCTACGGATATAATCAACTCGTATTTGTCGAATTAGTAGAGATTTTGAAGGTAACGATCGAGCGAGACTGACATGCAACGTGCAAAACAATGCAATCTGTTTTTCTACCCGGGCTACCGCCGATGGATGCTGTTCCTATTCCTACTGTCCTACGGGGCCACAAATCTTGCGGCGGCTCCGAAATATTTGCCGGTTTGCATCCAGGAATCCGGCCTGAATTCAGAAACGGCCGCAACCGACGCCATCGCCGGCAGTGAAAATACGGCACAAAGTGAGGTAGATGACAGCGATTTTGCTCCCGATCAGTCGGCAGAAACGGTGCCGGCCCCGGAGGACGCCATTGTTCTTTTCGATGCTGAACGCGGAATCAACCTGTTCCGGAACAAGCTGGGCGGGTCAACCGACTGGAACGTTGCCGGTGATTTGATGGAGGTCGTTTCGGGAAACAGCAACCACATCGTTTCCATGGTGCATTTTCAGGACGCGGATATCCATGTCGAGTTCATGACCGTAGATGCAGAAAACTGTAACAGTGGAATCTATGTTCATGGAAACTACGAGTTGCAGATCATGAATTCTGTAAACAAAGAACTCAGTAACCACACGATGGGAGCGGTCTACGGGTTTCATCAGCCGCTAGTGAATGCGGACCGCGGACCGGGGCAATGGCAAATAGCGGACATCCGTTATCGGGCACCTGTCAGAAACGAGGAGGGCGAAGTTGTTCGCGAAGGTTCGATAACGGCCTGGATGAACGGACAAAAAGTTCAGGAGAATGCCAGATTCGCTGAGCCGCGGTCTACTTACCATCCGTTTCGATTCCGGACGACAGATTTCCTTCGGGAGATCTGGGAGCAGCAGAAAGCGACGTCAACAGGTCCCGTCTTTCTTCAGGATCATGATCATCCGGTAAAGTTCCGAAACGTCTGGATCAGGCCCCTGGACGAGCATGCATTTTTCTATGCAGATTCGTTTGCCGAAGAAGGTTTCGAATCAATAATTGCCAGTGATTCGATTGACGACTGGGCCGTCCGGGAAGGGGCTATGGTGACCCGTGTTCAGGACGGCGAAATTACAGTCGGTTGGAATGATTCCGGAGAAGGCGGGATTCTATGTGTCCCCGGGAGCAGGACTGACTTTATTCTGGAAGCCGAGTTTATGCCGATGGGCTGCCGTCCTTGCTTTGTTTTTCGCGCCGGCTTTGATCGATCGTCAACGCCCGGGAATTCTCCAGTTGTGCCGCCAATCCAATCTTTTGAACAGCGAATTTCGACCGGCAGTGACGACTTGGATTCGCTGGTGAATCCTGTTCGTGATCAGCGGTGGAATCTGATTCGAATCGAATGTTCCGGAGAGAAGATTCTCTATACGATCAATGGTGGCAAAGCGGTTGAAATCGCTGATGCCAATCCTCAAACCGGTTTCATCGGATTTGAGCTTCCTCGAACGTCGCATGAAGAGAGCTATGGCGAACCGGCAGTAAAATTCCGGAATATCCGCATCAAAGGTCTCTAGATTCCCGGAGCAGCTGGCAAAACATGCTTCAAACTGCCAATTGACCAATATCTTTGCCTCCCGACCGAATGAACTGTTGGATAGGAGGAGAACTCAAATGATATTCTGGAAAACATTCGATCTGTTTGGAGCCACGGTTCAGTGGATCTTCTGGACCATCGGGTATTTCTTTGGATTTACGCTGGTAAGCGTGATGACTCTGGGCTTTATCAAGCCCGAAGAGCTTTTTGATCGACCGCAGATCAACAATGTCCGGCTTTTCTTTCGACGTCGAGGCAGCCTTTATATGGCTAACGAAGCCGTTTCGATGACAGGATGGCTTTTCGTCATCATGTTTCTCTGGGTGATCAACATCGTCTAGTCTCGACCGGGCATAGCTGTGGGGCCGATAACACCAGTTGCTCCTGCTAAATTGGTGAAATAGGATCAAGTTCAGAAACTCTCCCGGTTGCTGCTATCGACACCTCTATCGAATTACCGGTTCTCTATCAGGACGAGCACATTGTTGCCGTTAACAAGCCGGCGGGCATGCTTGTCCATCGCAGCAAAATCGAGAAACGCGTGTTCGTTTTTGCGCTACAGACGCTGCGAAATCAACTTGGGCGTCATGTCTATCCGGTTCACAGACTCGACCGGCCGACGTCCGGAATTCTACTTTTCAGCCTTTCCCTTCAAGCAGCCGCAGATCTTTGCGAGCAGTTTGAGAAACGTACTGTCAGAAAAATCTATGAAGCCGTGGTGCGCGGTCACATTATGGAGGGGGGAACCCGGGACGAGCCGTTGCGCGAAAAGCATGATCGCAAATCAGACAAGCGTGCGCGGCATTGCAAGGAAAGCCAGCAAGCCATCACCGGATTCGAGCCACTGAAACATTGGACGATTCCACTAAGCGCAGGAAAATACGAGCACAGCCGGTATTCATTGGTGAGGATCGAACCGAAAACAGGCCGGAAACATCAGATCAGGCGCCACTTCAACCATATGTCCCATCCGGTAATCGGTGATTCAACGTATGGTGACCGTCGGCACAACCGACTGTTCAGAGAGCAACTCGGAATCGTTCGGTTGCTGCTCCATGCTCGTCATTTGCACATAACGCATCCAGTGACAGGTAATGCATTATCGATCGAGGCCGGATACGGAACTGAATTTGAAGCGGCGGTACAAAAACTAAACGAGCACGACGTCGAATAGGGACGTCGAGCTCCAATTGAATTGCGCGGCAAGGGCCGCGCTTTTTATGGTTGTGGTTTACTATCGTTGTCGCGGCACACGCAGATCCGAAAACTCGAACGGCACGGTTACTTCAGTTCCACCTTCTGCAAAGACGACGAGGTAGCAAACGTCTTCCGGGATTCTCTGATCTTCAAAGTCGAATCCGTAGCTGGCTGAGTTCTCCATTGTTGACCAGAAGCTACCTTGTTGCTTGCTGTGTCCGACGCCGGACGCAGTGCACGGGCGGGTCTCGAGGACTGAGGAGACCTCACCTTCGAGGTTGATCATGAGTTGTCCGTCATCTGACTCCTCTACCTTCAGTGACAAACCAAGGCGTTCGAGATCAGCATTTTGAACTTCGCCACCCAGCATTGAGCTTACGTCTTCGATGATGATTTCATGAATTGTCGCTCCGGTAATCATTTTGAAGGAGCCCTTCAGGCTGGCCACTTCCCTGAGGTCGTCATCGGCGGACAGTTCCATCCGGCAGCGGATGCCGTTGTTCGGATGATCATTGAAGAAGTCGTCATCGGGACGCTGGACAGCAATGATCTCTGACTCGATGTCGTCCATTGCAAAACGATCTTCTTTAAGTCCTACCGCTGCGCCGTCGGCCCCTTCCATAACCTCGACGTTGAACATTCCGTATTTCACGGCTTCTTTGGCGGGTCTGCCGATTGCTTCAACGACCAGTTCAAGGTCGTAGGATTCGTTTCCGTTTTCGTCGAAGCTTGGAAATTCCGACCACTCCAAACGGGCTTCTGTACGTGTGTCATCGAGGATTTCGGATTCTGACATCGACGAATCTGAAGATTCTGTCGTAGCGCCACTAGAGGCAGTTTCAAAACTTTGACTGGCTAGCAAACCTTCTGTTTTATTGTGCGTATTTGAGGTCGAAAGGAGACCTCAATGTCAGACCGATCCCGTTCGAATGAAGCGGGGTCCATGATGGATTCTC
>JBCCFB010000388.1:0-4369 GCA_039029995.1 Planctomycetota bacterium
CTTCAGCGTCTCAGCAACGTGAATATCGTTCCCGCCGCTTGCACATTACGGTCTAAATGATCGGAAAACGGCAGTGAATTGACAAGACGGCGAACCATCATCCGACGCGGCGTTTTTTCGTTCCTAAGCATCGAATGTCTGACTGATCATTGAGGCGAAACTTGCCGGGGTATCGCTTTTTCGGATGAATTCCCGAATTGCTACTCGGCTCGGTATCAGATTTCAATGCACGAGGCTTGATGCGTTCATTCTCTAGTCATCACAAAAAGCGCGACCGTGGTCACAACATTTACTCTTAGGCGTTGATAGATCGACAGACGAAAAAGTTGTTTTCTCAGGAATTTTCTGAGTGGGTTTCAAGACCTTTAGAGGCGCCTTATGTGCGCTGTGCTGATCCGGCCAATTCTATTCGTAATGTTAAGACACACTGAGTCACCACTATGGCGTGACAAAAGCCATCTTCAATCCGTTAGCTAAAAACGATTACCTGTCTTATCAGAATGATCGCAAACCTGGTTCAGCCGGCAAAAGTTTGACCAGACTTTTCGCGATCCGGATACTCGCATATGCGACGTTTCTGCACTCTCGAACAAGCCGACAAATGCCACAGCCATCGCCCAATCTGCTGAACCTCGAACCGACTGATTCATGTGGTGTAGGGATGGTCGTTTCTATTGACGGTGTTGCATCAAAAGAAATTCTGCAGATCGGCCTGACCTCGCTTTCCAATGTCGCTCATCGCGGAGCAATTGGATCGGACGGTGTTACGGGTGACGGAGCTGGAATATCGACAACGATCCCTCGCCAGCTGCTTTCATGCTGGCTGAAGGAAACGGGCGTCGATAACCCGACGGAATTGACGGGTGTGGGGATGCTTTTTCTCCCCGCCGAGCCGGAATTGCAATCGCAGGCTCTCAGAATCGTTACCAATCAGATCAAGTCATTCGGCCTCATCGTGCTTGGGCTGCGCGACGTACCGGTGGATAAATCGAAGCTTGGCCGGCTCGCTGCCGCATCATGCCCGGCGATCAAGCAGATATTCGTTTCCAGTCGCACTGAAGATCCCGATGAATTCGAGCGGGAGCTTTTCCTTGCCAGACGTGCAATCGAGTTGACTCCGCGTGATATCAAACTGCCCGGTTTGCACATTGCATCGCTTTCATGCCGGACCATGGTTTACAAGGCGATGGTTCTATCGACTTCACTCGATGATTTTTATCCTGATCTTCGCGATCCGAATTTCACGTGTTCCATTTGTATATTCCACCAGCGATTCAGCACCAATACGCAACCAACGTGGTCATTGTGTCAGCCATTCCGGATGCTTGCGCACAATGGCGAGATCAATACGATTCGAGGAAACCGGAACTGGATGACGGCCAGAGAAAAGATGTTCGATCATCCTTTCTGGCAACGTCATCGTCCTTCAGGTTTGATTCAGCGCCTGTTTAATTTCAATGATTCGGATTCGGCGAGCCTGGACAACGCGCTGGAGCTGTTGACGCTGTCCGGTCGGTCATTGGTTCATGCGATGTCGATGTTGATTCCGCCTGCATGGGAAACGGACCCGCGGATTACTCGAACCCAGAGGGACTTCTATGAATTTCACAGCTGCTTTTCCGAGCCATGGGATGGCCCTGCCGCGGTTGCGATGACCGACGGCAGAGTTGCAGCAGCATGCCTTGATCGAAACGGTTTGCGCCCCGCGCGCTACAAATTGACCAAAGACAACATTCTCATTCTCGGCTCCGAAGTCGGATCGGACCGGATCGCCGAATCACGCGTGGTAAGGAAAGGCAGACTTGGACCGGGGGAGATGATTGCCGTCGACACGGACTCAAAACAGCTGTTACTCAACGAAGAGATAAAGACCAGACTCGCGGAACAACAACCCTATGGGCGATGGCTTCAGGAAAGCCGTATTCGAGTCGAACTAACTCCAACGGGTGAAGTACACGAGTTCCATGAAATGGATCCCGTCGATTTCCGGCGGCACCAGGTCTCAGCCGGTCTGACCCGTGAAGAAATTCAGATGGGAATAAAGAACATGGCCGTCGAAGGCCGCGAGCCGACTTTCAGCATGGGAGTGGATACGCCGCTGGCAGTTCTGAGTAAACAACCACGATTGCTTTCTGATTACTTCAAACAACGGTTCGCCCAGGTAACCAACCCGCCAATTGATCCGATTCGGGAAAATCTAGTCATGTCTCTCGGCGCAGGTCTGGGCCCCGAGCGAAACATTCTTGCCGAGACCTCGCATCAGTGCAGAGTTTACAACATTGGAAACCCGGTATTACTTCCCGGCGAATTGCCACAGATTCTCGAAAACGCACCGTTTCGTTGCGAAACGATGGATTGCACCTGGGACCGCACAACGGGCGCCGAAGGTTTGCAGTCGGCGTTAAATGAGTTGATTCGCAGGGCCCAGCTGGCTGTCGAATGCCATGCGTCCATTCTGGTTCTGTCAGACAGACAGGTGAGCCGGACCCGAGTTGCTATTCCGATGCTCATGGTGGTCGGCGCGATGCATCACGCACTTTGCAAATCGGGACATCGCATGATGGTGAGTCTAATCGCGGAGACTTCCGAAGTGCGCGACCCGCATCAGCTTGCGCTGCTTTTTGGATACGGAGCAACCGCTGTCTATCCGTACCTTGGATACGCGACGATTGCTCAACTCAACAACGACGGCGATATTCAGGATGATCCACTCGATGAACTTTGGAACAGATATCGCAAATCCCTGAACGGGGGCCTTCTCAAGATCATGTCCAAGATGGGCATTTCCGTGCTGAACAGTTATCAGGGAGCACAAGTTTTTAAGGCGATCGGAATCGGTCACGAAGTTGTAGCGACCTGTTTCAAATACAGTTACTCCAACATTGGAGGCATCGGGTTCCGCGAGATCGCTAATGACTGCCTGGTTCGTCACGATGCAGCTTTCGCGACAGACGAGAATGAGCTTGCAATCTTCGATATGGGAATCAGCAAACCGCGCAGAGCCGGCGAACACCATGTCATCAATGGAAAAGTAACAAAGGCCTTTCACCAGTTTGTGCGGGAGGGCAGGGCTGAGGAATACCTGGCCTTTCACAACGAGGTGTCACCGCAAATCCCTGTGTCGCTTCGCGATCTGTTGAGCATCGGCGCGGAACATTCCGGCCCGATACCACTGGATGAAGTAGAGCCCGTTGAGTCGATCCGGACGCGCTTCACCACAGCTGCAATGAGTCTGGGCGCGATAAGTCCTGAGGCCCACGAAGCCATCGCAATCGCCATGAATGAAATCGGCGGAAAATCGAACTCGGGAGAAGGTGGCGAAGACCCTGCCAGATTTAAATCTCGCGCCGACGGCAGAAGCGCAAACAGCAGAATCAAACAAGTTGCATCGGGAAGATTCGGTGTCGATGCTGAATATCTTTCCAACGCTTTGGAAATCGAAATCAAGATGGCTCAGGGCGCAAAGCCGGGCGAAGGAGGTCAGCTCCCCGGTTTCAAGGTCAATGAACTTATCGCGCGCCTTCGCAACACAGAGCCGGGCGTTACCTTGATCAGCCCGCCTCCACATCATGACATTTATTCCATCGAGGATCTTGCCCAGTTGATCTACGACCTCAAGGTTGTAAATCCGCTGGCACGGGTCTGCGTAAAACTTGTTGCAAAAACCGGCGTGGGTGGCATCGCTATCGGAGTCGCCAAGGCAAACGCGGATGCCGTACTGATCAGTGGTCACGAAGGAGGCACCGGAGCCAGTCCTTTGACATCCATTAAGCATGCAGGGATTCCGTGGGAGCTGGCCCTGGCGGAAACCCATCAGTCGCTTGTCGCCAGTTCACTTCGTAACCGTGTCGTGCTTCGCGCTGACGGAGGCTTGAAGACAGGTCGCGATGTAATTCACGCCGCAATTCTCGGCGCTGAGGAATTCAATTTTGGAACGATGGCCTTGATCGCTCTGGGGTGTGTCTACGTCAAAAAATGTCATTTGAACAACTGCCCGGTCGGCATTGCGACGCAGGACCCCGCCTACAGGGACAAATTTAAAGGCCGTCCGGAAAATCTGATTCGCTATCTGAATGCAGTTGCAGATGAGTGCCGCAAGCTTCTGGCAGCGTCGGGCTTTCGAACAATGGACGAAATTATTGGTCGGACGGATCTGCTTTCTGTCGAAACCAGCTTGCTTACAGAAAAGTCGAAAGGACTGAACCTCAACTCGGTCTTAAATACAGTTGCGGCTTCAGGGCACCAGATTCCCACGGCAGCCAAATACGCCGCGCCGCCTCGAATTGTCACCGCATTTGATGACCTGCTTGTTGACCGTTTGCCTGAACTCCTCAGCAAGCCAGGCAACACAATTGATCTGCAAATCAGC
>JBCCFB010000389.1:0-4365 GCA_039029995.1 Planctomycetota bacterium
AAAAGATGCCGATGCCTCGATCTTGCGTCCCATCTGCAACAAAGCACGACCTCGTGTGTCAAAGAAGTGCGACGCAAGCGTCCGACGTTGTTCCACATCCTGCATTCTCTGCAGTGCACGAATCGCATCGTTGACCAGACCAAGTGCACGGTCCGGCTTCTGGTTCTCACAGACTAGATAAGTCCAGGCAAGGTTGTTGAGGATCATCGGGTTGTTCGGACTCTTGTCCTTCGCCCATTCGAAATACTTGATCGCCTTGTTGTATTCTTCATTCTGAAGAGCACGGCTACCCATTTCGTTCAAAACAACGGCAGGTGCCTGCCCCTGGTCTTTCTCAGGATCGTAAATCTGACGGGCATCCTCAGCCAGTTCCGAGTCTCCGACGGTGATTCTTGCAACCAGCTTCAACGCATCCGCGTAGTGCATGTTGTAACCGAGAGCTTTTTTGAGCAATTCAAGCTGCTGCCTTTCGGTTTCGAGATCAATTTCACCGGCGGTGCCAAGCGAGTCGGCCCAGATCGTGTACGTCTGGGTAAGCAGTTGTTTGATGAACACGTGTCGCGAACTATGGCGCGTCTCTTCTTCACGTGATTCTGCCGTGCTGGCCAGTCTTCCTTGAGCTTCCTCTTCACGAATCAACTGTTCTGCCGCGCCTTCGTAGTCTTCGCGGTAGTGAAGACAGCTGATCAGGTCACGCCAGATTTGCGAATAAGTGTTGTCGTCGCCGTCCGCTTTGGATTCGGCAACTGCTGCTTCAAACTTTCTCTGGGCGTCTTCGATGATTTTTGCGTTATCGGCTTCGCGTCCAAGTTGGTCGTTGATGTCAATCATCTGACGATAAAAACGCGGATAGGTCTCGAACAGAATGTCAAACTCGACATAAGCGTCGCGGAGCCGTCGCTGAGCGGTCAACAATCTCGCTTTGATCCATCTGGCTTCGACGTTTCCACTGTCGCGAACGAGACAGTGATCGACATGCTTCAGAGCATCCTGAAAGTTCCGCTGAAGTTGAACCTGGTTGGAGGCAGGTGTGTTCAACAGATCCTGAGCTCGCCATAAATGTGCCTCCGGGTTGCCCGGCTCATCAACCGGAGCGATGGATTCCATCAACGACCGGCACCTCGTGGCGTCGCCACGCTGGAGCGAGACGATGGCAAGGCGGAAACGGTAGTCCTGATTGTCTGGATTAAGGGCGATCAGCTTCTCAAGATAGATCTGCTCTGCCTTTTGAAGTTCGGTCAAGACGTCGCGGCGTTCGTCGTCGGGATCGAGTGAATCAACGACGCTTTCCCCCTGACCGGTAGCTTCCATCAAACGACGCTCGTTATTGATTTCTGCGAGCAATTTGATCTTGTCTTCTGTGCACGCTTCGGCGAGGGCACTGTATTTGTCTTCAAGGTTATCGCGGCTGAAGAATTCCGCCCAGCAAACTGCCGAGACACCGAACACCGCCACAAGTACCGCTGGCAGGCCGAACATCAAAGCGCGGCTGCCGCCTTCTCTCATGTTGTCACTGATAAATGAAACCGGAGACATGACCAGTCCGATCGGAATGGCCAGCAGGCGACGAAAGAAGAAAACGATGACGTTAAACATGTGTCAATTCTGCTTATTCTCTAGGCAAATTCAGGCGATGCACCAAAACCATGGCAACGGAATAGTAGGTAAACCTGCGCAAGCGTGACTGATCCAGTAGATGTGGAGACTTACAACCAGGTCCGGTTCCCGGGAGGAGATCGCGGACGAATGCAGTTGCTCCATGACAGCTGACTAATCGCTTGCGTCCGTGAAGTGAACAGCCGTCTAATAATGCTCGCTTCAGTACATCCATTAGTTTAGACAATCACAAGACCCATCTCTACGGCCGGATGACCGTTTGTTCCCCTCTCACGCACGAGCTTCGTCGTGACATTCCGGCAGCAATGATCAATCCGGATATATCGATGCCAGCATCCGGAACATCCATCCGGGCAACCGTTTGCAGAACTCAATCCGGACAAGTGGCATATGTGAGAAATTCCGGAAAATCGGTAAAAGTCCACACAGCAGGAAGCCGAAAAAGGGAGTGGGCAGGAACTGTTTTGCCTCGACCACCTATTTATGCGTCTTGACTGATGAAACGACATACAAAACTCGCAGTTTGGCTGCTTACCGTCGGTTGCGCTTTTGCTCTTTCTCCGGCAGTTTCCTGGTCTCAACAGTCAGAGGGTGCCCCCTCCGGTGTCGATTACAACTGGAAAGTTGAGTCGCAGTCGTATGCTTCCCCGGAAGCGACGACCGTTCCCGTCGTTCAGGCAGATAGTGCAATGAATCTGTTGGACGCACCGAAGATGAACTTTCCGACGACGCGCGGAACTGTTCTTCGCCAACCTCCCAGCATGAATCCGTCTTCGGTTCCCCCTGTAGTGACGCCGGAGACTGCAGCCCTGCCGATCCAGTCTGCGGGGACTTCGCAAAGTCCGTTAGCTGTCACACCGAATCGGCAGTACAGTCAACCGCACATCGTTCCAATCGTTCCCGCATCCAGCGTCGAATCGATGCTTGAAGGCTCGAACCAGGAAATCAGCGGCATGCCGGGCCAGTTCGCAGGCGGCTGGGAAACCAGCGATCCGGAATTCAGTCACACGGGACACGCGCTGTACACCAACGAGGTCCCATCAGCTTCGCAGGCGCTTCTTCCGCAGACGCAGGACGTAAACGCGATGACGATGGACCAGCTCCTTGAAGGATCTGTTCCAGTGGATTCGAGAACTGGCACAGCATTTGAATCAAACGTTCAGGCAACGGCGGCTCAATGGCCGACGCACGAAGGCGGCTCAATGCAGCTTCGCCCCGATCCGGCGACCAGCAGTTTTGCTCCACCGATCGTTCAGTCTTCTGACTCTGACAACCTTGCACCGATCGTATCGCCGGCTCCTGTGGCAGCACGTCCGGTCAACAGTGGCTTGCCGGTTATTCAGTCACAGCCATCGCTCAGCGATTACTACTCACCGCACAGCGGCAGCAATGCCGTTTTCGAGGGAACAGACTCGATTCCACCAGGCAATCAACTGCCTGTCATCAATCGTCCTTATGACGGCGGATCGATGACAATGAGCCCTGTGAACTTCAGCCCGATGCAGGACAACCAGCTTGATACTGGCCCGATCGAGATGGCTCCAATAGAGAACGGCAACTTTGGAATGGGCATGGACTCAGTCATGGACGGAGGCATTGTCGGCGATTCCTATATCCAGCCCCCAATCGGCGACGCTCCTGTCGGCGGTTCCGACTGCACGACCTGTGGTAACGGTCCATCTGTGGCCGGTTGCCCGAACTGCGGCGTCAACGGTTGCTACGATCAGTCTGCAATGGCGTCCCGATTTGCGTCGTGCGGTGCGGTAGCAGGTGCGAAGAACTATTTCATCTTCGATACGCTCTACCTGGATCGTGGAGACATGGGCCGATTCGGTTCGACCAATGCCGGAACCATTGCCAGCTCCGACTGGGATGTCGGCTGGTCGTTCCTGCTTGGACGCCGTCACGACTACACACGAGGTGATGAGATCGGTTACTGGGGCACAGTGCCTCTGGAAACGGAACGGGAAATCACCAATGCACTTCCCGTATTCAACGCTCTGTTCGTTCCCGGCGGCTTCTTCGGCATTCCGGAAACCGGGGCGTTCTTCAACGCCAATCAGGTGATTGAGTCACGTTCGACAGAACTGCACAGCGCCGAATACAACCAGGTGCGCTGGAACTGGGACGTTTACAAATCGTTCGCCGGTCTCCGCATGATCAACGTTCGCGACGAATACAACCTGTTCATGTCCAACGGCATCAGCGGTGGAAATCTGAACATTCGAACGAACAACTTCCTGATCGGCCCCCAAATCGGTGGCGAACTTTATCCGGACATCGGCTATCGCGGTTCACTTTCGGTCTGGACCAAGGTCGGTGCCTTCCTGAACTTCAGTGAACTCTCGACTCACATCGACAACTTCGGGACCAACATTCTCGACAACGATAACGGCAGCCTGGATATCGCCTGCACGTGGGAACTGGGAGCAACTGCTCACTATCAGATTTCCTCCAAAGCACGTTTCCGCGCCGGCTATACACTGTTCTGGTTGAACAACCTCTCGGGCGCTACGAACAACTTCCCGGGAGTCATCGGCCCCGGCTTCGGAAACGCCAACATTGTCGAAGAAGAAATGTTCTTCCACGGGTTGAGCGGCGGTATCGAAATCTATCGTTAAACCCGCCTTCTGACGGATCCCAAAGGCCGCTGATTCAGCGGCCTTTTTGTTTGCGCTGATTTGTTTGCGCTGACAACGGAATGGCGCCGGAACGCTGCTGGAATCGGGCTGCTCCAGAAGCACAGCC
>JBCCFB010000390.1:0-4362 GCA_039029995.1 Planctomycetota bacterium
AGGAGCTTGTCGACCTGTCAGACGTATTCAACCCTGGCGGATCCGAACCACAGGTTCAGGAAGCCAGTCAGGCCAGTGGAAACCCTTATCAGACACCTCAGGATGACAGCGGATTCGTTACCCGCGTCTATAACGGTGGTGTCTGATAAGGGTTTCCACTGGCCTGACTGGCTTCCTGAACCTGTGGTTCGGATCCGCCAGGGTTGAATACGTCTGACAGGTCGACAAGCTCCTGGTTCGGGTCAAGCTCCTGCCCCATGTCCTTACTGCGGAAGACCAGCTTCAGCGTCGCTTCTTTCTCAACGAGGATGAATTGCTCAGCCTGAGCTTCGTTGAGCAGGAGACTGACGATTGATCCGCCACCTCCGCCCGTAGAACCGTCGGTAGCCCGACGCATGCGGCTGTCGATAGCAAAGACAACGATATCTTTCAGGAACGTCTTTGCAGTTGTGACCAGCTGGTCACGTTTTCTGACGCGGAAAATTCCGATGACGTCCACCCGGTCACTCGGCTCAAGAAGGCCATCCATCGTATCCTCGGAAGTCGCTTTGAGGCTGACGACTTTGAATCCTTCAGGCACAGTAACGACATTTCGCTCGTTCTTATCAATTAGATCGCCGAGCAGAATCGGGAGCCCACTGCTCAATCGCGTGCCGATGGCCATGTCTTCGATCTCTTCGAAGCTTCTGGCAGCATTTTCGGGAATGATATCCGTCGGCCAGTTTTCAATCGTCACGTTCTCCTCAGTAAGAAGAGCGTTGTGATCAAGCTGGCTCGATGCAACCAGAACCGGTCCCATTGAGATTTCCGGTCCCGTAGAACCGCCTTTGCCGATCACCTGGCTGATCATGACAGCGGCAACCAGGCCGAACACACCCGATACGACCAGCAGAATTAGTGACTTGGATTTCATGGCTATTTTCCCGGCAGTAGCTCAAAATTCAGCGATTAATTGTCTAGGCCCGCCACGTGACGGTTACCTGCGACCGCACTTCGGCAGTCATCTGCGCCATCCTGGCTACTGTGTTTTCCTTATCGCCTCGAATGCCTGACAGCTGTTTTTGACAGTGGCTATTGAGCTTTCTCGGCGGCTCCCGAAGTCGGGTTCAGTACTGTGTCTGCTCCCGGAAACGGGAAAACAAACGTCAGAACTGTTATTTCGTCGAGTGGGGCATGCCGGACGTTGTTCCGGCCACCCCTCTCATCATCTGTTTCCTGACCGCTACGGCTTACCTGAGCTGAATGATCAGATCAGCATGCCTGTTGCAGCGAAGTAAATCACGGTTCCGATCGCGATCGGAATACCGTAGGGCAGCAACTGCATTGAGCTTTTCCGCTCGGCGGCAATTGCGGACAACTGATCGGGATTTCGAACGGTCATGATTTCGTTTGCAATGAAGAAGAACTGATTCCAGTGCTTCTTTGAGTTGCCCGAACGCATGATCATGACTACCGCGAGGATTGCACCGACGACAGCCGACACGCAAAACGCGTAGAAGGTAGTCGAGCAGTAAACCCAGGCTCCGATCGCTGCCATCATTTTCACATCTCCAGCTCCCATTCCGCCGATGGCGTAAAAGGGCAGCAGGGTTGCCAGTCCGACAGCAGTTCCGGCCAGCGACCAGCCAAGCCCCGTGAGGGCTCCCTGACCGTCAATTCCGAAAGCAATCATGCTGTAGATCCAGCCCGCGATAATCATCGGAAAAGTGATTGCGTTAGGAACGCGCAGTTCTTTTCCGTCGATGTATGCCGCGTAAATCACAAATGCAGTAACCACCCAGATGTGCCAGTGATCCTGAATCGTGTGAAGTATGGTTTCCATTTCCAATCCCCGTGTCCTTGTGCGAAGGCCCTGAGGCCGACGCGATGTACCGTGTGTTTTTTGTACCGTTTGTTTCTTTCCGCGCGGAACTGTGCCGACGGATTGAATCCGTGCGGGACAGTTAAACCTGACCGATCAGGTAAATCTGTCCGATTGTGCGTTTAACGCATTGCGAGAATGTAGCTCACGAAAACGGCGATGACCGTGAAAAAGCAACAAACAAGTTCGAATGCGTTGTTGTACAGTTCCGGAGTTGCAAGCCATGTCATATGTCACTCCTCCGAATCGTTAAAACCTGATTGACTGTCCTTTCTCGCGGGCGGAGTTACCAACAGCTGCACTGTCTGCCTTTTCAATCCAGTGCAACAGGCAACTCAACCTGCCTGTACATGCAAAAATCCCGCCCGGCACCAACGGCCGGGGGGATTTGAATTGGCTTGCGACCTTTGTCGTCAGGCTGACGAGGGCCAGCCGCACGTCAACAAACTAGTTGACGGTACCTGAGCGGGCTGAATCGAGGTCAGCTGCGATATCGTTGAACGCGCTGTTGGCGTTTGTACCGATAGCTTGAATAGCTGTCAGGCAGACGATAACGATGAGAGCCAGCATGATGGCGTACTCAACAGCTGTCGGGCCATCTTCAGACTTCAGGAAATTTTGTACTTTTGTGATGATAGATTTCATTGTCTTCCTCCGACGGAATTTGACATTCGCCCTTCTCAGGACGACGACCCCGGACGGGGTCAGGTGGTGGTCTTACCGGCCGGGTTGCCAATCAACCCTCCTGCTTCGCCGGATCAACCGGAATTGGTTAGAGCTGTGCCCGCGGGGCAAGCCTTTTGCAGGTTTCGCAACTGCAGACCGCTAAATCCGCGGTTGCAAATCCAAGCATCCGAATGACGTCTGCCTGAACACCGAAAACCTATGACACGGCAGAGGGTAGTCAAACTTTCCCGATAGAATTGGCTGGAGAATCGCGGTTCAGATTTATAGACCTGAGGAAAGCACTGGTTATGACGATTCTCAGGACATGCAAAAAGAGCCCGACGGCAGGCACGAAAGAAGACAAGGACGCTGTTTCAGACACAGGCGTTGATTGAACTCAGGACATCCGCTATTGAGCTCAGGACATCCGCACGACGAAAACTGCTGTTTCAAAACTGCATGGGATGGCTCCGCTCTGTGTCGTCGCCATCGATTGCGTCGTCGCCATTGATTGTGTCGTCGTCATTGATAACGCGGTCGCCCGAAGAAGGCTCGACGCGTCTATCCGGATTCACTTTGCAGAATCTTGCGCCGGTAATATTTCAGCCCGGAAAAGAAAAAGCATGCAGCAGAGACGACTCCAAAAATACTCATCGCATAGCCAGGAAACATTGCCATGGCGAATGAAGTCAAAAAGAGAATTGCTGCTTGTATATAGAAGCTGCCTGAAAGAATCCCGGCTTTAATCAGGAAGGTGCCGCCAGCGACAAGACCAAGCACCGGCGCAAGGTCCAGTACCCCCATGCCGAGGAGTTTTTCGATGGGGAACAGCAATACGACACAGAAAAGACTTGCCGCCCAGACGTGGGCAATCTGTCTTTCCACAAACGTCACCGGTCCCATCTGCCGGCGCATGAACCAGAAAACCCCCACCCAGGCACCGAAACCCAGCGTCCAGACCAGTACATACGGCCAGGGGTTATCCGGAATAAACTTGTACATCACGTTGGTCAGCACACAGGTCACCAACAGGACCAGAGAATGCCACATCCATAGCAAACCCCAGTTTTCCAGTACCGCAGCATGATGCGTTTCGCGGAACAAGTTGGTTACGACTTGCCCGAGTCGCCCTTCTCTGGCCGATACCGGCTGGTTACTCAAAAAAGCCCGCAGGTCGTCCGCGAGAGCCGCGGCTGAGACGTAACGCAGGTCACGCGGCTTTTGCAAACACCGCATCGCGATCATTTCCAGCGAGCGATTGACCCGGCGATTGAGAATCCGCGGAGCAATGGGATCCTGCTCCAGCACCATCAACACGGTATCGACCGGTGTCGCAGCCATAAACGGAGGACGACCGGTCAACATGTGGTAGAGGATTGCGCCCAGCGAATAGACATCGCTCGCCTGGGAAATCTCTCCGCGGGTGCCTGCTGCCTGTTCGGGTGCCATGTAGGAAGGAGTCCCGATCACGGCTCCCGAACGCGTCAGGCTCATCTGTCGGCCGGGCTCGTACTTTGCAAGACCGAAATCTGCCACGTAAGGAACCCCGTCAGCATCGATCAGAATATTCGATGGCTTCATATCACGGTGCAACACACCGTTGTCGTGCGCGTACCCGATGGCATCACTGATGTCGGACAGAATCTGCGCGCTGCGGCGGGCCGGAACCGGCCCTCGTGTCAGGCGCTGCGCCAGTGTCTCGCCCTCGATCAGCTTCATGCAGAAGAACGGCCTGCCGTTGTGTTCACCGATTTCGTAAATGGGAACAATGTTCGGATGATCCAGCCGAATGGCAGCACTTGCTTCGGCATTAAACCGCTTGCGGTCAACCTCGG
>JBCCFB010000391.1:0-4309 GCA_039029995.1 Planctomycetota bacterium
ATTGACTCCGAGGGGCATTACACCGAGCGAAGTACGTCTATCTATTCCCCGATTGTCAATAAATGCCTCATCACAGCAGCACGATTGCTGGACAAAACGGAACTTCTGGAACCTGTGAGACTGAACCTCGACATGACTCCATTTCTTCTGCACTCCAATGACGAGATCGTCACAGAAGTTTCACGCCGGCAGGATCAGTTCCGCATTGCCAGGACTGGAAATCACTATCTTCCGTTCCGATATATGGCGATTCACGATGAGAACGGTTCCTATGCCTCGATGGTCAAGTTCATCGAAGAATCAACCGGAACTGATGGGCTGTATGGCAACCTTCCGTACTTTATGGAAAACGACATGCTCCTGTCACCGCTGCCGGAGCAGGTCGAGCTTCCGGACCGGTACACGCGAATTTTTGAGCAGTCTAAAGTCGTGCGCTGCAGAAACGGGAAGACCGACTCAACCATCATCGCAGACAACTCGACGTTTGTAACTTTGTTCCATGGCAATGCTGCCCTCCGCGCTATCAGAATGGCCGCGGCTTTTTTCGGTAAAGGGCAATTCGAATCCTCATCAATCGACCGAAGGGATCGAAGGACGTTTTCCTTGAGAAGGAACTTGAAGGGTCCGTATTATCAGCCACTGCCACCCGCGATGCTGCCGGGTGATGGAGACTGGCACAAAATGCCGAGAGAAAGGCGGACCCAGAGCAACATCAAGGAGCTGGAAACTTCGGTATCGGTCGCTATCAACGACGCCGGTCTGGAACTTACGGTTGATATCAATGGAACTGACAATGTCCCTTTCGCAATCGAGCTTGCGTTTGGTCACAGCGGTGAATTGTCGGGCGTTCTTCCGGTTGAAGGTGTCGAAGGAGCTTTCCTGCCAGAGGATTCCGGATTCGAATTCGAATCTTCCGGAGACCGTATCGTTGTAAGAGGTTGCCGCGCGAACCATCGCTGGACTCAGATTCGAGGCGCACAGCCGAAGCTTGATGCACAGTGCGTCTATATCACTGATTTTTCACCCTGCCGAATTCAACTCAAATTTACGACTGGTTCCTGACTGTGATTGCAAGACTTGCTGTTTTGTCGATTGCCCTTATTGGTCTTACCAGTTGCTCTTTCGCTCAAGACCCCGCGACAAGGCACGAACTGGGCTGGCGGCTTCGCCGGTTTGAGGCTGAGCTGGAAGAGGATTTGTCTGAGGACAGGCTAAAACGTGCGGTGCGACCGATGACATCTGCAGTTGAAGCCTTTTTTTCACAGAACTGGGATCAAGCACAGGAACAACTGTCCGAGGCGTATGTTCAGGTCGCCGGTTTCTCCGATAAAGAGATCGCCCGCGAAGCTGCAGAGTTGACCATCGTCATCGACAAAGTTGTCGTGCCTGATACTACTGAATCATTGAGCGTTTCTATCAGGGCTCCGTTCCACGACCAGACTGCATTTCCTTTTTCCGACGAGCTTGCCACCGGGCAGATTGTCACGGAAATCACTAACGCTGACGGGAACGAGATCGCGACAGTAAGCGCGGGTGATTTCCTCGAACCGATCCTTATTCCTCTGGGTCCGGAATTTCTTCCCGGTGACTACTCACTTGTCGTGAAATACGTTTTTCTGGAAAGCGCCGATGACAACAGTCAAAGCATGCCGTTGGCCAGCAGAACTATCTCCATCATCCACAGATTAAACGAACGTCTGGACGAACTGGAAGACGCTCTTGCTGCCGTGGAGGAGGCCGGAGCAGAGCGCAGTGCCACTTTGACCGCACGAGGCTACGTCCGGCTGGTTCAGCGCCTGCAAAGGGGCGCTCCTGCAGAGGCTGATTTTTCTTCCAGCCGTTATATCGAGCTTGCCGAAACCATCGTGTCCAGCTTGAACGAGAACAAGGACAACTGGCTTGGCGACCTGCCATCCGGCGAATACAGATTGAAATTGGTCAACGACGAAGGCACAGCTACTGTTCGCTTGAATGTGCCGCACTATGAGCCGTCGCAGAAACTGCCCGTCCTGTTTGCGTTGCACGGTGCCGGCGGTAGTGAAAACTTCTTTTTTGATGGATACGGTGACGGAAAAGTCGTTGATTTGTGCAACCAGCGTAACTGGATCATCGTCAGTCCGCGTCTGACCTTTGACGGAACAGGAATTGATATCGACGGCATCCTCGAGGAGCTCGGAAAACTGTTTCCTGTCGATACAGACCGCGTCATGCTGGCCGGCCACTCGATGGGAGCGATGAACATCCTGGCTCAAGTCAATTCGACGGAAACACCTTACGTGGCGGCAGCCTTAATGGGAGGTGGGTTTGCGATTCCGGAATCCGACCGGACCGCGTCCGTTCCAATGTTCATCGCTACAGGACAGTACGACTTTGCGGCATCGGGCTGCAGAGCGCTCGTCGATGCGTTGAACGAACACGGATATGAAAACGAATTCAAGGAGTATCCCTTCGTCGAACACATGACGATCGTTCAGGTCGCTCTGAATGACGCATTCAAATTTTTCGATGAGAAAATTCGGGTCGTCGAGCAGTAGCAGTTTTACTCGGCAATGAGAATATTTGAAACCAGTTCGCGGCGAACGATGATCGACCTATGGCGATCAAGGTGATCGCTTTCTGTGCGCCCCCGGACGACGTAGATCTTAAGCGGCCGCCGTTTCATAAAATGTGTCTCATCCTCGTTCGCTGACCACCTGGAATCAACAGTCGTCTCCCCACTTGCCTTTTTCGACATATCAAACAGATAGTAAGTTGAAACGTTGGCAAAGTCGTCCTCTATCTTGAGTAGATAAATCTCACCTTCGTCCAGGAGCGGCAACTCGCCGCTCGTTGTACTGAATTCAAAACTGAATGCATCCTGATCAGATGAGTCAAACGGCTTCAAATCAAACTCAAGACCTGACAGCTGCAGTTCATCGCCATTTCCGGCTGTAACGCGCGGATAAATGACCGGCGACCTTTCCCCCGGACCATCTCCCAGTTCGATGATACTCGAAACAGGCACTCCTGAACGATTGAACGATGACGAAGAAAGATATGCGAAACATCTCGGCTGACCTCCATCCTCAATCATCTGATGGATTGGATAGTTCATTCTGAGTTGCACAGTAGGCACTCCGGATCCATTCTCCGCTGAACCGGTCCGGTCTGGCTTGAGGTTTTGCACGTGGTATCGTTCATTTGACTTGACCACCTGAACACACTCGCCGTTCCTGAAAATCTCCACAACAAGTCTGACCGTATCATTTCTTGTGGACCGTCCTTCGATCAGTTCAACATCAACGACGAACTCTTTAGTCTGGTAACCTGTCCCGTCCTCGGCATATTCTTCGATTCTGAAATTGGAAAGGACCGTCCAGAATTCAAAATTGGAAAGAAACTTCTCTTCGTCTACAGGGACAGATGGCGGAATCGACAGCGGTGCGGCTTTAATTCCGCTACCGCCCAGGCCAAGAATTAAGATGGAACCTGTCAGCACTGCTGCGATTGCAAATGGGACAACAAGGTAAAGTACTTTTCGATTCAACTCATTTCCTTTACACAGTTACAGGATCTGGCAGGATTAGCTAGGCACTTTGACCCATGGCTGCGCGTGCGCATAATTCGCCAATGGCAAATTTCTGAAAAGCTAATCCTCAATCTCCAATACGTTGGAATACACGTCGCGTGGCGTAATAACCGATAGACGGTAGTCATCGCTGGAATGGTCTTCATCGCGGGAGACGTAAACACTAAGTGGTCGCTGACGGAAAAGGGGAGTGAGGCCTTGTTCCGCCGTGAGCCAGTGTTGTCCGAAACTGATTTCGCCTTCCTGTTTTTGGAACAAGTCTTCAGCCTTGTAGAGCGCGCGGCGACCATACTGATCGACCAGGTGAATAAAGTACTCTTTACCTCCCGAGCCGGGACGGTAATTCAACATGAATTCATTCGAGCATTCATAGTCACAGCGGAAGTGATCATTGCGACCGGAAATTTCACCCCCAAGCGTGATCTCCGCATTGGTTAGTTCAATCAGGGGCGACGACTCCATCCGTCGCGGGTACGACACCGGCACTTGTGACGTCCGTCCGCCACCTGGCGAGATAATTCCGGAAACCGGAACCTGAAAACGACCTGATTTCTTAAGTGCCAGATATCCAAAATACTGAAGATTGTCGTCGTCGGGGCGCACTCGCCTTGCGACGGAACATTCTGACATCTGCCCCTTATCGAGCGGAGCAATCCTCGATTCCAGAATGTTGAGCACATCTCCGTTACGGTGAATCTCAACCTTTAGAACCAGTTCACCATTGAAATCGCGTTCATCTAC
>JBCCFB010000392.1:0-4306 GCA_039029995.1 Planctomycetota bacterium
ACCTCCGGTGTTGAAGACGAAGTTGATCTGCACGGTGGAACATTCGCAAAGGCGTTTGGAACGTTCGGCGGGTATGTATGCGGCCCGAAGAAAGTGCTCGACTACGTCAAACACGTTTCGCCTGGATTTATGCTGACCAAAGCTCTGCCCGGTAGCATCACGGCCGCCACCAGAGTCACGTTGCGACTGATGCAGGAAAAACCTGAACGTCGTAAAAGGCTCTGGGACAACTTGAATACGCTTCGGGACGGACTGCGTGCCGGCGGGTTTGACATTGGTAACCCGCAAGGCGCAGTGACATCGATCTTCACGCGTGGAATGACGGCTTTGCAGGCTGTCCGCCGACTGCAGGTGAAACACCGGATTATCGTCAACGCTGTGATGTACCCTGCGGTTCCATACGGGACGTCGATCGTCAGGATCACCGCAAGTGCATTGCATACCAAAGAGCACATGGAACGTCTGGTCGATGCCATCAATGATGTAGCCAAAGAAGTTCCGCTGCACGAAGGAAACATGGCCGCCGTTCGCAAGGCGGTCTAGCACCTGTTGTCTGCTGTCAGGATTGAACTTTGCCGGTAGCATCAAACGCTGAAATCACTGTGACTCGCGTCAACTCGAATCGAGATTGGCGCGAGTTTTTTGATTTGCGAAGAACGATTTACGCAGACGATCCGTGTGTCGTTTTTCCACTCAGGCAGATGGAGCGGCTTCAACTGGATGTAGATAGACATCCCTTCTATGAGCATGCGGTTCGCGAAGCATGGATTGCCAGAAGAAACGGTGAAGCGGTCGGTAGAATCGTCGCGGTTCAGGACCACATGCACAATGAGCACTATTCCGATCAGACCGGGTTCTTCGGGTTCTTCGAGTGCATCGACGATGTTTCTGTTGCACAGGCTCTCTTGAACGAGGCCCTTAAATGGCTGAAAGAGCGCGGTTGTGACTTTGTTCGTGGCCCTGTAAACCCATCAATGAAAGGCGAATTCGGCGTCCTCGTCGAAGGGCACGACGTACCGCCTTCAATCATGATGGGGCATACTCCGGCCTACTATGACAGCCTGCTTCAGCAATGCGGACTTGAGGTTGCCAAGGAATTCTTCACGTTTAAATTCAAAGTCGAGGACGACTTCGAAGATATCGGTGACAAATGGGACAGGATGGCGGAGGCTGAAGAGAAGGTCATGTCTCGTTTCCCGCAGCTGAAGTTTCGGCACATGACTTTGGACAACTTCGCCGCAACGGTTCGCGACATCGGAACACTCGGCAATATTGTCCGCGCCGAAAATTACGGGTTCGTGCCGGTCACACCAGCGGAACTTGAATTCAGCATCAAGCAGATGAAGAGAATCATCCGGCTGGACATGATCTACGCAGCCTACTGGGATGATCAATTGGTCGGTTTCATCGTCAATCTCCCCGACGTTAACTGGGCTTTGAGAAAGACGGTGGGAAAAGCTGATTGGATTCGGATGCCGCAGTTGCTTTACTGGCTCAAACGAACACCTCGATGTCGTGTGATCATGTTCGGGGTGCATCCCGAGTTCCGCAAGAAGGGGATTGCAATCCTTCTGATCAAAAAGCTGACCGATGTCTACAACGAGTACGAAAACTGGGAGTTTTCGTGGGTTGTCGATGACAACCTGAAATCCATTCGCGCAATCGGAAGAACGATGCCGCTGAAGAAGGAAAAGGTGTACCGTCTATATGAAGGCCCGATTACCTGAACGGTTACGGATACTCTTCTGCCTATTCATCTCGACTGACCGGAATCGGAGCATCGACGACTACCAGCTGGGCTTCAACGAACGGGCTGGCGCCCCCGGCTGTGATTGACATCGGCTGTGGGCCGTGCCGGGCAATGAAACTATCGCATTCAACTTCTAACTCTCCGAGTTTCTGCCAGTTCAGGTCATAGACGTCCGCCCGGTTGCCACCTCGGTACCAGAGGTAATTGCCGGTTCGCACTACGCCCTGAAAAGTAAGCGCCCCCCCACCAAGTTTCACTGTCAGATCTGAAACCTGGACGGGTTTTTCGACAACCGCAGCGAACGATTCTATCTCGATTGCGGGTGCCGAGTTTGCAGGAATCCTGCTGAAGCCTGCTTCGACTCGACGTACCTGGCTGTAATCGAAACTGCGATTGTCGGGCGACCACCCCCAGTTCTTGTCGCACCATGCCACTTCACCACACGGTATGACAAACTCGCGTACGTCCGCGAAATTGATGGGCAGGACGTAGTCACGTTCACTTCTTCCGTCGAGAGTTATCACAAGTGTCGCTCCTGAATTGTCGCCTCTGATTCGAAGTTTGAGGCCCCTCGAATTTTCAAGGTTCAGGTTCACCGGCCATCGGGGCCGGTCTTCAAAATTGGTTTTTGCTGCATCGTCGGTATTTGTTGCCGAGAGGATGATAGATCCGTCAATCAGTTCAGCAGTTTGACCACCTGCGTTTCTGATCTGATTGGCTCTGGCTGGCATCAGATCGATGTAAGGGGTTGCCTGCGCCTCGGGTTCGGTATCCGGTCCTGCATCGGGCGATGTATTTGAATCGAATCCGGATGCGCCGATCTCGTACTGTTCAACAATCGAGGCCCCGGAGTCGGGCTCCAATGTCCCACCGGACGAATCTGCAATTTCGCTGGTCGTAAGCGGTGCGTCGGCGTCTTCAAAAGAGGGCAGGATTCGCAACAGAACTTCGGGTGGCTGGTCTTCAAACGGGTTGGTCAGCGTTTCTTGATCTTGATTCGTTTGAATGTATGTCCTGGGCACCAGAGGGCCATACTCCTGTCCCCATCCCCAGCGGTTGAAACTCGATGCTGACCTCATAGCGGTAAAAGGTTGAATAGCATCAGCCCCTTCTGTTGTGATAGGCCGAAGAAGCATCGTCGTTGATTTGTGAGCACCGAATACGCGTCCTTCGATTTCCAGACGCTGCAGGTCGAAGTGATCAACCGTTTCTGCCGGAATTTCAACGTGGGGCAGGATGCGTTTCCAGTCAGTCACCGCCTGAAGCGTAGCTTCGGACAATCCATGATTCTGAATCATCTCTGATGAGATACCGAACATCGCGATCGGCCTGATTAGATTTACGGAGTTGCGACCGTTTAACGCAGCAACTGTCGGTTTGAAGTGAATTTCGTACGGACCTGACGCGCACCGGTCGGCCTTGTGAAGTAGCAAAGGAATTCCATCACCACCCGCCACACCGCCTTGAGGCCGGTTTCGAATAACTGCCTCTGAACTCTTGAACCAGTATTCGATATGAAACCTCAGCGGACGTCCATTGGAAGTATTGCTTGTGCAGGGGTGGTCCATTTTGGAATACAGCTGCCAGCCGAATCTGTCAGCTCCCCACGGGCGTGAACGATGAATTTCAAGTCCATCGCATTCCAGGTGAGTAATGTTGTTCCGGTTGCAGAATGCTGCGTAACGAGAGGTTACTTCTTGCAACAGCGAAGAATCAACGTCGGCTGTGAAAACCTGGCCGTAGGGTCTTAGCAGTCCTCGTACTGCGGTTCCAGCCGGCCACGATGTGAGTTCCTGTTCAGCGAGATCAGTTGAAAGCTGACTCAGCTCCCAGATTCCGTCTTCTCGAATGGTCCGATGTCTTGCTACGACCAGGTTTTCGCCGATTTGAAAACAGTTCACATCGAACCAGGTTGGTATAGCTTCCGGTAGCGTACTTTGTTCGGGGGCAAGGTCGGGAAAAGCGAAGCCCTCTTCGGTTCGAAGCAGGATTGTTTTTGAATTTCCGTCGAATGGCTCGACCAGATTGCCCGATACCCACGTCGCGAGTCGATCGTCAATTCCGTTTTTGAGGTAATCAGGATCTTCAGGTGCGATGGAACCACTTACAAAATGAACCGCGATACCCATGTCACGCTCGCGGAGGTAGTCGGCGAACTTTTTCAGGCTATCCTCACCATCCGGAAAAATGTCGCGGCGAACATTTAAAAACGAGTTGTGTCGCGGCCAGTATTCACCGCGCCATGTGTCGGTGTGAAGATAGATTCCATTCATCCCCAGGCGGGATCCTAGATCAGCCATCGTATAGAGCTCACGTTCGCTGGAGGCTTGAACGATCATTGTGCTTTGATCCTCAAAACGGCTTTGCCAGTCCGCTAGCCAGGTTTCCGCGACTTCTCTGTTCCATTCACCTTCGATTTGGGGATAAGGCAGGCCTTCGCCAACCCACAATTGCATCAGGATTTCATCGTGCAATTGATCATTTTCTGGAAAGCCGACCGCGACCTTTCCAGGTGGATTGATATTGCTACGGCCCCAGACCCGGTCCCAGTGAATG
>JBCCFB010000393.1:0-4239 GCA_039029995.1 Planctomycetota bacterium
GACAGAGGTATCGCCCAGGCGATGTTGGCGTGCCTCGCCCAGATCGAGGCACTATCGGAGGATGAATGAGTAAGGTTCGAAAGTCTTCATTGCCGGTGAACTTGTAGAAGTTTCCAATAACGCAGTTGATGTTTCCAGCGAGTTGTTCGATGCCGGTGAATCGCCGCGCACGGCTGTCCTGCAGGCAGAGCTTGAATTGCAGAAAGCCGTCGTCATCCAGCAGCAGGCGCAGAATGAGCAACAGGCTGCCCGAACACAGCTCGCAGCATTGTTCGGCGAATCAGAACTTCCCGTAACACACCTTGATGGCGATCCATTTGCAATAATCGAACTCGAAGGGTTCGAGCAATCGTTCGATTCGCTGGTCAATACGAGCCCCGAAATCGGAGCGCTGTTTGCTGACATTGAAAGAGCCAGGCGCCAACTGGACAGGGCGTGTGTTGAGCCTGTTCCCGATCTAACATGGCAGGCCAACTTACTCTACGACATGACGTTCGATGAGGTCGTTACCGCCGTCCAGATCGGCATGCCGATTCCGACGCTGAATCAGAACCAGGGGGCCATCCACCAGGCCCGTCACGAGATCGTCGCAGCAGAACGCGCAGTCGAATCGCGGGCATTGCAACTTCGACAACGATTAACGACGGCGTACGAGCAGTACATAGATGCTCGAATCCAGATCGATAAATACCGGACGGAAGTTCTCCCTCGCGCCGAAACTACCCTCGAACTGTTTTCTGATGGCTATCGTTCGGGAGAGGTTGAGTTTATTCAACTGCTCACGGCCCAGCGCACCTACTCGGAACTGAGCATGGCCTATCTCGACAAGCTTCAGGAGCTTTGGCAGCGATATGTTGCAATCCAGGGCATGCTTCTATCCGGCAGCCTGAACTGAGTTTCCGCGCTTCTCGTTTCCTGAGCTTGTGGGCAGGGTACCGACCGGAGTCTTGCCGGCCGGTGATTAATGGAAACTAGACGCAAAGGCAAGGTGCCATTTCCCATTGCCATTTTTTCCGCGTCGTATTCCCGATTCCCGCTTCAATACGTAGGCTATACCGTCTCGTTGACTGAAATCCGCCGCTTTCTAACTAGTTTTCACTTCGATGGAAAAGACAAACGTTGCGCTCGTCGGGATGGGAACTGTTGGTACCGGTGTAGCAAAACTTCTACTGGATCATGGTGACCGGACAGCACGCCATGCCGGCCGGACGCTCTGGCTGAATCATATTGTCGTCAGCGACAAATCCAAGCCGCGCGAAGTGGACCTGCCTGATGGACTTCTCACCGATGACATTCATGAGCTAATTGTCGACGAATCAGTTTCTGTTGTGGCAATGCTGGTCGGCGGAATCGAGCCCGCTCGCACGTACATGCTCGACCTCCTGGAAAGTGGCAAAGACATCGTAACGGCCAACAAAGCTCTTCTCGCAACTCACGGCCCGGAACTTTTTGACCGTGCAAGACAACTCGGCCGATCAATCGCATTTGAGGCTTCTGTGGCCGGCGGTATCCCGATCATCACGAATATATCGCAGTGCCTTTCCGCCAACAGGATCGAATCTCTTCGTGGAATCCTCAACGGAACCAGCAACTACATCATCTCCAAAATGGACAACGAAGGCGCTGATTACTCGACGGCGCTGGCGGCGGCACAGGAACTGGGTTTTGCAGAATCTGATCCGTCCATGGACGTGGACGGCACCGATGCGGCGCAGAAGCTTGCGATACTCGCGCACCTCGCATTCGGCGCCCGCGTCGACTGGAAAAGAATCCCTCGACGCGGCATCGATTCGATTGCACCGCAGGATCTTGTTTACGCCAGACAACTCGGATATCGGATCAAGCTGATCGCCTACTCACGCCTGGATAGTGGTGGACTTCAATTGAATGTGGCTCCGATGCTGGTCAAAGCGGGAAAGCCACTTGCTGAGGTTCAGGAAAACTTCAATGCCGTCAGTGTCGTCGGCGACGCGGTCGGTCGCGTCTTTTTTCACGGTCAAGGCGCGGGGCAGATGCCCACCGCTTCTGCGGTGGTTGCTGACATGATCGACACGGCTGTTGGTCGAACCGCGATCACCTTCAAGACCCTTGAGCTTTGGTCAGAGGATCAGCCCAATGTGGACATTGCGCGCTATGGCGATATGACGAGCCGGTTCTACATGCGTTTTGATGTCCAGGACCAACCGGGTGTGCTCGCAGATATCGCAAACGTGATGGCGCAAAACGGAATTTCAATCGCATCTGTCTATCAACATGAGACCGACAAATCCGACCGGGTGCCTGTGGTCGTACTGACTCAGCCTGCTCCTGAATCTGCCGCTGCGAAAGCGATTGAAGAAATAGAACAACTTGCCACAATCAACTCGACAGCCGAACGCTTCAGGATTCTGTAACCGAATGCTGAATTCTGCGTGGTCGCAGGCAACGTCCGATCGCGCAACCTTGAAACGGAAATCCAAATGAAATATGTGATTGTCATCCCGGATGGATGCGCAGACGAACCACAGGAAAGCCTCGGCGGGAGAACGCCGCTGGAAGCGGCTGATACACCGGCGATGGATCAGGTCGCAACGGCCGGTGTTGTCGGACGCGCCAACCACACGCCGCTCCATCTCACCGCGGGTTCGGCCGTCGCCAACATGAGCCTGCTTGGTTACGACCCGGTCGAAAATTTTACCGGCCGTGCTCCCTTGGAAGCTGCGGCTCAGGGTATCGAGCTTGGCGACAATGACTGGTGTGTTCGTTGCAATCTGGTAACCATCAAAGACCAGATCATGCGGGATTTCACCGCCAATCACATTTCCAGCGAAGAAGCCCGCCGCCTGCTTGCAACGGCTCAGGAAAATCTAGATCAATGGGCCGGGCAGAATGAAGACGACCGTCGTATCGAATTAATTCCCGGTGTCAGCTACCGCAATCTGATGGTCTACCGTCCCGAAGCCGGTGAGGCAGCTCCGTTTTCTGTCGAAACTAGAACGACACCGCCACACGATCTGACGGATAAAGCGGTCGCAGACAATTTCCCGCGAGGAGCCGGCAGCCAGTTTCTGGCTGAGGTGATGAGCCGGAGCATGGATTGGTTTGAAGGACACGAAGTCAATCTGGCTCGAAAGGAGTCTGGAAAACTCGACGCCACCAATGTCTGGCTCTGGGGACTCGGACAACGACCGAAACTGAACTCCTTTGCATCCGTGTTCGGCAAAAAAGGCGCAATGATCACCGCCGTCGATCTGCTTCGAGGCCTGGCGACACTGGTTGGCTGGGACCGCATCGAGGTGCCCGGAGCCACCGGCTACCTCGACACAGACTACGAAGCGAAAGGGGCTTACGGTATCAAAGCAGTTGCCGACTACGACATCGTTTGCATCCATGTCGAAGCCTCGGACGAAGCCTCGCATGAAGGAAAAGTTGACAAAAAAATCGAGGCTCTTGAGCGCATTGACGAGGCGATCGTCGCTCCAATGCTCGAGCATCTGCAGACTCTCGATCAGTGGCGCCTGCTGGTTACTCCGGATCATCCGACGTTCATCAGAACGAGAACCCACTCTCATGGTGATGTCCCGTTTACAATCTGCGGTTCCGGAATTGAAGCAGACGACTACGAAACATACAGTGAAACCAATGCCTCAGTAAGCACGCTCGCTTTTGATCAGGGGTGGGACCTGATGCCGCACTTTATCGGGAGTAAAAGATGACGATCCCAGCAAAGCCGCCCGGTGGAAAGTGCCCGAAAGACAGCGAACGGGAATCCTGTCCGCTGGAATGCAAGTACAACTTTTTTGAGTCAGAAGATCTGACGATTCACGCGTGGGAACTGAAGTGTTCCAATTGCGGATGGCGCGACACAATCGGTTTTCGCAGCGACGAAGAGGAAGACGATGAGGAAGCTGATCCCTCAGCCTGCCCCTTCTGTGATGCTTGCGACATGAAACCGGGCAAAAACCCATGCTCGACTTAAAAAGAAATATCAGCCAGCTAAAAAACATTCAGCAAGAGAGCTCAGCAAAAGAGCACTGAGTAGCCGATCTATTCGCCGCCCCCATTCGGGTCCTGCTGGGGCATCCGGCGAACGAAGTCTTCAACCAGAAGCAACATTCCACCGGAGTGTTTGATTGTCTGAAGCAGTTGTTCCATCGAGGAGACTTCTTCTACCTGCTCGTCCACAAACCACTGTAGAAACTGAGCACTGGCGAAGTCATCATTCTCGTGCGCTGCCTTCAGAATCTCATTAATTTCGTC
>JBCCFB010000394.1:0-4225 GCA_039029995.1 Planctomycetota bacterium
GACGAAATCAATTGGTTGAGGCTGCTTTGGCGCAAATCACCTCATAACGCCCGAACGCGTCTGGATACGCTGACTCGGGGTTCGGCACAACAACTTCAGGTGACGTGCAGCGCTTAACGACCTCGCGTAGTTCGTTGATGTCCGCCAGCTGGTCGCATCCGATAGCTTGAATGAGGACGTTGCCGATCGCGGTAGCTTCCGCTGGACCACAGATCACCTGCATTCCGGTAATGTCCGCGGTTAACTGGTTGAGAAGGCTGTTTTTGCTTCCGCCGCCGACGACATGCAGTTGAGAAAACGACTGGCCGACAACCTCCTGCATCTTTTCGAGAACATCCCGATAGCAGAAAGCCAGGCTTTCGAGGCAGCAGCGTACGAATTGCCCGATCGTTTCGGGAACTGGTTGGCCGGTTCGCTCGGCAAACGCGGCTATTTTTCCCGCCATGTTCCCGGGAGCAAGGAATTCGCCGAAAGACGGGTCGACTAAAGTGCGGCACGGTTCGGCAGCTTCGGCGAGCTGCATCAATTCTGCAAATCCGGTTTCCGACTCATTCTGCTCGTTGTGTTCTCTTCGTAGTTCCTGAACCATCCACAGCCCGGTAATGTTCTTTAGAAAGCGCACCGTTCCGTCGATACCAAGCTCGTTCGTAAACGGAACTTCAAGTGCGGCCTGCGAGCAATTCGGCTTGGACAGTTCTGCTCCCAGCAGCGACCATGTTCCGCTCGAAAGGTACGCCCAGCCTTCCGTCGTCTCTGCTGGAACGGCTGCAACGGCCGAGCCTGTATCGTGTGATGCGGGAGCGACAACCGCCAGCGTTGAGGGAACTCCAGTCGCGCCGGCGACTTCTGCAGTGACGGTTCCGAGACGGGTTCCGGGGTCGATGATCGGTCCAAGCAGATGAGTCGGCATGCCGAGGCGTTCAAAAATCTGGTAGTCCCATGTTCCGTTAGCCACGTTCAACATCGCACTCGTCGAAGCGATCGATCGTTCTACGGAAATCTTGCCGCTGAGCCAGAAGTGAAAAAGGTCCGGCATGAAAACAAGGTGGCGTGCTGCAGCAAACAGCTGCGGCTCCTCCTTGAAACGGGCGTAAACTTGAAACAGCGTATTGATGGCCATGTCTTGTATACCGCTTCGCTCATAGAGCCACGGGAAGCCACCAAGTTTTTCAAGTGCCTCTGTGTGCGCCGCATTGTTCTGCGGATCCCGATAGCAGTGTGGCAGCGCGAGCAGCTCGCCGCTTTCTCCGAGTAGAGCCCAGTCCACACCCCAGGTATCAACTCCGATACTTTCCAATTCCAGATGCTGCTGAACGCAATAGGCCGCCGTTTTCTTCATGCCTTCCAGGATATTCCGCCAGATGTCCGTCAGGTTCCAGACCGGTCCGGTAGGCGTAGGGAGTCCGATATGTTCAAAGCGATGGATTTCCTTGATCTGCAGAGTTTTTGGCGAAGCACTCAGGATCCCGAGTATTGCACGGCCGGAACTTGCTCCAAGATCAATGGCGAGGTGTGCTGAGGGCATTGCTAGTCGTCCGCGAAAAACAGGATTAATCGCGTCATTGTAACTTTACGTGCCTTGTCTTGTCACGATTCGCAGGTCGCTATTTCACATGACCTCGTCAACAAAAAAAGCCGGACGTTCGGTCCGGCTTTTGTTTCAATTTCAGCTGCCAATGCGTGCAGTAGATTACTGGGTGATTGTCCAGATCAATTGATCAGTATTGGATGAGAATCGCTGGCGCTGGTTTAAAGACTGGTAGGTAATTCGCAGCTCAATGCAGTTCGTTCCAGGTTCCACGTAATCTGAGGCTGCCTGTCCAATAGGAACCGTAACGACGCTGTCAGTCAGGCGTACTGCTGCACGTACATCAATCTGGTCCCAGGTCTGGGCATTGTAGTTAAACGCTTCAATCGTCTGATTGACGGTAGAGCGAGCAAATACTGAGCCCTCGAGGGTAACTTCGATATCGGATGGAACTGCGAACGGGCTGGTTCCTTTTACTTCGAACTGAGTGATGCTCTGGATATCAACGCCACGACGCTGAAGCGACAGGTCTACATTATCGCTTTCTGCCAGTTCAATCTCTGAACCGCTTACCAGATCACCGCGTGTGCGGGTAAACGACGACGGGGCAACGGTGATGACACCGCTAGTTGCAGGTTCAACACCGATTTTCTCGATTCGGAATCCATTGTTGGCGCCGACCTCGAAATACTCGATCGTCAGCACGTCTCCTATGGCGAGCGAGATCGTCAGCCCGGTAAACTCGTCACTTGGTGCTGAAATAATCGGGTTTGCGTGCTGTGCAGCCGTTGTGGCATCGGTATCCGTGTCGAGGAGAGTCGCAAGGTAGCTGCCGTTAACCAGAACATCAGCGTATTCATAGTCAGTTGAACTGCCCCAGCCCAAGCCGTCAAAATAGAGATCGCAAACAGTCACCGGCTCATTGAAAGAGAATTCAATGCTCTCATCTGCAACCGCGGCGTCGAGCTTGTCGTTCTCATCAGCCGTGTTGTCGGTGATATTGACACCGATACCATCGGTTGCATCAAAGTTCAGTTCGGGAATTCCGACGGAAGCAATTGCCGTCACTGTCATCGTAGTTGTTCCAAGCGTTGTCGAACCGCTAAGCACTTCATCAAGATCGGTATGATGGGGGGAGGTTGTACCTCCTGTAAAGTCGAAGCAGACGACTTGTCCACAAACGGGCAGTGAGAACAGGCAGGCCAGCGTGGTACCAAGAAGCAGTGTTTTAATGCGAATCATGAATGAGGCTCCAATTGAAGTTGCATGCGATGGACCTGAATTTCGATCGTCAGGCACCGCTTAACAATCGCAACCATAAGGGAATAATATGAAGTTCCGATTAAGAGCTGATGTGGATCGCCGGGGCATTGAATCGCGAATCGTTAGATGGAAATAAGACGACTTACTGAAAACGCCTGGAAAGAACAGCGCATGCTGCACAGCACTGCCGTGCAGCAATGGACAGTCCCGTTCCGCAAACGCAGGCGCGAAGGCAGATCTCATCCGGTTCATGATTTTCTGTTCATCTACTATCAGTACTCGCCAGCGAGACTCGAGCGATGGTATCCGTCAGCCGGGGTGCTACTGGAAGGTGCCGCGTCATGCAAAGAACTCGTGAAAGACTCCAGCTACATTGCTGAAGGCTCCGATCTGCGCCTGAACGAAGAATTGATCAGCGACAAGGAAACCTCACGGCTTCGCTGGATTGCGGAATTGCTCAACAAAACAGCCGGCCGCCGGCCGAACTTTTCATGTCTGGGGCTGCATGAGTGGGCAATGGTCTATCGCGGCGAAGAAGTGCGCCACGAGAAAACGACAAAGTTCAGGCTGAGCCAGGAAGAGATTGATCAGCTGGTGGAATCACGACCGCTGACATGTACACACTTCGATGCATTTCGTTTTTTTGCAGACGATGCGCGGCCAATGAATCGACATCAGCCGACGATGGAACTTCGGCCCGTTCTGGAACAGCCTGCCTGCATTCATGCGAATATGGATATCTACAAATGGGCGTTTAAAGCGATGCCGTGGATCGGTAGCGATTTGCTTCTTCGATGTTTTGAGCTGGCAATGTTCGCCCGCGCGATAGATATGCGGGCAAGTCCTTATGACTTGACCGGCTATCAGGATCTTGACGGGGCGGTCTACGATCCGATTCGAATTGAAACCGCTGAAGGCCGGGTCGAATACGAGCAAATGCAGCGGGAAGTCGCGCGAAGGGCTGAGCCTTTGCGGGCAGAATTGGCCGCAAAAATTGTCCGGATCGTTGATACGGCTGCGGCAGGCTAGTTGTGGTTTTCGCCAGAAAAGCCCGCGTTTGCAAGGCTTTTTCCGAGTCGAAAATCCTTCTGTAACAGAATTTCCAGATCTCCGCTTATTCAAGTGTCGGGGTTAGTCAACTCCGGAAACACACCACTTCAAGCAAGGAGACACAAAGATGAAATTCAATCTCAGAAACAACGTTCGTTCAGGTTTGTTGCTCATGGTCGCAGTTGTAGCCGGCCTGATGGCAGCTGACACAGCGGAGGCTCAAGGCCGACCCGGTGGCCGGAGCGGAAACGGCGGCGGACAGCAGATGCGAGTTCAGAATTCAAATGTTCAGCAGCTGCGAGTTGGAAATAACGGCGGTGGAAACCGCGGCGGAGGACAGAGAGGCGGAGGACAGAGAGGCGGAGGACAGAGAGGCGGAGGACA
>JBCCFB010000395.1:0-4211 GCA_039029995.1 Planctomycetota bacterium
CCGGTGCTCACGCCACCGGCAGTGATTGTGCCCGCCCTTCGAGCCTGACGTCTCGCGTCAACGGTTCTCGATTATCGGCCCTTTTAGCCTTGCGGGTTCTGTGGGCAAACAACCGATGCTCACGCAACCGGCAGTGATTGTGCCGGCCCTTCAGGCCTGACGTCTCGCGACAACGGTTCTCGATTACCGGCCCCTTTAAGCCTTGCGAGTTCTGTGGAGAAACAACCGGTGCTCACGCCACCGGCAGTGATTGTGCCCGCCCTTCGAGCCTGACGTCTCGCGTCAACGGTTCTCGATTATCGGCCCTTTTAGCCTTGCGGGTTCAGTGGGCAAACAACCGATGCTCACGCAACCGGCAGTGATTGTGCCGGCCCTTCGGGCCTGATGTCTCGCGTCAACGGTTCTCGATTATCGGCCCTTTTAGCCTTGCGGGTTCTTTGGGCAAACAACCGCTGCTCACGCCACCGGCATGATTGTGCCGGCCATTCGGGCCTGACGTCTCGCGTCAACGGTTCTCGATTATCGGCCCTTTTAGCCTTGCAAGTTCTGTGGGCAAACAACCGGTGCTCACGCCACCGGCAATGATTGTGCCGGCCCTTCGAGCCTGATGTCTCGCGGGAAATGACTCTCGATGTACCGTCTACCCAGTGTTCGAGCCTTATACGCCAAAGTTTGGGCCGGCCGCAACGCCGCTGGCAGACGACACCAACATTTTCAGGTGCGAGCAACCAGGACAGCTCCCCTCCAGGCCCGAAGGGCCGAAACAAGAAATGCCGGTGGCGACAGCCACCGGAAAGCAACCCATTTGATAAAAGGCCTGAAAGGCCGACACAAAAACTCCCCCCCTCTCGTCAGCCATCTGACAACTTGCACGGTTTTCTTTTCTGGCCACCCCGGCTCTATGAAGCGGTCCTGGCTACCCAGTTGCCGGCCTATTTTGCGGCAATAATATGTCAACCTGATCATTCCGTCTCGCCCGCTTCCCCGTGAGCGCGATCAACCTGCCATTTCACCAGATGCGGCGCACCCCAGATCAAATAGGCGCCGATCGCGGATTGGATGCAGAAATAAACAATGCCTCCCCAGTTCGATTCCGTCAACATGCCGCGAAACTCGGGAGGATAGTCTTCCTGCTGAGTCACAATGATGTTGGACAGGACCTGGCCGATTTGCGGCAAGGCCCACGACAAAACTACGACGCCGCAAGCAGTCAGTATCACGCGGTAGATTGCTGCTTCTATTGTGCTGACATCATTCGACCCCTCCGGTACGAGTTTGCGCGCGAGTTGATCAGAGTTTCGAATCAGCTTGTATGCGAGGAACAAAAGAATGCAGGGAGCTATCGCAACTGATACCAGAAACGAAATCTGATCCGGGACTGGCTCCAGCAGCGCTAGCATTGAAAGCCCGACAATGTTTGGAATGAAATCCGCAATCGAGATATAGAGCGCAAGAATTCCAGCCGAAATGAAGCCGAAGCGGATCAGTGGAAGCGCGATCGAATCCTGATTGTTTGTCATACAAAATGATTCGTCGTGTAGTTCGAGTTCTTGTGAGAAATGCGTCTCGATATCCATTGACTTCCAAACTCACTTGCAGAAAGAAACTTGCGCAGTTTGCGGAATGATGAAAGTCGATTCCGAATGACGGCATGGGACAAGAAATGTTTGCCGGAGAACTACTGATCCGTTAGCTTGTGCGTAGCAGCTCAAGAACAACTTCATGGATAGATCATCGACGATGCGCTGCTGATGGGGCAGATCAGCAAAAGGAACAGTTGCGATGACTTCTTTCTCGAAGAAGCCTGCGCGTCGGCTCGGACGCGCTATGTTGTTGCCAGAATTTTCGTTGTTACCAGGGTTTTTGTTGTTGCGAGGGTTTTTGCCGGCGTTCATGCCAACACTTCTGGCCTGCTTTCTCTGCCAGTTGTTACTTTTCACACCGTTTCTGACGGCTCAGATTTTCTCAGGTGGCGGACGACCGTTCGTAACGGCCGTGATCCCCGTGGTCGGACCAAGTGGAGCCGTCATCGGTGGAATCTCAATCGACCCCGATGGCGTGGTAACACGCACCGAAATCGACTCCACAGGCAGGCTCAGCCAGTTCGGCTCTACGGCCGCAAGTGCACCGGCTGTCGGACCAATTTCTCCGTCGGCGAGAAAGCAAAGTCAGTTGCGCAAAGTCTCACTGAAAAAGCTTGAACAGGAAGTCACAAGGCTGCGCGACGCGGGCCTTCCGCTTTCAAGTGAAGTCCTGTATCTCGCCGGTCTACAGCGAATCGAATTTGTGCTTGTCGACCAGGAAGCAGGCGACATTATTCTGGCTGGCCCTGCTGAGGGCTGGCATGCAGATGAAGAGGGTTTTGTCGTTGGAGACACGACAGGCCTGCCTGTTGTCGATCTTTGCGACCTCATCACTGCGCTCAGGACGACTCCTGATCAGTCGATTCAAGGCGTAACGTGTTCGATGGACGCGACTCCGGATGGTCTCCAACGCTATTACGAATTTCTAAACAGTGGAAACGTTGAGCCGAATGAACAATCGCTTGAACAAATGCGGCTGGCGATCGGGAACTTCGAAGTCACATTCAGTGGAATTCAACCGCACAGCCATTTTGCGCGCACGCTGATTGCTTCAGACCTGATGCTGAAACGACTGGGCATGCACCTGGAAGAGTCGCCGGTTCGCGGAGTCAACAGCTACCTCGAGTTGATGCAGCGGTCGAACCGGCGTAACGCATCTAACGTTTCTCCCCGCTGGTGGCTGGCTTCTGACTATCAGCCGGTACTTCGCGATGAAGACGGACTTGCGTGGCAGATTCGAGGTCAGGGAGTTCGTGCAATGACGGCAGGCGATGTCTTGAATTCAGAAGGTGAAAAAGTCGAAACGATTCAGGCAAACCCGATCGCTGAGCGATGGGCAGAAGACTTTAGTGAGCACTACACACAACTATCAGTTGAGTTGCCGGTCCTTGGAAAGCTTCGTAACTGCATGGACCTCACTGTCGTGGCCGCTCTGATCAACCGTTACCAGCTGTTTGAAAAGGCCGGATTCGAGTCAACAGTGCTTCGCCACAATGATCAGATTGAACTGGCGCAGTATGACGTTCCCAGATTTACCGAGCCCCAGGTCAGCTATGCGCGAGGGCGCGGAGGATGGATCGTTACGGTCTCCGGCGGCGTTGATATTGACGGATGGAGTGTTGCCGCTAACACAGAGGTTGATGCAAGAATGGCTGATGGATTGCGTCAGGTTCTCAACTCGCAGGGCGCACACTGGTGGTGGGACTGAGTTGCAAGAAACGTTTTGCAGACCGTTGTTTGTGTCGCCCCTTTGGGGCTTGTGTTAATCGGATTATTGACCGGTGGCGTCAGCCACCGGTTCACAGCCCAACAAAAAACAAGCCCCGAAGGGGCGACACAACGAAAGTTGGTTTCGGGAGCCTGATCGTTTGCTGTTATGACGACTGACGACAAAGTTCCAGGGCTGTCAAGCACGATCCCGTTTCTCGCATCGGGCATCGGCGCCTTAGACGCCTGTGCTGTGAAGCGCAAGAATCTGATTTAGCGTTGGCCACCAGCGCGTCGAATTGTTGCCATTCCGGCAACATTCGAGTGTTACCGCGCCAATTTCGAATCGTTTGAGCGACTGTCGTTGACCAATGTTTGCCCGGGCGTTCTTATTACTGCTTAATCCTCTTCTGCACCTTGACCGCCGGGGCATCGATGCCGGATCGTCGCCATTTCATCAAATTCGCTGCCGGCCTGCCGTTTTGCTTATCGCTTGCAGGCTGCTCCGGAAACCAGCAACAACCCGGGAATGAACCTGTGAGCCGATGGTTTATGCCGGACGAATCGGCGCCGCATCAATGCACCTGGATAGCATTCGGTCCCGACGAAAAAGTCTGGGGCGATTCACTTATCGATGAGGTTCGCCGGAACCTTGCTTCGATTGCTCAAACCGTGGCGCGATTTGAACCGGTCGTACTCTGTCTTCGCGAAGAAGAAATTGCGTTGTCGACAGAGTATTTTGAATCGCTCGACAACATCTACATGTTTCCGTGCCCGCTTAACGACATCTGGATTCGCGATTTCGGACCGGTGTTCGTGCTCAATCAATCGGGAAAAAAAGCAATCGTCGATTTCAACTTCAATGGCTGGGGGGAAAAACAGGATTTTGAATCGGACGCGGCAGTCGCAGCAAAGGCAGCA
>JBCCFB010000396.1:0-4171 GCA_039029995.1 Planctomycetota bacterium
AACTTGCGGGCGTTCGTGGGCCCGGCGTTTGCTCGCGGGTTCGGTGATGAAATCTTGTCTCACCTGGATGACTCAAAACCATGGTTTCAATTTTCCGCTCAAGCGGCCGCTCCCAGGCACGTACATCTCGTAAAGGCTACGATCCAGGCACAGGGCACTGCCGGCTGGCTGCGCGAAATGGAGATTGATGGCCATGAAGTGTCGTTTCGCGAACCTCATTGGGATGCAGGAATTCCAGCACCGCAGGCTGGATACGTGACGAGATATGCGGTATTTGAGTTTCCAAAAAACTCACGTGTTATCTCCAATCGAAATGCACTCGAGAAAACGATCACGTACTTTGCTACCAACTTCTCGCGATTTGCAAATGCTGATGCTCTGGAAGCCGACATGACAAAGCGTGGCTTTCATCCGGAACTGGTGCACGCTGTTGAGTCGATTTCCACCATCGCGTTCAGCCGATTCTTTTTCGAGCCGTACGGGGTTGAATTTGCCCAGCACATAATTCGCGCCCGGAAAAACGGGCAGGTGCAGGCCGGCGTCCCGCTGATATCGATGCCTGCCTTCACTCGTGCGCGAGCCATTGCGGGAAGGCTGTCGGAATCAATGCCACAGGGCGAGTTTGAACAACTTTGCTGGTACAACGCGGAGGCCCAGGCGATCATAGGAATTCTTGAAGAGCATGGAGAAGAACAAATCGACTGGACTCAGGTCAGCCTGTTTCCATGTGTAGTTCCTGATCTTGGTGTGAGCGACGCAACGATGCAGCAAGCTCTCTCTGTGCTGAACCAGATGATTGATCAGGACGGCGGCAAGCCTGAAAAACCGTGGTGGAAAATCTGGTAACGCGGAAAAGAAGAAACGAATTTGAAAGAGCTTTGAATATGATTCACGGGACGAAGCTGGTTGTCGCGTTGATGCTGATGACGATTTCGGCGTTACCTGCGCGGGGACAATCAAACGCTGACGAAGAAAACAAGACGAACTTTGTCTTTTTTCTCGTCGATGATCTCGGCTGGGCAGATGTCGGTTGCTTCGGGAGCAGCTTTTACCAGACGCCGAATATCGACTCGCTTTGCGAATCAGGGATGAAGTTTACAAACGGCTATGCAGCCTGTCCCGTTTGTTCGCCGACGCGCGCGAGTATCATGACGGGACGCCACCCTGTCAGGGTAGACATCACCGACTGGATTCCCGGAGCACGCGCTGAGCGAAGAGACGATGCAAAATTCAAACACGTGCACGATCGTGACAATCTTTCGCTGGAAGAAGTAACGATCGCCGAAGTTCTGCGCGAGAACGGCTACCAGACTTTTTTCGCGGGCAAGTGGCATCTGGGTGACGAGGGACATTGGCCGCTTGACCAGGGGTTCGACTTCAACATCGGTGGCAACTCGAAAGGTTCGCCGCCCGGTGGCTACTATGCTCCGTGGACTAATCCGACCCTGGACGCAAACGAGGACGGCGAGTATCTGACCGAACGACTGACCCGGGAATCCATCGACTTCATCGCTTCGCGTGACAATGATAAACCGTTTCTCTTGTATCTCTCGTACTACAACGTCCACACACCGATAACTCCCTATGAAAAAAGAATCGAGCACTTCACCGAGCGGGCAGAGCAGACGTTGACCGGACAGACCGGCCGGATACCTGAGCACGACGGATCGTCGCGGGACCGGCAGGACTCAGCGCCCTACGCGTCGATGATTGCCGCAGTCGATGACAGTGTCGGGGCCATTCTGGCAAAGCTTGAGGAATCCGGGTTGAGCGATAACACCGTCGTTATGTTCTTCTCCGATAATGGAGGTCTGTGCACTTTGCGTGGTGACCGGATCGGCCCGACCAGCAATCTTCCGCTGCGAAGTGGAAAAGGGTGGCTTTATGAGGGCGGTGTTCGTGAGCCGACCATCATCCGCGCCCCGGGCGTCACAAGACCGGGTTCAGTAACAGACACACCGATGGTCAGTATGGATTTTTTTCCAACGATGCTCGACTTGGCCGGGATCGAACTCAGGCCGGATCTACACGCTGACGGCGTGTCCCTTGTTCCTCTGATGTCTGGGCGAGCTGATATCGAATCAAGGGCTCTTTTCTGGCACTACCCCCATTATCACGGATCAGCGTGGTGCCCCGGGGCTTCCGTTCGTGATGGTCATTGGAAGTTGATCAATCACTACCACCATGAAGAGGTCGAACTCTTCAATCTCAGCGAAGACCCCGGTGAGCAGCAGAATCTTGCAGAAATGAATCCGCAAAAGACGCGAGAACTGATAACCATGCTTGAAGCGTGGCAACAGGAAATGGGAGCCCGTATGCCCGAGCCATTGGACCAGTGAAATGGATAGACTTTTGACGAATTTGGTCGCAGGCGTCTGGCTGATTGTCGCTCTTTTGGGCAACACGTCGACGACACACGCGGCCCAGGATAAACAGCAGCCGAACGTCATTGTGTTTCTCGCCGACGATCAGGGGTTCGGAGACTATGGATTCCAGGGGAATCCGGATCTTGAAACTCCCCATCTCGATTCGATGGCCCGCAACGGAGCATTGTTTGAGACGTTTCTGGTCTGCCCCGTCTGTTCCCCGACTCGCGCGGAATTTCTGACAGGCCGATACAGTGCAAGATCGGGAGTCGTATCCACATCAGCCGGTGGTGAACGTATGGCGCTGGGTGAACAGACGGTCGCAGAGCTTTTCCGGGAATCGGGTTACGCAACGGCCGCTTTCGGCAAATGGCACAACGGAATGCAGTATCCGTATCATCCGCTTGGCCGTGGGTTCGACGAATTCTACGGTTTTTGTTCCGGACATTGGGGCAACTACTTCAGCCCAATACTGGAACACAACGGACAACTCGTGCGCGGCGAAGGCTTTGTCGTTGACGATTTCACCTCAAAGGCAATCAGCTTCATCGAGCAACACCAAGATCAACCGTTTTTTGTCTATTTGCCGTACAACACGCCTCATTCACCCATGCAGGTGCCAGACGCTTACTGGGAGCGTTTTGAAGAGAAAGAGATCACTCTCAGAAGCTCCAAACCGGAGCGGGAAAACCTGTTTCACACCAGAGCGGCATTGGCGATGTGCGAGAATATTGACTGGAACGTCGGTCGTGTTTTGACGACGCTCGACGATTTGAATATCGCCGAAGAAACGATCGTGCTCTATTTCAGCGACAACGGGCCCAATGGATTGCGATTCAACGGCGGACTCAAAGGTCGCAAGGGCTCGACCGACGAAGGAGGAGTGCGTTCGCCTCTCTTGATGCAATGGAATGGCACAATTGAACCAGGAACACGTGTCCAGCAGTTGGCAGGCGCGATCGATTTATTGCCCACGCTTGTTGACCTTTGCCAGTTGGAAGTTGAACCTCGAAATCCTCTGGACGGCATCAGCCTGAAACCGTTTGTTCTTGATGAGGCTGCCCCGCTTGTTGATCGCGAAATAGTAACTTTCTGGAAAGGCCGCGCAAGCCTGCGCAACCAGGATTTCCGCCTCGACAACGATGGGAACCTTTTCCATCTGGCTGAGGATCCCGGCCAGACAACGGTTGTCAGTGAAAATTTTCCTGAGGTTCATGAACGGTTGACGGACCTGCTGAACATCGCGCGTGCTCAAATGGATCCACGCGGCCTCGATATTCCCGAGGAGCCGTTTCCAGTCGGGCATTCCGATTTTGCCTTCACGCAGTTACCTGCTCGAGATGCACAGGTCACCGGAGCGATACGGCGTTCCAATCGTTTCCCGAACTGTTCCTACTTTGGTGTCTGTTCTGTCGCTTCTGTTTTTGTTATGTGTCATTTGTTGTTTGCTCTATCGGTTGGGTACAGAATAGAGGTCGGGTGACTAGCAAGGGTTGCTTGCATGTTGCAGGGTACATTGAAACTGGTACCCTAACGATAGCTACTTTCAATGCCTAGGTATGTGCAGAGAAACCATTATTGCGAGGATTTATTTGACTTTAGACTTGAATGACCCACCTGTCGTCGACAACTGTAGTGCGCCAGTGCGCAATGGGGGCATTGGCAGATGGCTCAGGGCTCGCCGGTTGAACCGCAGGTAGCATTCAAGGGGGTCTGTTGCCTTTAAAAAGTCAAGGGGAACTGCCTGGCTAAAAAAATCGTCAGCACTACGCACGACTGCAGCACTGCATACTTGCGTACTTTCA
>JBCCFB010000397.1:0-4140 GCA_039029995.1 Planctomycetota bacterium
ACGCCTGATCCAGATCAGACTGAAGCGCTTCGAGTTCGGAAGTCGTCTTTGCAATCTCATCGCCGGTTGATTTGTAGAATCCGGGATCAGCCATCCGCTCGTGATACTTTGCAATCTCGCTTTCAAGTGACTCAATCTTCTCCGGCAACTCCTCCAGCTCACGCTTTTCCTTGTACTTCAACTTGCGAGGAGCGTCAGCCGCGATTGCTATCGGAGCGACAGACTTCTTTTCTTTCTTCGGCGGTTCAACGACAGGTGGTGGCGGTCGCTGCGTCAGCCAGTCGTCGTAGCCGCCAACGTACTCTTTGACGTTACTGTTTTCAAACACAATCGTCGAAGTAACAACGTTGTTCAGGAACTCGCGATCGTGAGAAACCAGCAGCAACGTCCCGCTGAATGAGGACAGCCTTTCTTCAAGTAGTTCCAGCGTTTCTGAATCCAGATCATTGGTCGGCTCATCCATGATCAGCAGGTTTGCCGGCCGGGTAAATAGCTTGGCCAGCAGGATGCGGTTGCGTTCACCACCGGATAGAAACTTGATCTGGGTTCGCGCACGTTCGGGAGTGAAAAGAAAATCCTGCAGGTATCCAAGCACATGTTTTTTCGTTTCGCCGATCTTAACCGTGTCATTGCCGTCGCCGACATCATCGATCACAGTTTTGCTCTCGTCCAGCTGTTCGCGCAGCTGATCAAAGTAGGCGATTTCGATGTTTGTTCCCGTGCGAACGCTTCCGCTGTCGGGTTTCAGTTTGCCCAGTAGAAGTTTCAGCAGAGTCGATTTGCCGACGCCGTTGGGACCGATGACTCCGATGCGATCTCCACGCATGATTTGCGTCGTGAATCCGCTGACGATCGGCGTTGTATCCCAGCTGTACGTCAGGTCTTTGGCCTCAATGACCATACGGCCGCTTTTTTCTGCTTCCTGGATCTGCAGATTGGAGACGCCGGTTTTTTCACGCCGGTCGGCGCGCTCTCTGCGCATCTCTTTGAGTGCGCGAACTCGACCTTCGTTTCGCGTCCGTCGCGCTTTGATGCCCTGACGTATCCAGGCCTCTTCTTCGGCCAGCCGTTTGTCAAACAGCGCGTTGGCTTTTTCCTCAGCCGCCAGAGCCTGCTCTTTTCGCTTGAGAAAAGTATCGTAGTCGCAAGTCCAGTCAAACAGCCGACCTCGATCAATCTCCAGGATGCGCGAAGCAATTCGACGAAGGAACATCCGGTCGTGCGTCACAAACAACAGCGACGCAGGCAGTTTGAGCAGAAACTCTTCCAGCCAGTCGATCGCTTCGATGTCGAGATGGTTGGTCGGCTCATCCAGCAACAACAGGTCAGGCTGATTCACGAGGGCCTTTGCAAGCAGCACACGCCGCTTCATTCCCGAAGACAGGTTTTCTACTGACAGGGTGCCAACGATGTTCATTTTGCTGAGGATCGTTTCGACGCGAGTCGTGCGCTCCCACTCTTCGATGTTGTCATCATCGACCCCGGTTTCAACAACATCCCGGACCGGTCCGGCAAGATCCTGTGGAACGTCCTGCTGGAGAAATGCGATTTTCACGCCTGATGCGATGTGGATATTGCCTGAGTCAGGTTCGACCTGACCGTTGATCATCCGCATCAACGTAGTTTTACCTGCTCCGTTTCGCCCTAGCAGACCAATTCGCTGCCCCGATTCGATCTGACAACTGACTTCATCAAGAAGTGAAGGTCCGCGGAATCCGATGCTGACGTCTTGAAGCGTAACGAGTGGTGGCATAGTGGCAGTTATGGTGAACGCAATGAGTTCAGGAATTCGCAGACGATGTAGAACCGTTTATATTGGACGAGACGTTTTTTTCCAATGAGATGCTCTGGCGAACAACATGCAGATCGGCTTGATTTCTGACACGCACGGTTTTCTCGACCCTCTGGTCCTGAAGGCGTTTGCTGACTGTGACGAAGTCTGGCACGCGGGAGATTTCGGGGCAATTGAAGTCGCCGATGAGCTTGAGGGACTCAAAGCCTTCCGCGGGGTTTACGGCAACATCGACGATTCTCCCATTCGTCACCGGTATCCACGAGATCTCCGATTTGAGATTGGCGGCGTTGACGTGTTAATGACTCACATCTGCGGCTACCCGGGCAGATACAACCCGCGCGTGCGTGAAATTCTGGATCAGGCTCCGCCCGATGTCCTTGTCTACGGCCACTCGCACATCCTCCGGGTTGATACCGATGAGAAACGTGGCGGCATCATCGTCGTAAACCCGGGAGCGGCCGGGAACTACGGTGATCATCTTGTGCGAACGCTGATGAAGGCTGAAATCACGAATGGTGAGTTTTCAAATCTGCGCGTAATTGAACTGGGGCCGAGAGGCGGAAAACGCTGATTGCCTGTTGACGGGAGACATTCACATGCCAGATGAATCCGAACGCCCCGGGCAGAATAATCCGTCGTCCGTTCCCGAAGAACAAAATGCATCGCGCATGGAAAGCGGCGCAGGCACTGAACGCACCGACGAGTTCGAGGCGAAACAGCCGCAGCCGCCTCGTCTTCCGGAGCTTTCACCATTGCCAGTCAGCGCCGGCAAATTCGAAAACTCGCCTTTTGTCGAAAAGCCGGGCATCCCGAAAAACCAGATGAAAATCGGTCACGCGTTGATCACCATTCTGGTCACCTTCGTGTTGATGCTCTCAGCAGGTCTCATTCTTTCCTTCGGAAGTATTATCGCCGTGGCCGTTTCGCTTTGGACGGTGCTATCTGTTTTCTCGCTGTTGGCAATCTGGACAGCGTTCGGCCCGGGAAAGATCATCATCCGGCTGACTCATGTCACAGTAGCGCTGATAATCCTGGGAACAATCGGTGCCGTGTTCGCGATGCTGCTGGGCTTGAATTCCACGGTTGAGGAGTTCATGGGCTACATTGCGTCAGCCTACGTTTGCTGGGTCTGCGCACTGGTGCCTCCGGCCGCGTTCCGTTTGTTTTTCGGCTGGAGGTTTCAAGACACATACGGAAGGTTACAGAGTCAACCGCTTTCGATTGCGGATTTAATGATTGCGACCGTGCTGGTTGCGATCGCCGTTACCGTTTCGCAGGGTTGGATTGCGCAAGCCAATATCACAGAAGAAGTACAGGCACAGATTCTGCCTTTTCGAATCTGGCTGCTGGGGTACGCACTGACGGTCAATCTGATTGGCTTCCTGTTCGTTGCCGCCCCGGCAGTAGCAATGATTATGACTGCGAAGAGCAATGCAGATGGGTTCGGCCGGATTATCGTTTACAGCGTGGTCGCCGGCCTCCAGCGGCACATCGCTCGCTTCGACATCAGCCAGTCGCAAGCACTCGTCTAAACCATCACCCAGAACGCTAAGTGGATCCACGATCGAGGTGGCTAGCGTTTTGACGTCAACCTCGACCCGTAGATCGGCTTCAATGAAATCTAAGTTCACGTCAGCACGTGGAGCATCGGTAAGGCTGATCTTTGCCGCTTCCACGGCGCTCGCGATCCGATGACCACTTCGCTCTCGAATCACGGTTCGCAATCGCGCGAAAGGCTCACGATGGCGAGACGTCTCGGTGATCGACTGGATGTCCAAGAATTGGCGGCGATCGTAAAGCAGGGCGATACGCGAGGGGGTCGCCAAATCGACGTACATCCAAGTAGGCGCAACCAGACCACTTCCAGACAACTTCTCACCGTGCCCAAGTAACGGCATGACGGCATTAAGGCTCAACTTTTGGTCGAAGTCTGTGCCGCCGATGCGTACCCCATGGTTTGCCAAAACCTCGCAGCCGACTGACGGTTGAATCTTGACCAACGAGAAGTCGGATGTGCCACCGCCGATGTCCGCGATCAGAGCCACCGTCTCCTTCGCCACCAGGGCTTCGAAGTGACGCGCGGCCGCGACCGGCTCGAATTCGAACTCGACCGATTCGAAGCCCACCTCTCGCAACTCAGATTCCAGAGCACCTTGGGCGCGTCGGTCAGCCGCGTCGTCGCCATCCACGAAATGCGCCGGCCGCCCCTGTACGACGTGCTTGAGCTCGCCGTCGAGTCGCGCCTCAGCGCGCGCTTTGAGGATGCGAATGAAATGCGCGACGACGGCCCGCAACGGCACCAATTTGGGGCCGATCTGGGTCGATTCGTCCATCAGCGAAGTCCC
>JBCCFB010000398.1:0-4077 GCA_039029995.1 Planctomycetota bacterium
GAAAGATTGTCGGGTTTTTGAGGTACGCCGATCTATGCACCAATGAGCCCAAGCTGGACTTACGACCGGTCATACGAGGGAAGACCACTGACCGGCACCCGAAACGACACGAAAATCGATTTCGAAATGATCGTCGAGGTCGTTGCCATCAGCCCCTATAGCGACGTACAGACTTTCGCCCGCGTTCATGAAGCCAAGAGAATGGTCAAAGCTGTGGTTTTGCTGAACGGCTATCAAATCATGATGCGTTGTTTCACCGGATTCGTTGTGAACGAGGATTTCAATTCCGTTGCCAAAAGTTCCCGTCGCACGCAGGATGCTATCGGTAATCGAATAGTAGCCTGAACTATCCACGGTAAACGCAACAATGGCGTAGCGATCGCTGTTGGTTGCCATGCCGGCTGATCCGGGATGCCCCGAAACAATCGACTGACGATTGGGCTGCTGATCATCGGGTTGCTGATCAAAGTAAAGTTCCGCAACGTCTCCGAAATTTGTGGCACCGTAGCCGGGAGTCGCTGTTGATCCATTGAAAACCAGCGGATGATATTCATCAGAGCGACCGATCAGCCCACGCGAGTCATCATTGCTGTCTGGAAAACCTTCCGGCGAGTTCCAGAGCAGGCCCCAGGCTCCCCCATCACCTTTTCCATCGAAAAAATCAGAGCTGAAATGCCCGGCTACACTTCCCTCATATCTTGCGATTGAAAAATTCCAGATGAACCGGTCCTGTAAATGGTCACCTTCTGCGCCGACACCGACGTAAATCGTTTCTCCAGCTTCGAGAAAGCCGAGGTTGGTATCGAATTCAATCCGATAGTCAGCACCCGCCTGAGTGGTCATCCTGTTGAGAATTCTGCCATCATCCAGGTGAACGACGACTTCTATTGCGTCACCTCCGGGCCTGTTCTTGGTTAGAAAACTATCTTGAATCGAAAAGTATCCAGCATTCGCTACTTCGAACGCGGTTACTGCATACCGGTCATGGGCATTGGTGGTGGATAGCCCTGCATGAATTCCGGTGTGTCCCCCGCGATTGGTGAGGAACAGGTGCCCGGAAGCAGCATTCGGTACTTGCGTGCCCGTCGGACGGAAAACACGATCATTGACAGACAATGGCATGTAGGTGTTTGTCACACCAACGGGATTCGTATCCTGATCTCCATTGTTGTTGGTGGACCAGTCATCCGGGGCGTTCCAGAGGTACTGCCATTGCTCGTTGCTGCCCGACAATACATCAGCAAAGTCGCGACGGTAGTTGCCAACGATCGCGTGAGAATAGGACTGCGCAGGCGTACTGTTCAAATACGTATTGGGCACTGGAGCCGCGGCGGGAAGATCCGCAGCGAGCAAGCGCCGAGCTTCAAGAGACTGATAGCCCGGAAGGGGGCGTCTGGTGTTGCGGCGCGCAGAACTCTTCATAGCCGGTACGATCCATCATGAGGCGTAACAAGATTCCCACCGGATATTGGAAGGATTGTGGCTATTAAATACAAGAACAGCTTGCTAATGCCGCGGCTACGCTTGCAATTTAATAAGGCGTTGTGATGAGAATTAATCCCTGTCTACAGACACATTTGCGTTGAAGAGACCTCAAAGTTGAGTTCGCTAACCCCACTACTTCCACAGCGCTATTTGCCTCTGGCCCTAGAGATAACGAAAACGCCGTGAACCTATTCTGTCTCGGTAGCTGCCAGCACCAATTGCTGGAGTTGTTCCGCCGACACATTGGACCTGATCGCAGAAGCAAACTCGGGTGCAACAAATACTCGAACTTGCTTGACGAGATAATCGAACTGCTCCTGAGCAAGAGTCTTCACGACGGGAGAAACATCACCAAGCGGGCGATAGATTCCTTCGTCGCGATAGAAGACATCAACGTTGAATTGCACTTCCAGAGTTGCTGGCGGCGCGTCAATCAGTACCGAGTCGTCTTCAAGTGGAACGCCGGTTTCTGATCGAAGGCGCTTGCTGATTATTCGGCCGAACTTCAGGAGCTCCTGATACGGCCGTCGCGCAAGCGACTGATAAACCGGCCTGTTGTCGAGATAGCTGTAGTTGGCAAGCCGTTTGTACAGTCGTCTTTTGGCCCCGAAAATCCTTGCAATCATGGACGACGACGACGGATGCTCCAGTAATGCAGACACAAACCGGTTTTCGTCCATCGAAACGATTTCCGATATTTCCTCCGGGCCGGAATTCGACTGCCAGTGATAGTAGCCGCGCTGGAGCATCGCGGTTGCGCTCCGGACGGCATGGTGCCAGTAGACTTCACTGAACATGACGTAACGCGCGAAGACCATCAATTCCGCCGCGGTCCGGCCTTTGCTCGTAATGGCCAGCCGGTCACCTTCATCATTCAAACAGAGGCTGCCGATCAGGCGCGCGGAGTCGAAATTTCTCCCGTATGGCACTCCCGCATGAAGCGAGTCACGATAAAGGTAATCCATCTTGTCCACATCAATCGGTCCCGAAAGGATGGAACACAACAGACGGGTGGCCGCATCAGTTTTCCTGCGCTCAACGAGCGAGATGACGGATTCCGGTTCGATGTTGAATTCTGTTCGAATCAGCGCGGCAATTTCCGAATTCCGGATTCGATCTCCTGCCAATGATTCGTGTTCATCGTGCCCGGGTAAACCCATGTCTTCTACCGGGTGACAGAAGGGCCAGTGTGCAATGTCGTGCAGCAACGCAGCAACGATCAGCGCAGTCGCCTGTTCCGGAGCGACGAGATCGACGAATCTTTCATCTGAACTGAGCCGTCGAAGGAACAACAAAGCGTTGCGGTAGACGCCAAGCGAATGCTCGAACCGGTTATGGCGGGCTGCAGGATAGACGTGGGAAACCAGTCCGAGTTGACTGATTCGGATCAGGCGCTGGAAGGGTGCCGTGTCGATCAGCTTCATGATCCGGCGCGTAACCGGAACATCGATCTGGTCAGGAATCCGGATCAGACTTGCCGGCGCACTTAACGCTTGAAGTTCTGGAATATCTGAAATGGAAGACATGCTCAGATTTTAGTGCGCTGAACACCATCGCGCAACCAGCCATAGAGTGTATGAACGTGGCGGCCTTATCCATCAAGTATCAAGAGCCAACGAAGTTCCAGGCAATTTCCACCTGATTCAAGTCAGCACCAGACAGCGAGCAATTGCAACGTAGCATCTGTCAAAGCTGAAATGCCCGTCGGCAGGGCACCTGGATCAACCTGTTCGCCCGGATTTCCGCCGCCGTTCTGCTGGAGCATGCCGGGAAGAACACCGATTCCGGCGATCAGCCGCATCAGCAGGCAAACGCCGAGGTACAGCCCGAAGTGGACCAGCCCCATCAGATAGTCGAGATCGACTATTAACATCGCGACGGCCGCTCCTGCGGCAATCATGATGATGATGGCCGTAATCCATGCACCGAGACCGTAGGTGAGAAATGCGATTTTTGCCAATGGCATTGCAAACCAGAGCAGCGCGTAAGCGGCGCTGCAGCCAAGAACGCGAAGCCACAAATCGCGACCGATAAACGACCCGAGTTCCTGATCGCGCAGAAAAGTGTAGGAACCGTAGACTACAGGTGGAGCGATTGCAAAAGCTGCCAGCCAGACCAGCCAGTCGGGAAACTCGTTCTCTTCAATCATCATCCGCGTCAAAAGCGCCGAAAGAAAAAATCCGACGATGATGACGACGATCAGAACAATCTGGACTGTCGAGAGTTTTGTATCTTCCCGCGAGATGGGTTTGAGAACCGGCCTGCCGGATGTGTCGGTGGGCCCGACTGTCGGCGCGTGTACAACGACTGCTTCAGATTTGTCGGGAATCTGGATCGTCTTCTTGCACTTGGGGCAAGGACCCTGTTTTCCGGCGAATTTATCGCTGACCTTGAAGCGAGTCAGACATCCTGGACAAGTTACGGGGATAGACATAAGTCAAGGCTTGTGAAGTTGCTGCGGGGCCGTGGTTACCAGGTGGATACCAGGTCGGGTACCAAGGCCCTACAAGGTAGCCGTGAGCTTAACACATGTCGAGTAACTCGTTTTCGGTGACAATGTGGAAACCCTGATCAGCGAGGGTTATCTGCGCC
>JBCCFB010000399.1:0-4061 GCA_039029995.1 Planctomycetota bacterium
CGGAACCGGAGCGACTGGAGTGGCAGTCTATGCATCGGAAAGTGTTGCCTCCTTCGCGACCGACATCCCGCTTGCGTTTGAAGATTTCCTCGCCTTCCAAGGCGTTTTCACCGGACAATCCAGAGCTCAGCTCATTTTCCAGATTCCGGTAAGGGTTCGGGGCAAATCGAATACTGCTGAGGTAAGTCGCAAACGACTCCATGTCTTCGTCTGCAAGTTCTTCTCCACCCATCAGCGTCCGGAAAGTTCCATTGAAGCTTTCCAGACCGGGACGATCGGCGCGCCAATGAAAAATCCGTTCGCCATCCAGCCCGCGTAATGTCTGAGTAAGCAGCGGCCCCTTCATTGGATGGATGCCATCTGCGCTTGCGGAGCCGAACATCTCGCCGCCCGGATCGCCCAGGTCCCATGCCAGCCCGTCGCGGTCACCGTCCACATGACACGACGCACACGAAACTGTTCCATTTCCGGATAGCTTCGCGTCAAACAGATAGCCGCGGCCTTCCCGGATCTCTCGCGGTGTCGGGTCGAACATCGCGACTTCGTTTACAACACGGCTTCGATCGGTATCGATGACTGAAATTGAAGTTGAAAGCCGGTTCAACACATAAAGAGCCGCCGATTCCTCATGCAATACCATCGCTCTGGGACCACGTTTGTTCCGTGGCTCCGTTTCAGATACGTAGTCGTCGTCTATGTCGATCGTATCGACAACGTTCGCCGCTTTATCGACGACAACGACCCTGTCTGTACCGAACGAAGCAATGAACCCGGTTCCATCGGAATTAAAAACAATATCTGTTGGTTGTGAGACGGCTCTGGATAACGACTTTTCATCCGGCAGGTTTACATACGTAACGCCATCGTTCAAATCGTGAACTACAGCAGAAACAGCAGTTTCCGTATCCACACTCAGGACGGTTACTCGATTGTCAATGACATGGCCGTTTAACTGCGTTTCAAATCGAACGTCATTTCTTGCTTCGGTATTCGCGACCCAGAGTTCACCGGACTGTGGATGCTCAGCAACATTGAAAAGTATCGTTCCTGCTCCGGTGTAAGCCCGCTCTACTTCTAACGTGGCTACGTCAATTTCGAAGACATCATCATCGGAGACAACAGTCGTTGAATTCCCGTTGTAGTCCGGATCGTCGGCTTTAACGATCAGGCCCTGCTGCGGGGCAGGCGGTAAACTGTTGTTTGAAGGCTCCGGTGGAGGCGGGGCAAGAGAATGCGGAACGATGGTTGTGCCGTTTCCTGACCTTGAAATGGCCACAAAGACGCGGCTGCCGTCACGGCTGAGCGAGAGCGTACGCGGATCGTTTCCGTGGATTGGAATACGCCTGACAATTTCCCGTGTCACCGAGTCTATAACACAAACATTCCGGTCAGACATCGAAGTGACAAATGCCATTTGTGGCTGACCGCCGAAAACAATGTCGCCGGGGCGGTCTCCGATATGGATCGTATCAACAACAATTCCAAGAACTGTGTTAACAACACTCACAGAATCGGAGACATGGTTTACAACCCAGACCTCATCATTGTTTCGCACGGCCAGGGAGACCGGCTCGATCCCGACCTGTACTGCCATTTCAAATTCAGGTTGGTATGGATTCTCGAGGGAGTAGATATCCAGTGACCACGCCGAAGTATTAGCAGCGTAAAGCTTCTGCCCGTCCTTCGACAAAGCGATCGGGTGAGCCTGCGGGCTTTCAAAATTGGCAAACGTCGTGTCCTGGCCCTTCAGCGTTGAGCACGACAGTATGACACCGAAGCACAGCAAGACACAGAAGCAAAGAGTCGCGAATCGAATCATGGAGTACATTTCAGCTGACTTCTACTCTTCGAAATCCCAGTTGTTTACTCTTCGAAATCCCAGTTGATAAAGGGCATACCTTTTGGCGACGAAGTCCAGACCGATTGTCCATCCGCAGTATATGAGCAAACCGCTTCCACACGGGCTTCGCCTGTATATACGCCGCCGCGCCGCCCTCCGGATGCATGGCGCCAGCCACCAATTTCCGGCATCGAGTCGATAAAGTACTCGAAACCGTAGGGCAAATCGCCTTCCCACTCGCGCCCATCCTCGGTCGTTCCCCCGGCGAAGACGTACTCGACGTAAATCGCGTCCCGACCGTTGTACTCAAAGGGCTCGTCAAATCGGAAATTCAAACAGTTTTGGGGACCACCCCACTGTGCTGGTTCCAGAGCGGGGTAACCGCTCAACGTAGGAAAACTCCATTCACGATCGAAGACAACTACGGGTTCATCGGTAAGATCAAACTCACGGGACCGGTTGTACTTGATCGACTGCCAATCACCATGGGCGACGCGGATGGTGATGTTGTCCCACGTACGTCCAGTCGTGTCGTGATCCCGGTAGTCCAATCGAAACGACATACCATGAATCTTCCGTGGCTCTCCGGTGTGACTGTTATCCATGAATCGGTGAGTTGCTTCTGCCGCCCATCCAAAGAATCCCGTTCCAACCGGTCCTTCTGATTCACCGCCGGTCGACGTTGAAGGGAGTGTTGCACGAACGTTCTCGGGCAATTCGTTTTCCGGATTTTCGTCCTTGTCCCCCATGGCCGATTCGTAGAGCTCGATTGCCTCCGCTTCGGTCAACCGTCCTTCTTCGACGAGTGCTTTCAATCTGGCGGCGAATTCAGATTTTTCTTCGAGGCCTTCGCCCTGCATCTCCAGCTTGTCTTTACCCGCCTCGAGATCGGCCGCATATTCCATGTACTTTTCAATCGCTTCTTCCTCACTCATCTCACCCGCTTCAACAGCGAGTTTTAGCTTCTCACCGAGTTCCTCGAGACTCATTGCAGAATCACTTTCTGATTCTTTGTCAGCCAGCTCGGCCGCGTATTCGTTGTATTTAGCGACTGCCTCCTCTTCTGTGAGTTCCCCGGCCTCAATGGCCCGTTTGAGTTCAAGACCGAACTCTTCAAGTCTCATCACGGGCTCATCGTTGCGCAACGCAACTTGCCCTGTCGCGATCAACTGTCGCTCCGCCTGCTCACTGTAATCTTCGGGGCTCTCGAGAAAGGCTTTCTGGCAGCGGTCACAGCAGAAGAAGACTTTGCCGTCATTGAACTCAGCTACGAACTCTTCGCTGGCGCCACGAGTCGTCATGATAATGCAGTTAACACCTTCAAGGCTGAACCCGTCTTCCTGATTCCAGCCACCAGGCTCCTCTCCGGCCTCGTTTTTTTCAGCAGCCTCTTTCCACAACGCCAGCGCTTCGGCTTCGGTGATCTCGCCAGCCTCCAGCGCCTCTTTCAATTCGAGACCGTATTGCTGCATTGCGTCGCCCGGATTCCAGTCATCTTTGTCTTGAGCGGAAACAAAAGTGTTTCCGACTAACAGCAAGGCAATCGCCAGCAATTGGGTAAAGGATTTCATTTCTATTCCTATAGCTCGTTATGTGTACCTGTTTTCGCGGCTGGGATTATCCGGCACGCGTTCTCGAAAGGGGTGTCAAAACGGAATCGTGATTTGAAGACCGTGATCTACTTCCGGCCACGCCGCCGCGGCGGCTCTGTATTTGATTCGAACGCTTCGCCGAAAATTTCGTCGACCTGCTCTCGTTGTGACGAGTTCAAATTTTGCATTAGTTCCTCGCGCGCCTGAACGCGCAGCTCCGCAATCTGCTGCCGGACTCTTTCTTCAATTGCGGCTTCCGCCTCGCGCAGCTGTTCCGCCTGCTCGTCGCTGATCTCAAGATCGGACTTCATCGGATCCGAGGTAATGATCTCAACAAAGCTGCGCCGGCGAAGTTGGTTCTGAGCTTGCAGCTGGCGCAGCCGCTCCATTTGATGCGGAAGAAGCCCCTGGCCAAGTTGCTCTTCCGTACTGGCGTGAATCCTGCGGATCTCAGCGGCAAACGCCTGCATGTCTGACATGTCCAGGCCGCGGATTTCCTCGGCAGCCTGCCGCTGGATTTCCGCGTTCTTTTCCTGAAGTTCCTCATATTGATAGTCGAGCATTTCGAGGTCGGCTCGCACGTCCGGATCGGCAAGCAGGCCAAGAGGTCCTGCGAAGCTGCGAAACTC
>JBCCFB010000400.1:0-4032 GCA_039029995.1 Planctomycetota bacterium
CAACCATCGGCGCTCCCACAGCGTCTTTGCCAAGGAACAGCGGGATCTTCATTTTGTTGATCTGCTTCTCACTCTGCTCCATCACACTGCGCAGGTGAACGATCTGACGCGTTTTGTTCGGAACCTCAACGCCAACCGTGTTCTTGCCGGGACTCGAAGGCACGATCCTCACCGATGGAACACGCATCTTGATCGCCAGATCAGGCTCAAGCGCGACAATTTTTGCCAGCCGCAGCCCCGGTTCGAGATCCAGTTCGAACTGGGAGATTACCGGCCCGGTCTCAATCTCAACGACTTTGACTTCGTAGCCGAATTCACGGCATGTCTGCTCCAGAACCTGGGCTTGCGCCAGAGCCTGTCGCTCCTGAATTTCGAAGTCAATCGCGCCCCCCCGGGACAGCAAGTCAATCGCAGGCAGTTCGTACTGAGTCTGAGGCTGGTGCATCGATGCATTGTCGAGCTGCTCCATAACCTCTTCCCGCTCGGTCTTCTTCGGCGGCGTCTGATCACGGACTTTGAAATGAGGCTTGTGAGGAACCGTCGGCGGTTCAGTTGCAGCCACAACCTCCTCGTCTTCCAGATCCTCAGGCTCTTCGTCCTCAATCATTTCCTGCAGATCTTTGCCTTTGACCAGCGGGATGGTCATCGGCTCATCTTCTTCGGCCTCATCTTCCAGCTCTTCTTCGAATTCGTCTTCGTCTTCTTCCCATTCCTCGTCGCCTGCTGACTCTTCCGCAACGCCTTCTTCCAACTCATCTTCGATCTCTGATTCCTCATCAACCAACGCCGTCTGCCCCATCGCCGCGACTTCGGTAATCTGATCGCCGTCCGAGTCGAGCCCGCGTCTGCGAATGCGAATGGTACGTGGCACATCGTCCTCGTCCTCATCGTCAACAAGCTCGTCGTCAAATTCCTCATCCTCGAGCTCCTCTTCGGGCTCACTCAAGCCGTTGAACCAGGTAAAGAATCCATGTGCCAGCCCGAATGGTAACAGCCTCGATGCTGCTACAAGTGTAGGCGCGAAGACAAACCGGCCCGCGCGGAACACGAGGTACTCTGTCCACATCATCAAGCCGACCAAGGAGACCGAAAGCGAAATGATAAGCGCGCCGAAATAACCTACGTTCATCTGCAACAGGCCACCGGACAGTGCGCCTAGATATCCGCCAGCGCCGATCACCGGACTCAACGTCCATGTAGGAAGAGTCAGCGTCCCGAGTGTCGCCAGTCCAACCATGCTGACGATCCAGCCGACGGTCTTAACCCACGGCGAGTTCATAGATCGCGCGCGAAACAACGCGACTTCCAGAAAGACAAGCCCGATGACCAGATAGTAAGCGCCGACGCCAAGTACATGGATCAGCATGTCTGCCGTCCATGCTCCAAATCGGCCGCAAGCGTTTTGTATTTCCGCATTGGCGGGATAGATCAATTGATCCGGCTGATAGATTCGCGTCAAAACAGGAATCGACTCACTTACCTGATCGGCAGGATCATAGGTTGCCAGCGAGGCAATCAAAAAGACGATCAGCCCCAGCAGGACAACTGCAACGATGTCGTTCCGGATTTTTCTTTGAGCCGTTTCACTCATGGAAGCACGCGTCCGCCCGGTAGCCACAGATCGTCTGCAGCGGGCAGTCCTATGCCGGCATTCTTTTGCGGTGCCGTTCCCGCCGGTGCTTCCATGCCCCGTCCTGCCTGTCCGTGCCAATCGTCGGTGCGATGCGCCTTGCGCGCAACTATCCCGATGCGCAGACAGCTCCTCCTGATCTTCATCGACACGGCAGCTAGCTGAAATTGCGAACTTGAGCTCAAAGCCGTGCGATTTACCGCGCAGGAAGAAACGGAGTCATCGTGTACTGCGGAAAAATCGTTCGACCTGTGCGCACCCGATCACATCCAATCCGGTCGCGGCACCTTGAAGCCCGACTGTCATCGCAGATACTTAGTGACATGAATGACACACCTGACCAGGTCGAGTTCGGCGAAGACGAAGTCACCGCTTTGGTTGCAGCGTTCTACCGGCGCGTGCGCACAGATGATCTGATTGGCCCGATGTATCCGGAAAATGATTTCGAAGGTGCTGAACAGCGTTTAAGGGATTTTCTGATTTATCGTTTCGGCGGATCAGACAGGTACATCCAGGAACGCGGCCATCCACGCCTGCGTATGCGGCACGCCCCTTTCAAAATTGGAAACGAGGAACGTGACCGCTGGTTGCAGCTGATGGAAGCAGCCATGGAAGAGGTGAATTTGCCGGGATCCGTCACTCTGAATATGAAAGTCTTCTTTCAACAGGTCGCAGACTTTATGAGAAACCAGTAGGCGGGAATCAGCCCAACTCCGGAGGTTACTATGCAGTTTTCAGTTCAACAATTCGTCAACGCCCCTTTGTCAGAAGTCTTCCGCAGATACGCGGATTTTGAGAATGCGGCTGAGAACTTAAGTGGAATCACCAATGTCGAAATTCTGACCGACGGGCCGGTCGGAAAGGGAACCCGCTTCAAAGAAACACGCGTGATGTTCGGTCGCGAGTCAACCGAAGAACTGGAGATTACGGAGTTCGAACAGGATCGACTGTACAAAGTCGAGGCGGAATCGTGCGGAGCTCACTTCCAGACTATTTTCCGGTCTACAATCGAAGGTGACGCTACGAGGGTTGATGTCGATATGAAGACTCGATCGTTAACCCTGTTCGCAAAACTTATGGCACCGCTGGGATTTCTCATGGCCGGCACCATGAAAAAGTGCGTTACAGATGACATCGATGAAATCAAGCAACTGTGTGAAAGTAGCGTCACGCAAGGTTAATTGGCTGACGGAAACGATGGATCGTGCCACGTAAAACCGCGGCCTTTTGAAAAAATCAGCCGCGACTCAACTCTTTGCAACCTGATCTTTGCAACCTGATCTTTGTAACCTGATCTTTGTAACCTGATCCGATTTACGTCCTGATCCAAATCCGTAGCCTCTCGTCACGGGCCTATTCCGGCGGAAGCTTGTGCCCCATTTTGTCTCGCTTGGTAGCGAGGTAGCGTTCATTGTGCTCGTGAATCGGGGGAACGATTGGAATCTGATCAACAACTTCGAGATCAAATCCTCGCAAATTAAACGCCTCGGTCTTCTTCGGATTGTTGGTCAAAAGCCGCACTCGTGTGAGCCCCAGATCTTTGAGAATCTGGATACCTACCCCGTAGTCGCGCATATCGGCTTTGAACCCGAGCGCATGATTCGCTTCCACGGTATCCATCCCCTTATCCTGCAAAGCGTAGGCTTTGATTTTCTGCGCGAGTCCGATTCCGCGTCCTTCCTGCGGAAGGTAGACAAGCACACCGGCGCCCTCGTCCGCGATCTTTTTGAGGGCTAGATGCAACTGATCGCCGCAATCACATCGCAAGGATTCGATGAGATCCCCGGTAAAACAACTGCTGTGCATACGCACCATTGGTGCCTCTTCGCAATCGGCGGGATCGCCCATGACAAGAGCTACCGGTTGCTGTGACTCGTAACGCACGTCATAAGCCATCACTTTAAACGTGCCGTAGCGAGTCGGCAGGTTGGCCGTCGCAATTCGGGAAACCAGTTTCTCGCTGACACGACGGTAGGCAATTAATTCTTCGATCGTGATTATTTCAAGGTTCTTCTCTTCCGCAATTTCCAGCAGTTGATCACGAGTTGCACGATTGCCCGTGTCGTCCAGCACTTCGCATAGCACACCTGCGGGGGCCAGTCCTGCCATGCGGGCCAGGTCAACGGCAGCTTCTGTGTGCCCCGCCCTGCGCAGTACGCCCCCTTCTTTGGCCAGCAGCAGATGAACATGTCCGGGTCTCTGGAAATCGTCGGGACCGGTCCTTGGATCAGCAATCGCCCTTACGCAGAGTGCTCGCTCTTCTGCGGTAATCCCCGTTCGTGCTGATTTATGGTCCAGAGGGGTGAGAAACGCCGTGTGATTGTTTGAAGTGTTCGTTTCCACCAGAGGCACGAGTTTCAGTCGTCGTGCTGTTTCCTGAAGAACCGGCATGCAGAAATCAC
>JBCCFB010000401.1:0-4029 GCA_039029995.1 Planctomycetota bacterium
GTTTGAGTTGCCGAATTGCCAGTGAATTGAACTCGCGAGAATGTCGCTGGACCATTCGATGTATAGACGCCTCCACCGAAATGGCCGCTGTTGCTCTCGATAACCGCGTCCACCATGGTCAACGTGCCGAAGTTCTGAATCGCTCCGCCGCGTGCGTTGACCGGTCCCGAATTCGAATGGAACCCCAGCGCCCGGTTGTTGGATAAAACCGTGCCACCTCGGATGATCAGGTTGCCCGAATTTGAGATGGCACCTCCCGCAGCGGACCGGTTGTTGTCAATAACTCCACCGAAAATCCGGACCGTCGCTTCGCCGGATTCTGTTCTGACTAATATTGCTCCACCGGCTCCACCGCCAAAGACAGGTTCGTCGGCGATGTTCCCATGGAAATCAGAATTCGAAATCAAATGGTTGCCACCATCGAGAAATAATGCGCCGCCAAGTGATTCGGCGTAGTTCCCGTTGAAAGTGGAACCGATAATATTGACATCGCTGTTTGTGGCCCTGATCGCACCACCACGGAAACCGTGGTTGTCTGTAAATGTCGAGCGCAATACACGTAGAGAGCTGTCTGTCACATCTACGGCTTTGCCGCCCTCAAAAAGAGCGCCGAACTCCGTGAACACCGTTTCTGTCAATCGAAGTGTCCCACCACCAGCCATCGTGATTCCGGTGTTCCCACCATCGATAAGGCTGGTGAAGTTAACGTCAGAAAAGACTACCTGATCAAGAGTGTCAATTTCAAAGATCGCAGCCGCCTCGGCGACATCCAGCGTGATGTTGACGTCGAACCCGCGAACCTCTAGAGCTTCGGTTACAGGAAGTGCATCGCCGTTGAGTGAAATCGTCTTGTCATTCAGCCATGGCGCAAAAATGATCTGATCGTTGCCTGCATCACCGGCAGGCGCATCACCGAACGGAGCATTTGTATTTGCTGCAATCACCGCCTCGCGCAAACTGATTCGGCCATCATTAACAGTCCCGCCATCATCGATCGAGATATCAACGACAAAGGTTGCCAGGAGTTGTCGAGGCTCAAGCAACTGATAGTCAGCTCTCGAATTCCTGCTGGACAACCTTGCATACTGCTTCGCCTTGCGGCGGGCCGAGCCAACATGTTTCATTGATCGAAGAGGTAGATGCGACGGCACGACACACTCCCGTTGATGTGGATATATCCGGGGTAAATCCCTAAACATAAAAATCGTCAATTGCACCGATCAGGTCAACATTTTCCTCTAGCCGGGAGTGAATTCAGGCCCATCTGCAGGAAATTTTGTCCCTGGTCATGCGGAAATGACACAAGACCATGCTGTCAATGAAAGTTCCGCAGAATCAATAGACAACGCCCGGCGAAAATTTCACCGGGCGTTTTGATTGATCGAAAAGGCTAAACGTGTTTGGGCTACTGTTTCTTTTACGACGCCAGCTGTTCGATCGCCGCCAACACTTCTCCTTCTTCAGGCAAGCGGTCGACATTGTGCTTTGAAAAGACCAGTTGGCCATTGACGTGGACATCAAAGATGCCGCCTTTGTCCTCGATGAGTTCAGCATCGACATCAAACTTCGATTTCAGCTCAGCCGCCAGACTGGAGGCTTGGGGAAGATAGTTTCACATGACGCAATACTTGATCGAAACGTTCATTGGTCTCCTTCTGGTATTCGCGAAAAAAGGCCGGGCGTCAAAAGCAACTCAAATCAGTTGAGGCTGAAGTCCGGCGGAAAGTTCTGTGCGAGATTGTTTCTTTGCTCCAGCAAAGTCAGGACAGCTTGTACCCTATGAGCGACATCCGCCATTTCCAGCACATGAATCCGATGCTCGGTTTCGAGTCCGGAAGAATAGCAGATCAGATCAGCCATCATTCCCGCCGGCAACTCGACGATTGATTCACTCAAAGTTGCTTTGCCAAAGCCCGGGTGAACAGTGATGAACTTTCGAAATACGTCCACGAGACGACTCTTCAGTCCATCCAGTTCCTCTGCCGTCGCCGAGCAGGTGTCTTCGATTATTTGCACATGAGCCGTCCGGTAAAGTTCATCGCTCTCAAATTCCTCGACAATCTTTGCTCTTCGCGCTCCAAGCAGCAGCAAATTGAATCGGCCGTCAGGGAGTTGGTTGTGCGTGACGATTTTCCCGACGCAGACGGTTTCAAAAACGGCAGGTTCTGAATCGGGTGATCCGGCCTCCCACCCGGGCTTGAGCGATGCCATTGCGATCAGGTCATCTGAGGCCAGAGCATCCTGCATCATGTCACGATAGCGGGGTTCAAATATGTGAAGCCCCTGCATCACGCCGGGAAACAGGACGAGATTAGGCAGCGGGAAAAGGCGGACTTTCCCCGAGAAGTCACCGGGCATCGACAAATCGGCTTCTTGAAACGACATGTTTGCAGCCTACTCGAAATCAATTGAACTGACAAAGACGTCGGGACTTAACTGACCTCTGATACAGCACAGTTTCCCGTGTCGCCGGTTACTTGACACTTCTTGAAATGGGAAACACAATTCTGACCAACGGAACGGGGCCAAGCCTGCCTCCGCCTGCCTCACAACCTCACTCCACAAAGGGGAAATCGGATGATACTTACAGGCGATGAAATCCACAGTCGTCTGGGTTCAGATATTCTCATTGACCCCTTCAAACCGGATCATTTGAATCCGAACAGCTACAACCTCACACTCCACCACGAAATCGTAACATACGAGGAAGTGGTTCTGGACATGAAGAAGAGCAACCGGGTTCGTCGCTTTTCTATTCCTGACGATGGAATGGTACTCGAAGCAGGACGCCTTTATCTCGGTCGCACTTTGGAGCACACCGAGACGCACAACCTCGTCCCGATGATTGAAGGCCGCTCATCGGTAGGTCGCCTCGGTTTGTTTGTTCACGTGACTGCCGGATTCGGTGACGTCGGCTTTCGCGGTTTCTGGACTCTGGAGATGTTTGCCGTTCAGCCAGTCCGCATCTACCCCGGCGTCCAGATCTGCCAGATCTTCTATCACGAAGTGACTGGTGACATTCAGGAATACAAGCCGAACAGCAAGTACCAGAACAACCAGGGTATTCAGCCGAGCCTGCTGTATCGCGAACTGAATCCGGACGGCGAACCGGACGATGCTCAACTCACGCTTGGCTTCAAATCCTGAAATCGTTTTGAATCCCGTCTAACTGAGCAAGTTGTTACGTCGCCGTAGAATCTCCGGTGCAGAACACCCTCATTTACGCATGGCGCCTTTCAATGAGGATGAAATGTGGAAAGACCTCTGCGCGAAAATCCGGGTGTGACGCTTTTTCGTTTCAACGAAACTTGCCGGTGTTAAAGATTGAGGGCGGTTACGATCGTATCAACTTCATTCGAATTCTCCTGGTTGAATTCCGGCAATAGCTAAAGTTGATCGTTGAAGGTCTGCCGCCGCCCGGTAAATTCTTGATAGCAGAAACGGGAGACGTTTTCTGCATCTTCATCGATTGAAACTTCGTTAGCCGGAATAGACATGAGCGAACTGGACCTGTTGCTTGAAAACGCTTTGTTGCGCGATCAGATTGAACCCTATGCCGATGAGTCGGTGACCATGGTCGATCTGGACAACATGTCCATCCGTCGGGAGAACGAGTACCTCTCATCGATACTCGCCTGGGAGCGTGCACCGGTACTCCCTATTTGTCAGTGGTTCGAACCTGAACTTCAACTGGCTGAACACCGGACTCTTGATGACATCCAGTTGAATCAAAAACTGCATCAGGTCATCGGGAGGCTTTACGAGCGGAATATCATGCTGATTTCGACAGGCCACCTGTCTGACCGTCAACTCTACTGCCTGATTGCGCGTGACATCCTGCCAGCACAGGAGAAGAAGGTCGTGCTTCCCGGAAAGTACATCCGCTGGCAGTGCCTGGATGAAGTAACGGATGAAGAATCGTGGTTGCGATTCTACGCTTCCCCGGAAGAACGGGAAAAATGGTCCTTCGAGAACGGCGTTGCTTTGCCACCGCGCGAACGCATGCCTTTCCCGCGGATCATGCCACAA
>JBCCFB010000402.1:0-4006 GCA_039029995.1 Planctomycetota bacterium
CATCGCTCGCGCTGCCGCTCAGAACTCCCTGACGATGTTTGCGGACATAATTGATAATGGTGCGGCTGAACTGAATCGGTCCCGGGGAAATATGCGATCGATGCTTCAGATAACGCGGAATGAATTCCTGAATATCTGCATCCCAAAGCAGGACAGCCCCGCGATCGACATCAATCCACTCAAAGACGAGATTGAGCAGTTGCTCCAGCATCTCGTCGGTTTCCTGTGCGCTGCTGGCGGTGACAGAGGCACTGTAAAGAAACTCGAGATTTTCACGTACGCTTTTGAAATTTACGCTGACCGAATCTTCGTCGTCTTCGTAAGCGTCCCCCGATGACGAAAGGCTCCCTTCGCCTGAGGAAATCTCACCCCGCATCGGGGCGCTGCCGGCAAGGTTTATCAGCAGCAGGACTTTGCCGATCATCAATCGGTCGCCCGACTGCAAACGGGTAGATTGCAGGAGCGGCTGGCCGTTCAAATAGGTGCCGTTGGCACTCCCCAGATCTTCAGCAAAGAGCCCGTCTGCCTGAAATTTGAGGTCCAAATGCTGCCGGGAGATCTCAATGTCGTTGAAACGAATCGGACATGTCCGGTTTCGTCCGACAACGTTTGATCCGGAAGACAGTTCAAACTGTTTTCCTTTTCCATCGCCTTTTAGGATGTAGATTGATGCCACATTCAGCCTGCAAATTATCTGGCGAAGCAACAGAGGGTATCACCGCGCCGGTTTAGTTGCCGGATAAGTTTTGACATGACGGAACACTTCCGCATGCATACGGTTCCCCGGGAACCAGCAGCTAGACGAGCTGCATTGAACTACCACAGTTCCGAAAGAAAACGGAACCACCTGCAGTTCTTGCGTACGATTGAATTCCGCACGCACGTAATGGATTAGTCTCTAAATGAAAAGTCGGGATCACACCCGGATTCAGCCGGCGTCAGATGAATCGCCATCGTCATCGCCGGTTCCGTCATCTGAACCTGATTCGTCGTCACCGGGTTGTTGAATATTCAGAGGGGTAACGACATTGTTTTCTGTGCCAGCCGGCTCCTCAGAGTCTTTTTTGCCACATCCTGCCGTAACGAAAATCGTCATGGCAAACAGAAAGCAAAACAGGCCGGACAAGCAGAAATGACGACCCTTACTCTGCCCCGGGTCGTAATTGCTTCGTGTCATCAGGTACGCGATGCCTCTCAAATCCTGAGTTGTTAATCTCCGCGGGGCGGACTCCCGATCCGTAATCCCCGCTCCCATACTAGCGTACAGAACCCATGAAGCAAAACGGGGGGAGGGACAGCCCATCAGCAGGGCTCGATTAGCTCACAGAACTTGAAGTTCTGAACCAGCAAAGAGGCCGGTTCCACAAGCCCCGGCAAGCAGCTCGCCAAAGGCTGTGACTGAATTTCCGGTCGCAGTTACGCCGGCGGCTCAAAGCGCGAAGAATCAGGAGAATCTTCATCATCATCGAAGTCGGCGGTTGAATCAGAGTACGTCGGACGGTAGCTCGACGATGCCGATTCTTCGCCTTCCTGACTAATGGAATTCTGAAGCTCCGACAGTCCCTTACGGAACTGCTGATAGGACTGGCCGAGCGTGCGCGCAACTGAGGGTAGCCGTCCGCCGAAGAGAATAACGGCGACGACTCCGATGATAATCAGCTCCTGATAACCGATGCTGCCCGGGAACATAACGTACTGAGTCTCGTTGCGTACTAAGTCTGGCGTGTACTAAGTCTGGCGTGTACTAAGTCTGGACTTGAGGGCGAATCTACTGATTCGAGCTCTTGAAATGAACCTGATCCGGCGGCGACTGTCAGGACCACAGACGATACAGGCTCTGCCGGCTGATTTTGCCGGTGATCAACTTCCACTCAGGCAGTCGGGGTTTCTTCTTCTTCAAGTGCCGGCGGATTTGTTGAAGGCTTATCCTTCATGCCTGCTTTGAATTCGTTTACGCTTCGTCCCATGTTCCGCATCAGCGATGGCAACTTCGCGCTGCCGAACAACAGAAGGAAGATGACGGCGCAAATGAGCAATTCCTGCCAGCCTGGAGTCCAGCCGAAAAGAAGCATCGAGCTTGAAATAGCAGCCATTCGATTTCCCGTTTTTAATTCATTCAGGTGAGTTCGCCGACAGTGGAGGTCCACAATTCCGGCCCTCAGATACGAAATCTATTCTAGAAACGGCACTATTAGTGTCAAACCCGATAGGCAGTCGGGGAATGTAATTGGGGACGAAACGCGATAGTTTGCAACGTCTGTAGCGTCCTGTGTGACAATTCGTAGCAGTACATCGCGCTTCTGGAGACGGGCAGCTGGTGAAAAGACAATCACCGTGAGGTGCTGCACTAACGCCATTCAATGTCTTCAGGGGAAGAAGCTGTGGCCTCGCCGGGGTCGTTTGTCTCGTATACCGGAAGGTAACGGTAGTAGACTTCAAGGCACAACGCAGCCATGGCTGTCGAATAGACACGCCCGCCGTAGGGTGCCCACACACCAACGGGCGCCCAGCTTCCCATGTTCGAGCCTTCCCGTTCCTGAGTGGTGAGCAATGCCCGTTTCAGTGCCTGATTCCACCTGTCCCACGAACTGCCACCGGATTGATATGCGGCCATCGTTCCGTAGTACCAGTAGTACAGGTTGACGTGATCTGCGGACGGAACTTCATTGAGAACACGAGACATCGCCGTTTCCCTGGTCAGTTCATCAACCTCCTCGACGAGAAAGAAGCGGCAGACCAGCGCCTCAGCCGTCATCGTCGTACTTACCTGCTGGTCGGGTCGATACGAACCAAGGCCGTTTCCAGGGCCGCTTGTACACTTCTCGAGAAACAGCTTCATCCGGCCGGTTGTTTCTTCCGGAACATAGGCACCACCTGTTGCAGCACTGCGAAGCGCGAGGACCTGCCAGCCGAACTGGCTCATGTCGCCACGGTCTCCGGGCTGGTATCGCCAGCCTCCGTCGAAGGTGTTCTGCGCTCGTACAAGGTAGTCCACTCCTATCTGTACGGCTGGCAGTAGACGTTGGTCGCCGGTCAAGGCGAGGCCTTCACTCAATGCCAATAGCGACATTGAATGACAGTACATTCTGGCGAACAACAAAGCTTCGCCAGCAAGATTGCCGTCGGTCGTTTGTTTGCGGATCAGGTATTCAAGTCCCTTCTGGACTGTTTCCCGATACGGGCCGTCTTCCAGATGGTTATGGCCGGCCGCCATGAAGGCGAGTGTCGCCAGAGCCGTAATGCCCGTGTCAGCGCTACTTCCTGCGCCTTGTCGGTCATGGCCGTAGACACGAGGTTCCTGTCCTCCGCCCCAGCGACGGGGGTTCCAACTCCCATCCGCTTCCTGGCTGCTCTGCAACCACTCAAGTGCATCATTAACTGCTCGCTCGGTTTCGATGCTGCCTCCTCGTTGTTGCACACTTGCCATCCGGTTGGCTGCGTTTCTCAACGCATACATTTCGGGCATTGGCTCACCATCTCCGGCCCGATGAGTTGGTGACATTACTTTGAGCTGAGTGGCCGGCATCATGCTCGCGACCGTCGGCGATGGTTGCCTTAATGGTTGTGCTGCAATCGAAGGGAGCGTTTCGATGGAAGAAGGGAGCATCGCATCGTCGTTGAGCAAGTCACTTGTAAAAGGAGCGGCAATTTCCGGACGGTCTGCGAGGACCGGGAATTCCTCATCGACGTTGGATTCACTCGTGAAAATATCCGGTCTCGGTATGTCTATATCAACATTTTCGAAGATGTCCGGTGGTGCTGGAGCCGAATCGTCATGGCGGCGATCGATCTCCACCTCGTGTGCTTCAGCGGTTTGCTCAAATGTGTCGATTTCGGACGTCATGCTGAACTGATTCACGTCTGTCAACTCGGTTTCGACCCCGGGGAATTCCTCACTGGTCAAAGGCATGGCTGCTGGAAGCTGGAATTCGCTTTCAATTTGCCGGTCAAGCTCCAACTCGGTATCTATCTCGGGCATCGGCAACGAATCCGGCCCCGGCATAAG
>JBCCFB010000403.1:0-3988 GCA_039029995.1 Planctomycetota bacterium
GGTGCGTGCGCCATATGGGTTCCTGGTTGGCCGGAACCTCCCTTTTTCTCGCTGTCCTGGTTTCTTTTCTCGATCTCAAATGTAGCACAGTTGACACCCACATCTGCTGCTCCGCCGGGAACCTGAGGGGGATTAGTGAACGAAGTTTCCGTCTGGCGAGAAACCTGCAGTCTTCCCGTGACGACTCCCACGGCAGCTTCGATCTGTTCGCCTTCCGCCCATGGAAACTTAGCGCGAACGATTCCTTCTTTATCGATCACGAATGCAGGGCTCGGCAAATCGCTGAACAAAGCTCGGCTCTGGTCTTCCATTGAGTCCACCAGCACCGTCATCGGCAGTTCGTATTCGTCTTTCATCCGTCGCGCCAGCGCGCACCGCTGTTCAAGAGTTTCCGGTTGGGCAATGTTTTCAAACGCCATCTGGCCGGGGTGCGGCTCCTTTTGATAAACAATCAGAATTTCCGCTTCGCCCGATTCGACAAAGTTGTTGTGCGCGATCCGCAACCCGGCGGCCGCTCTTCGAATCGGTGGTCACGTGTACCCGGCTTTTATGACCACGATGTTTCTACCGCGGTAATCAGAAAGCGATACCGTTTCACCATCGAGCGTTCTGAGTTCCATATCCGGCGCCGCATCACCGACGGTCGGTCTGGACGTATAGAACTGCTCAGCATCAAATTCCTCTGAGTCGCGTTTCTCCATTTGTTGCGGCATTGCCATTGCCAGAGAAAAGCAGAGCAAGGGAGTGGTCAGCAAAAATGCAGCTAGTGTTTTTCGTCTATTCATTTGGCCACCTCAAGACTCGATGATGGTTGATTGTTGGGACGGTGTCGCAGCTCTTTTTTAGTCGCTGGATTCTTCTCGTAACACACGAAAGCCGATGTCGTCAGTCATTACGCTTTTGCTTTGCCGCATCCGGAAACTGTTTCGCAAGTACATTCCGTCGAGCACGAACGAGCCACCGCGCAACGACTGGTTCATCGTACCATCTGCGGATTCCGGATCGAATTGATTGGACATCCATTCGAACGCGTTGCCGGTCATGTCATACAGTCCGTAGCTGTTGGGCTCATAGGATCCGACAGGTTTTAGCATGCCGCTTTCCTGATTTGCTTTCGCTTGAAAGTAGATGTTGCCGTAGGAGTAGACGAACGACTCGGGGCCGCGAGCAGCTTTCTCCCATTCGGCTTCGACCGGTAGCCTGTGCAAGGTACCGTTCGTCTCAGTCATCCACTGACAATAGGCTTCCGCTCCGTACAGGCTGACCATGACAACTGGCAGGTCAGCTGCGTCAGTTTCGAACGAACCATCGGCCGATGCTTCGATGAGACACTTCCGGCTACCGAGATCAATCCAGCGTGGATTGACTTCTTCACATTGGTTGAGGAATTCGGCGTATTGTGCGTTGGTGACTTCATGAGTTGCCAGCCAGAATCCATCAATGTACTCAAGCCGGGCAGGGCGTTCGTCTTCGGCTCCGATTCCGAGTGTGTCACCGACAATTGCCGGGCCTACCGGAATCCAGCACCAGTCGTCACCGGAAGCGGGTTCGGTGCGCACTTGAATTGCCAATGGGCTGTCGCCTGACAGTTCGGCAAGTGCCGGAACGGCATAGCCAGCCGGATTGGCCTGGCACTGCAATACGTAGACACCTTCGGGCAGTAACAATTCGGTCTCTGAACTATCCAGTAGCTTGAGCTCGACAACTTCATCACCCTGAACTCGACAAATTGCCATCGCGAGGTTTTCAGGGTTTTCGATTTGGATTTGTACTCTGGTTACTGGGAACTCAATGGAATCCGAAGAGCGATCCTCGCAACCCGCGAAAATGAGAGTCGCGCACAGCAAAGCCGGGCAAAGTAGCAGCAGAGATTTAGCGCGGCTTGGCAACATGGGCATCCAGTCAATGTTGGCGTCATTCAGCGAGCCTCAGCTAGTGATGTCACGCTGTATGAGACGCCGCAAGAGGAAACGAAAAACACTGTCTCAGTTGTACCGATTCTTGCCCGATGATTCCGCAAAAATCCAGGAAACGCAGGATTTCGAACAACGGCCGCACTCCTTTGACATCGTCCGCACTCTTTTGGTGCCGGAATCTTTACCGACCGCATTCATCATGTGTGGAAGCCGACGGACACAGCGCCGCGGAATGGCTTGCCTGTGACTACGTATTCGCCGGCTGGAAATCGAACATCAATTGCTTTATTAATCCTCGCGTGAACTTGGAAATTGCCACTTCGAGACATGCTCAGCCAACGAGAGTTCGGGCTGGTCATCAGCTACACAAAGATCACTGAGTTAGGAGCGGAACCCTCGCAATTGCAACGTATCCCCAACGTCCGATAATGTCTCTTATGTTCGGTTAGCACCCCCAAAACACTCGGGAAAATCGACATTTGTTGATTTGGGGCATCATTTCGATAATCTTTTGAAGGCATTCGAAACTGAGCAAAACTCCCGCGTTTCTGACCCCCTATCTCAATTGCGTCCGGGCGGAATATCCGCCATAAAGGTATACGTGTTGACGGCAAATATTTTTTGAAAATAATTGCGATCGTTGGCCGTTGGTAGTGCTTCGGTCGGGGCGAGTTGTTCTAGAACTCGCACCAGCACAATCGCCGCATTCAGATTCTGAGTGCGGTTTTTTTGTCTCTTCATCCTCCCATTCTGGAGGCGTAGCTATGAGCGATCAGCCACAAGGCTGCCTCGGTACTTCGCATACCAGCCGCCCGAGCTTACGACGCAAATGCAATTGCAACCGCAATCAGAAACGCTGTCGCTCACCAATGATTTGAACTAGCAATACGAATACCAACCCCCGTGTAACCCCCGTGTAACTCACACGGGGGTTGGTTTTTTGTGGGACTTCCAAGGGGTGGGAAATCTTATTCGCTCGTTCCACAACGCTGCTCCGGTGCTGCTGGTCCGTTTATTCGAGACCCAAGTGCAGATGCATCGCTGGCGAGCTCTCGAAGAAACGGAACCAGCGGTCGCACCTTCGCGGCCGCGTTGCTTCACTCGCCCAGCTACCCTTCCCCAGCACGAGTGCCTCCGGCGGGAGATCAAAGAAACGGGTTTGAATAAATGCTGGCAGATTTGACCTGTTTACTAAACGAGTCAACAATAAAACCGGTCCGACTCAACGATAAAACCGGGCGACTCAACGATAATCCCCGAAATCCGGTTTTATCGTTGAGTCAAGTGAGAGTATTCAATAGTTATCCCGCTCGAATCCGATCATTGAACGCTGATGTCTAGTTTTCACGAGTTGTGGGATTGCTCGTTCCGCGAGAGGTCGCCTGAGCGCTGGCATTCACTCTTTGAACTTGTGAAAGACAGCTTCTCGTCTTTTGTTGAACACAACGTAATCCTTGGTGAGGTAGACCTCGACGACGAGGTTGGCGCACGCCATTCAGGCATTGGTGCTTCCGTTGAGATTCCTCTCGTGACATCAATCGACTTGCGATTAGTAGGTTCGCTAGGAATCAGCGTCAACAGGCGCGAAGCCGTCTCTGTTCGTGCATTGCTTTTGCTCTTCTGTAACGATCAGCGACTGGCCATTCATCCTTCCACGCGTTCACCCATTCATGATTGGTACTGCATTAACTTGGATCGCAACGATGAATTTATGACGAGTTGGAAGGTCAAGGAGTGCATGGACGAATCTGGTGAATGGGAAATCTACAAAACGCTTAAGGACTGGCGCACAGTTGTAGGCTGATTGGATGCACTCCCCTCGTAAAGATCCGGGATAACAATCGGATGAACCACAGCCGTTTTGCCGTTGTGGTAGGCTATGAACAACTTGTGCGCTGACGCTGTTTGTCGGCGTGGTTATCCTGAACGTTATCCGCCTTAACCTCGCGTGCACATTTGAGCGTCATCAAACATGATCCGGACGCGCTAGCGACAACGCTTGCGGCTGAGTTTCAAATCCTGACGGACTCGGAGTCTCAAGGCGTTGTCCAGATTTTTCGTTTCCAAGACAA
>JBCCFB010000404.1:0-3910 GCA_039029995.1 Planctomycetota bacterium
CGTCGAAGCAAACATTCCGTTTGAAGTCCGGAGTTCCGACAGATTGTTTTGTTCAAGCTGACCAAGGATCTGGTACGCCCAGCCCATGTTTTCAAAACTGGCGACAGGTTTGAATTGCTGTGGCGACAGTTCGTCTCTCATGTTGAACGAAGCATCGCCGGCAGTCGGGAAAGCCTGAAACGCTGATTCGTAGTTGAGTGACGCCAGTCCGATCTGGCGCAACTGGTTGAGACACGAAGTCCGACGAGCGGCTTCGCGCACCTGTTGTACTGCAGGAAGCAGCATTCCGATCAGAATGCCGATGATGGCAATCACGACCAGAAGTTCCACGAGCGTGAAACCATTGCGTGTTTTCTTTGAAGACATCTTCTAAATTCCCCGGAATCAAAGGCAGAAATAATGAAAGATTAACGGATCCGATCGTCTTCTGCGGATTCGATCTGGATCGTTGGAGGAGCGTTTTATTGTAGTGTGAGACGATCTGCGATCAAAGCCATTTCCATTCTGTGACAGGCACTCTGCAGCCCGCAGAGCCTTGCAGTTAAACAGTCAAATCAACCGCACCGGTCAGGACACTCGAAGTGTCCAGCAGAATTTCACTTGCTAATCCTGAGACAGAATCAAAACCGCGTACGGCGCGATTTTGATCGAAGCGCTGTGGTTCAGTCCGTCCTGCCCCCAGTTATCGGCAGTCACATCGGGAACAAAGATGCTGCCGAAATCCGGCGAGTATCCATCCCAGTCGCTATTGAACCGGACTTTCCATTGACCGCCACGAGGGAGACCAATGCGATAATCCTGCCAGGTGGTGTCGCGGAAATTGGCAACAACGATCACGTCGTCGCGAGGGCCACCCTGGTCCCAGCGATGAAAAGCGATCATTTTATCGCCATTGTTCACGTGAAAGACGTTGATGTGCTGACCTCGCAAACCTCTTGTCTGGTCGTACCAGTTACGTCGCTGGCGGATGAGATCGCGGTACATCGCTTCGATGCCGGCGTAGGTGATCTCCTTGCTCCAGTCGACCGGATCAGTGTCACGGAAGTACTCGTCTTCAAGTATCTCCTGCCCCTGAAACATCATCGGGATGCCCGGAGCGGTCATCACCAGAGCACCACCCAGAGTTGATCGCTTACGTGAGAACCAGCTACCTGCGTTGCCGGGCCAGATCTCCTCGGGCACACGGGAACGTCCGTTTGCAACTTCATCATGTGATTCGGTGTAGATAACGCGTTCGAAGGCGTCACCGTTGTAACGGTTCTCCAGAGCACTTTTGATGTCCCACATATTGCGGTCATTGTCATTCTGCCCCTGAAGCGCTGCGCGTACGGGATGAACAAAGCCCGCATCCCACTGGGAATCAAACCCTGCGCCACCTTCGCCGGTTGTTTTTGTTACCCATGGATTGCCTTGCAGGTCTTCAGCGATCGATAGCGACCATGGTTGGAAGTAGTCGATCTCATTGTTGATCCATTGCATCAGCGACCAGCCGTCGGGAAGCTGGCCGAAGTCATAGTTGGTCGTTGCTTGAACAGAGTCCCAGCGGATTCCGTCAAAATGGAAATCAGTCAACCACATCATGACTGAGTCGCGGATGTAAGTTCGAACTTCCCCGCGACCGAAGTCAGGTCGGGTATTACCCCATTGAGTATCAGCCCGTTCATCCTGATAGAAGTAGATGCCACCTCGACCGTTTTGAGACCAGCCATCAAACACCCAGAGCCCGAGATCTGACGGGCCCCAGTGGTTGTGAACCACGTCAGCAAGAACCGCGATTCCCCGGGCATGAGCTGCATCGACAAACCGCCGCAAAGCGTCCGGTCCACCGTAAGCCTCTTCAACGGCAAACGGATAGGCAGGGTTGTAACCCCACGAATAGTCACCGGCAAATTCATTAAAGGGCATCACGCAAATTGCATTGACACCAAGATCCTGAAGATGGTCCAGTCGCGCAATGGCATCGTCAAATGTACCGGGCCTTCCGCCGGGATCATCGTTGAAGGTACCGACATGCATTTCATAGATGACCGTTTCATTCCATGACGGCATCTGGAATCCCTGATCCGTCCAGTTGAAGTTGTCATCGAAGATGATCGAGTTGCCGACTGAATTGGTCAGTCTCTGCTCGCGAGGGTCTTTTCTCCACAGGGTCTGAGTGCCGTTGCGGATTACGTACTGATACTCCATGCCCGGACCCACATTCCGTACGTCCAGAGAAAAGTTGCCGTTGCCTTCGCTGACTAGTTCACAATTACCGTCATTCCAGCCGTTGAACGGTCCGACGAGGTTGACCGAGTCTGCATTCGGTGCCCAGACACGAAATGCAGTTCCGCCGTCAACTGGAGTCGCGCCCATACCACCATGTGCCGAAGTGGCTGAGTTCAGCTCGGCCTCGATAAACGCAGTAGTTGGTGAACGTGCATGAATACTCACGTACCAGAATCCTGTCCGGATTTCGGGAGCAGACGCGCCGTCGATGTCAACGATTTCTTTCCGCTCTCGAAGAAACGGACGGAAGTCCCACTCCGTCAACGTCGGCTGCTGGCCGAAGCGAATGTAGATATCAGGATTGCCCTTGATCGCACGGCGGCTGAAATCCCAGCATGAAAACTGAGCGTGAGTGTGCCAGTCATCAACATAGATCCGGAAGTGAGCCCATTCACCTGTGTCCAGCTCGCGGCGGAATCGCTGCCCCGGTTCAAGATACGTCTGTGCATTCGCTGACATCGCGAAAGACGACATCAAAAGAACGGTGCCGAGCAACAAAGCAATTGCACGAACAACAAACGTCTTCGCATTCAAACCAATTGAACAACTGAGAATGTTCATCAAACGTTCCTGTGAACCTGAACAGGGCCGGACGAATACCGGCTGAGAAGTGAATTCGAACCCTTATCATAGTAGTAGTTTTCGACGTTAAGCTCGATATTGGGTCGGTAATTCCAACGGAATTCTGTATACCCCGTGACAACTCACAGTCAAAATATGATAAACCGGAATTAATCCAGCCAAAACGCTCACTGATTCCCCTGATGAATACGGAACCGTCATTCAATTCGCCGATGCCCGCACCGGATCCAGCGCTTCTGGAAGAAGCACAACAACATCTGGAAGTGATGCTCACGAGATTCGGCGGCGACTTTCCGCCGACCTCGGAGTTCTCGGATTTCGCGCGCGCCACCGCGATCGTTCAGGCCCCTGTAGACGATCCGGATGAAGCACTGATGACCTGGATCGAGTGGGAATACGCCCTGTTTCGCGTGCTGGAAAAACACATGGTCACCGATCAACTGGAAGCCGGCTTTGAGGACGTGGATCAATTCCTGTCTTATTCACTAAGCGTGCAGAATCGGCGCAAGTCACGAACGGGTCACGCGCTGGAGAATCATCTGATTTTCATTTTCGAACGGAACGGTCTGCGATTCTCAAACGGCTGCAGAACCGAAAACAACTCACGTCCGGATTTTCTTTTTCCCGGCGAGGACGAGTATCACGTCAGTGACTTTGATCCGGCTCGCCTGACGATGCTGGGAGCAAAAACGACATGCAAAGATCGCTGGCGGCAGGTTCTCGCTGAAGCCGAACGAGCTGATGACAAGTTCCTGATCACGCGCGAAGAAGGCATCAGTGAAAATCAGACCGACGAGATGCGAAGCCACAATCTGCAATTGGTCATCCCACGGCGATTGCAGGCCACCTACACACTCAACCAGCGTGCATGGCTCTTCGACCTCAGGATGTTCATCCAGTTTGTACGGAACAAACAGATCTAAAACGGCTGCCTAAGGTGCTCCGTCTAGTTCTTCCCGTCTAGTTCTCTTTGGGCGCGACAACGACCAGCGTGTGGTTCTCTACGTCGTATTCGTAGCGCGCCGCCCCGGGGAGTACCGGCAGTTGTATCTGATACCTC
>JBCCFB010000405.1:0-3896 GCA_039029995.1 Planctomycetota bacterium
AGCGCGATCGGATTGTTGTTAAAGACCGGATCCATGATCAGGTCTTTAGCCGAAGCTGCTTTAGCCATTGGTGGCTCCCGCGTTATTGTTTTGTTCAACCGACGCTGATGAGGTGCCGGATTTCTGTTTTTCGATGTAATTCTGGAAACCGCTCGGGCCGAGCCAGTAGTCCAGCATGTTGGTTACGCCGTTGGAGGTAATGGTCGCTCCGGAAAGGCCGTCCACCTGATACTCTCCGGCACCTTCACCTTTGACGACTTCAATACCGACCTCTTCACCTTCGTAGATCAGCTTGTCAGCCCATTTGGCTTTCCAGTCCGGATTGGTCACCTCACCACCGAGACCGGGAGTTTCCTTCTGCTCATAGAATGTGATCCCGATCACCGTCTGGAAGTCAGGCTTCACAGCGATATAGCCTTTGAGCATCGACCAGAGGCCGTATCCGCGGATCGGGAAGATGTAGCTCTCAACGGATTCACCGTCCTCGCTCATCTTGATGTATACGTGAGAGTACTTCTCCCGATACTTGATCCGGATCGCGTCTTCACCTTTGGGCATCGGATCGGCGACCAGTTCATTTTTTGACTTCGATGCCCAGAACTGGTCATAGTTTTCGAGGAAACTTTCGGGACTACCGTCACCGAATTTCTTGCCGACTTCCTGAAACGCTTCGTAGGCGGCGTCCAGTGCGTCTTCACCGGTTTCAAGGTCAATGAGAACGACCTGGAATCGCTCTTCGAACAACTTCTCAATGCCACCGGCTTCGTCGATCTCTTCCAGAGTAAAGCCTGAGACCTCAAGAAGATTCTTCTTCCGGTCCAGCGTTACGTTGGTGTCTTGAATCGATTTCAGTCCGACTGCTGCAACAGAAACCAGAGCACTGCAAAACAGGCACAGCAATGTTGCAACGAGAAAGGTGTTAAAGATTGAGTCACGCTTTTGCATAGCGAGCCTCCCTTCTCTTGATGTTCTGTTGTACGACGAAGTAGTCGATCAGCGGAGCAAATACGTTGGCAAATAGAATCGCCAGCATGATCCCTTCGGGGAACGCAGGGTTGATCGAACGGACAAGAACCGTGACCACTCCGATTAACGCTCCGTAATACCATTTACCGGTCGATGTCATCGTTGCGGAAACCGGGTCGGTCGCCATAAAGACCGTTCCAAAAGCAAACCCGCCGATCACCAGATGCCACCACGGCATGACGTTCGCCACGGGTTCAGGGAATGGCAGCACTTTGAGGAACAGCGAGAATCCGACCATTCCCAGCACAACTCCCGACATGATCCTCCACGACCCGATCCGCGTCGCGATCAGGATTGCCGCTCCGATTAAGCAGCAGAGCGTACTCGTTTCGCCCATGGAGCCGTGAATGTTGCCTATGAAGAAGTCCCACCAGGAGGTTCCTGCAGTGGTGTTCATTCCGGCGATAACCTCGCCGACATTTGCGTTCGCTTCGGCGTTGGCCAACTCGCCAAGCACGGTTGCTCCGCTGTATCCGTCAACAGAGGTCCAGACGGCGTCGCCCGAAATTTTGGTGGGATAAGCGAAGTAAAGAAACGCACGCGCGGTGAGTGCAGGGTTAAGGAAGTTCTTTCCGGTACCCCCGAAAATCTCTTTACCGATCACAACACCGAAGATAATTCCCAGAGCGACCTGCCACAGGGGAATATTGGGTGGCAGCGTCAAAGGGAATAGCATGCCTGTAACCAGGAAGCCTTCGTTGATCTCATGTTTCCGGATGATACTGAAAATCAACTCGCAATGACCACCGACTGCCATCGTGACGATGTACACCGGCAGGAAGTAAAGCAGACCATGCAGGAAACACGGGATCAGACTCGCGAAACTGAGGAATGAACCCCTGTCTGCCGTATAGTCGATACCCATTTGATCCATCAACAGGTAACGCCACTGGCCGCTCCAGACCGAATCAAAGAGAGACTGATCTTCTGGAACCGCGTAAGCCGTTGGATTGGCATTGATGACGTTCTGCGCCTGATAGCCGGTGTTGTAACAGGCCATCAGGATGCAGGGTAACAACGCGACGATCACCATGCTCATCATCCGCTTGGTGTCGATCGCATCGCGAACATGGGTCTTGCCCTCCGCGACCTCACCCGGTGTGTAGAGGAACGTATCGTTCGCCTCATACAGCGGATAAAGCTTTTCGTACTTGCCACCGGGCTTGAACATCGGTTCAATCCGGTCCAGCAGTTTTCTCAACATAGTTCAAATATCCCTTTGCGAACCATCGGATGTTTCGCTTTGGCGATTGTGTCGGTTCATGCCGCCGTTGCAGCGACATGCTGTCTCCCTTCGACAGCTTGCGACTAACCTTCCTTCTCAATCGTTGTCAGGTTTTCACGCAAAATCGAGCCGTAGTCGTACTTGCCCGGACAAACAAATGTGCACAGGCTGAGGTCTTCTTCATCCAGCTCAAGACAACCGAGTTTTTGAGCAAGATCTGTATCGTTTGTGATCAATGCTTTCATCAGTGGAGTCGGCAGGATGTCCAGAGGCATTACACGTTCAAAAGTACCTACCGGCACAATTGCCCGTTTGCTTCCCCCGGAGCTTGTCGTAAGTGGAAAGAGCTTTTCGGCCAGCCAGGAGCCGCCGTAGATCCGTGTCACCGAAAACTTGTCAAAGCCAGGCTTTTGCCAGCCGACAAATTCCCGTTTCGTACCTTCTTCAAGGGCAGTGACCTGAAGGTGGTAACGACCGAGATAGTTCTCCGGTTCATTGCTGGTTCTTCCACAAAGCACCGAGCCCGAAACCATTCGCGTCGCCGCACTGTCTTTTTTATCGCCGGTCATATCGACCAGTCCGGAAACCAGCTCTTCGATACATGCGCCCAGCGTCGTTCGCAACAAAACCGGTTCTTTCACTCGCGGGCCACCCACAGCGACAACTCGCTCGGTCATTACCTGCCCCGTTGTGAACAGATGACCGATCGCGATAACGTCCTGATAGTTAATATGCCAGACGGTCTTTTCAGGTCCGACAGGATCAAGGAAGTGGATATGCGTACCTACAAGCCCCGCCGGGTGTCCGCCTGCAAACTGTTCAAACTCCACGCCTGCAATATCTGATCCGGGAACGCGCGAATCTTCACGCGTGCAAACATAAGTAGTGCCTGTCGTAAGTTTCGAAACGACATGCAGACCGGCAATGAAGTTGTCTTTCTGTGACTCGATAATCAGTTCCGGTTCCGCAGACAAAGGATTAGTGTCCATCGCGGTTACGAAAATGGAGCTTGGATCAGTCCCGGGAGCGGGAACTTTTGAGAAAGGTCGAGTCCGGAAAGAGGTCCACGCGCCCGACTTCAGCAACTGTGCCTCGATGTCATCGCGAGACAGATCATCCAGCGAGTTGTAGGACTGAAAGGTCTCTGCCTCCGTACCACCGTCAGCATCGACGATCATGGATAGAAACCGCCGCTTTGCGCCACGGAAGACTCCACGAACAGTCCCGCTGACGGGCGAAGTAAAAATAACGCCCGGTGTTTTCTTGTCCTCAAAAAGAGCCTGCCCGATTTTGACTTTGTCCCCGGCCTGAACCAGAAACTTCGGACGCATTCCGATGTAGTCGTCGCCCAGAATCGCGACCGATTTGATCGCCGGTCCCGGTTTGATGTCCTGAACGGGAGCGCCTGTGATGGGAACGTTCAGCGTCGGGCTGATTTGAATCGTCATATTCTCTTGCCGGTTTGTTGTTCGGGTGGCAATTAAGTGATCACTTTGAGCCGGCATCCGGTCGTTCGGTGATCGCGAGTATCTGAAATTCAGCTAAGTGGAACTCAATTTTTTGTGTTTGTCCCGCAGACTAGCTCACGTCCCGCGTGGGGACGGATCTTGCCGCTGGTTTGTGTCTTTGCTTTGTCGCTCTGCTA
>JBCCFB010000406.1:0-3867 GCA_039029995.1 Planctomycetota bacterium
CGGGAAAGGAAGAGCATCCGACTCAGGCCCTGCTTGATATGTATACGATTTTCCGGACCTTCGACTTTGATGAATCATCTGTTGTTCGGGAATCAAGGCTTTCGCGGTTGCAGTCGAAGTATCCCGGACTCGACCGTGGCGCGGCTGGAAAGACCTATTTATACTGTGGCGACATCGGTCGTGGACGGACGGTGAGAAGTCTGGCGATGGTTTTGTCCAGATACCGGAACGTACGGATGTTCTTCGTCTCACCTGACCATGGCGTGCTGCGCATGGGAGATGACTTGCGGCAGAGACTGAAAAACGCGGGCGTGGAATTCTACGAATTCGATTCTCTGGACAGTGAGCACGACGGAAACGCCATCCTGGCTCAGGCGGATTGTGTCTACATGACCCGCATTCAGCGTGAACACAATTCCCCGGAGGCTACCAGCCAGATCGAGTCACTCGACCTTACGCCATTTTTTCTGACTCCACAGCGAGTGGCTCTGATGAAAGACTTCGCTCCCATCCTTCATCCCTTTCCCCGTGACAGCGTTGTCGGGGAGATTCCGGTAGAGATCGACTCTGATCCGCGAGCAATGTATTTTCGTCAGGCACGAAACGGTATGTGGGCCCGTGCGGCGCTGCTGGTGCACCTGTTTGACGCCGGAGAACAGCTGTATCAGGCCTACAGTGAAATTGTGCCGAGTCGCGCTGCGATCTAGTGATTGCGGCGATCTGCCCTTGACCAGCTGCTAAACAGGCAACGACGTAGAGCGTCTGGCTTTCAGATGACGTATGGCGATCGTGGTCCCGGAATCGTCAGGTCTTTCAGGGGTCTTTCGGGTCTTCCAGAACGCCGAAGATTTCATCCAGCGACTCGCCTTCGGGAAGGGCTGCGGCGATCGACTTACCGGAATCAATTTCCTCTTTGACCCTCTGCGGGACGGCTTCAACTTTTACCCGCAGCTCACGGCCTGCAAGCCGCAATGCCACGAAGCCGAAGATCGCAGTAAGGATGAACACGAGGATCACCGAGATCCATGCCGAGTCATTCCCGTTGACGATTTCAAACGAGGTCCAGAAGCAATTGAACATCTGTAGCAAGGTGTAGTCGTCTTCGCCACCCAGAACAGAGAACTGCAGGAGAATGGGTAGCAAAAGAATCATCGGCATGAACAGTAGCACAATCAGCAGGCCGAACATCGGCCCCGATCGCTTTCTGACGGCCGGTAGTGCGTTCAGAAGAAGAAATAGCACCACAAGGTAGAATGTTGTGTACAAAGTCATGGTTGCCATGATGCCCACGATTTCTTCCCAGAGGACATTTGAATAGCTGAGTTCAAACTGACCGGGTAGAAATCGACCTAGCAATAGGACCATTGCAAAAAACAAGCCGCATGCCCACAGATTGCTCACAGCGAATAGAAAGCCCCTACCTGCTCCCGGCTGCAAGAACGAACTGAACACCTGACCGAATCGGGTTTTGGGTAACCCTCTTCTCACCCTGCGTGACATGCCATCACCGACACAAAACATCATGGTTCCGACTACCAGCCAGTGAATGCAGACAAAGATGTAGAGCGAGCCGAACATGGCGGAGTTGATCTCCGACATGCTGATTGTCATTGCAAGGAACCAGCCGAGAAACAGCGTCTGTTGAATTAGCAACGCAAGCTTGATAATCGTTGAGCGGTTCTCGGTCGGAAACGTAATGTTTGCACAGGCAGCGGCAAACATGACCAGCCCCCAGCTGAACACACAGGCGAACGGAGCGAAAATCGCTGTCTGGAACTCGGGTTCAGCAATTGGAAGGCCGTCGATTTCAAATCCAATTCCGTAGGCAAGAACACACCACATGAAATAGACCCAGCACAATGCTGCCAGAAGAACCAACGACGAGAGGATTCCAATGGCTCTGTGACGTGATGAGCTGGCTAGAAACAGTCCGAAGACACAAAGCGATACCGAGCCGGATACGGCGGTTGCGATCGACAGGAATATCTGCCAGATGTCCACGCCACGAAGCATGTAAGTGAAAACGATGCAGGGCGCGAGAATGGAAACGTAGATCAGAATCTGCAACAGAGCGCTGACAAGTTTGCCGGTGATTATCTGATAGGGTCGCAGTGTGGTAATCGAGACGAGCTGCAAAGTGCCGTCCTCGAACTCGTGTACCAGCGACCGGAACGTTGCATAGGGTATGACGATTGCCAGAGGAAAACCGAGGATGTCCAGAAAGCCAGTCAGAAGTACCGGCCCTGCTTCGTTCAATGCGCCGTTGTACATCGCCATGCCGATCGCACCGAGCGCCCAGATCAGAACGACCAGCAGGCAGGCAAAGAAGGGCCAGACAAAGAATCTGCCTTTAAGAGACTGACGCGTCTCCTTGATAACGATTGAGCTGAACCATTCACTCGAAGAGTCCAGCAGCTGATCCAGGCGGTTGGTTTTCTCAGCGGATATCGTGAATGCGTTTTTGCCGGATGCTCCCGATGAGCCGCCCAGGCCTCCCGATGGCAGGTGAACTGCACCTTCTCCGGAGGCAGGGTCGATATTTGTTGAAGGCTGATTCGGTTCGCTCATTGAACACGCCCCTGCGTTACGTGAAGGAATGCTTCTTCAAGCGAAACCTGTTTGCCTGCAAACGAGGAAACTCTGATTTTTGCAGCGATCATTTGTTCCAGCAGATCGGCTTTGCGATCATTTTCACTGAAGTACTCGAAGGTGATGCCTTCGCCGGTGTCTTGCACCGACTCAACGCCGTCGTAGGCCGAAAGCCAGGAGACCGCGTCCGATGGATCTGAGACGAGTTGTATCTCGAACCGCATTCTTCCGGCAGTCAGGACGGGAGCGGAGGATCCGGCTGAAGCCGTAACGGCTCCGGACAGGATTTCGTCAACGGTTCCGACAGCCAGAAGTGCTCCCTGTTCGATAATGCCGACACGGTCACACATTTCAGCCAGTTCAGTCAGGATGTGGCTGCTGACAAGCAGTGTTTTTCCTTGCGAGGCAAGTTCCTTGATCATGTCACGCAGTTCGATGCGAGCTCGCGGGTCGAGTCCGGCAGCCGGCTCGTCCAGGATCAGTACGGAAGGATTGTGTATCAAAGTTCGTCCGAGGCAGAGTCGTTGCTTCATCCCTTTTGAAAGACCATCCACCGGTTTTGATGAAATGGAATCGAGCTGGGTAAACTGCATGACATTGCGAATCGCTGTCCTGCGATTGATACCTTTCATGCCGTATGCTCTGGCAAAAAAGTCGAGGTACTCTTCGCAGTTCATGTTCGGATAGGTTCCGAATCCGTCGGGCATGAAGCCGAGTCGCTGCCGCACAAACTCGGGATCATCGACGACTGAAAAACCGTCGATCCATGCTTCGCCGCCATCGGGTACATCCAGCGTGGACAGGATTCGCATACTTGTCGTTTTACCGGCACCGTTGGGGCCGATGAATCCGAACACTTCACCACGGCGCACCTCGAACGAAACATCGTTGACGGCGAGGGTGGTTCCGAAGCGACGGGTTACATTCTGCAGCTTGATGGCAGCAGGCGAATTGTGACTACCATTTTCCATTGACGACGTGGATCCGGTTCTTGTAATCGATGTTGTTGCCGGGCTCGGTTTCGAAATCGAGTTGTTCAAATATGGCGAGGTAGGTGTTTTCCTCTTCGATCAATCCTGTCACGAAGTGATTTTTCATTGTGTCAAAATTGATTTCGCAGAAGTTGCGGCTTTCAGCTGGAAGACTGTTCCCGCCACCGTAGAAATACGGTTGCCGGTAGTCGCTCGCCGAATAGAAATCGTCTACGACGTGGGGAGACATGTTCAACAGAATGTCAGATGCTTCCCGACGAGCCTCATCGGGTTCAACGGCCTCGGC
>JBCCFB010000407.1:0-3848 GCA_039029995.1 Planctomycetota bacterium
GGGGCGAATCAACCGGTGCAGGATGTTGACACCGAGAAGATTGAGATCACTTCCCAGAATCACGGGTTTGCAGTTTCTGAAGAAAATCTCCCAGATTGTCTGGAAGTAACTCACTACAACTTGAACGACAACACAGTTGCCGGGTTAAGACACAAAGAGTTTGATGCTTTCAGTGTCCAGTATCATCCGGAAGCTTCAGCTGGTCCGCACGACAGCCAGTACCTGTTTGAGCGGTTCAAAAAAATGGTAATGGATCAGGTGTCGATGACGGCTGGTTAGACCGCATGGTATTCGCGCAAGGAATACGCGGGCGGTTGCACAACATCACGACATCGAAAGTCGCCGGTCCGCGCATCAGTGATGGCAAGAGGCGGTGTCGAAATGAAGTTGCGTCATTTTTCTACGACGGGAACTCTTTGTGGAATTCTTGTCTTCGTCTGGAGCTTGATATCAGTTCCATCTGAGTCTGTAGCGTTCCAGGAAACAGTTCATCCACTCAGCCGGCTTCGTACGCTGAACGGCTATTTTCCTTTTGAGCCACCGGCGACTCTGGCTGAATGGGAAATCAGAAAGGCGCGCCTAAAGCGGGACTTGCAAGTCAGTCTGGGACTTTGGCCGCTTCCGGAAAAGTCTCCACTCAATGCGGTGATTCACAGCCCGATCGACATGGGCGAATACACGATTGAGAAGGTCTATTTCGAGAGCTTTCCAGGTTTCTATGTCACGGGGAATCTCTATCGTCCGAAAAATGTGTCGGGCGTGCGGCCGGCGGTACTCTCTCCTCACGGTCATTTTCGAAACGGAAGATTTCATCAGCAGACCGACGAGGAGGTTGCGAGGGCACTTGCATCGGGAGCCGAACAGTTCGAATCCAATGCAAGGAATAAATTGCTTGCGCGCTGCGCCAATCTTGCCATCATGGGATGCGTTGTTTTTCACTATGACATGCTCGGCTATGCAGACAGCCAGCAGATTACGAGTGATGTAGCGCATGGGTTCCGGACACAGCGTGAATATATGAACTCCCCCGATGCCTGGGGCCTCTTCAGTCCGCAGGCCGAGTTGCGTCTGCAGTCTGTGATGGGGTTGCAGACATGGAATTCGATTCGCAGTCTCGATTTTCTTTGTTCGCTTCCAGATGTCGATTCAGACCGGATCGGTGTTACCGGCGCGAGCGGAGGTGGAACACAGACTTTCATTCTCTGTGCGCTGGATTCACGACCAGCCGCATCGTTTCCGGCGGTCATGGTATCTACAGCAATGCAGGGTGGATGCACCTGTGAAAACTGTTGCAACCTGAGAGTAAATGCCGGCAATGTAGATTTCGCGGCGCTGTTTGCGCCCAAGCCTCAGGCTTTTACCGCCGCAGACGACTGGACGCGCGAAATGGAAACAAAGGGGATGCCCGAACTGGTCGCGCTGTATCAGCTGTATATGGATTCGGGGGAGGATGTTGAGCTACCGCAGCTGACATCAAGAACGGAGTTTCCTCACAACTACAATCAGGTCAGCAGAGAAGCGATGTACCGGTTTTTCAACCGGCACCTCAAGATGAATATCGATAACCCGTTCGAAGTTGAGATCCGCTCGCCCGGTCCAAACGAGTTGTCAGTCTATGACGATCTGCATGCGGCTCCCGGATGGAGTGACGAACGTGAAATGGCTTTGTTGCGTCACTGGGAAAGTAGCAGCCAGCCATTTGGCCCCGATAGCGTTGAGACCAGCGCCTCATTGCAGGAATTCCGCACCAGGATGCGCGGTGCACTGGAGTCGATTGTTGCGCATCCGGATTCTGAAGTTGAATTTGAAGTAACTGCCACCCGCGCGACGGGTGAAACGAAATACGGAATTCTGAAAGCTGATGATCAAGGGATTCGTGCTGACGTCAGTATCTCAGTCAATCGGGAGATAAGTGATGGTCCGATCCTTGTTCGGGTGAATTCAGAGGTCGGCCGTGATTTGCCATCGGTCGTTCAAGAGCGAATGCAAGCGATGGAAAGTGAGGAAGTTCCGGTTTGGGCCTCGATTGAGATTCCGGCTGAACCCTCTCAGAACACTCTGGTGGCCAATGGTCGAGCAGCCGCCGGTTATACTTTCGGTTACAACCGCAGTTTGCTCGCCTGGCGTGTCTCTCAGATTCTCTATTTCGTTCAGTATTTGCGAGCCGAATTTCCGGATCGAAAGATCATTCTCTGCTCAGGCCCGACGACGGCTCCAGAAACCCTGGTTGCTTTCTCCGTGTCAGGACTCGACGGGATTGCAGGACTCATTTGTGATCCCGGAGACTTCAGCTTTGGCAGCGTATCCGGATTTGAAGATCCGAATTTCCTGCCCGGGGCGCTCAAGTACGGGGATGTAGAGGGCATGCTTTGTTCAAAAGCCGAAGGTAGCATCACTCTGGTTGTTGACGAAGGTCGCAAGTTTCCTTTGTTGCGTCGTGCGGCAGAGCTTTCTGACGGTCAGCTCGTGCTACTTGAACGCTAGTTTTCTTGAACTTTAGTCAGCCATAAGTAAATGCGTTTACGGCACGGGACTGTCGATTCGTTTTCGTGAGCCTGTCTGTTCAAGAACGTCAGTCTGGTTGTCGCATTTGCGGCTCTCCACGATACTTAATTTACCCCGTTCAACAATTCGAGCAGGGTCATAAACGTCCGACAGCGGACGTTGAGGCTACGGAACAAGAATCTTATCAAGGTTGAGTCGGTCTGGCGGGATCGATTCTCATCAGGGTTGTTTATGGGCAAGCCCGGAGACGTGAAAAAACGGCTTCGACGGTTATCGGCGAATGTGCGCGACCCGTTGTGGTGGAAGGATCAGTGGAATTCCATTGAGCCGCGCAAACGGCTGACCTACGTCATTTCCACAGTAATGATTATCTGCTGTGTAGTTATCTACATGATGGTCATCGCGAGCTGGCGGCCGGTTTCTCCCAACCATCGCCTTGGACCGGCAGATGACAATTTTGTTTCAACGAGAACTCCCGTTCCTGCTGCTCGCATTGAGAATCCGTTGACGGCAGCGATGGAGTCACGGAACCCACACGAGGTGACTTCGGATCTGCTCGACAACCAGTCCGGCCTGATCAACGACTACATGGAACGTATTCTGGCAGGGGAACATGTCAGCAATGTTTCGTGGGCCGGTCCTTATCTGAATTGTTCTGCGATGGATCGCAACCAGTTCAGGTCGGCCTATTCTGATGACAGAATCCGCGTCGCTCGATGGAAATCGACGGGGGTTGCGCCCGAATTTGAAGGCTCGCAAAGTCTTGCTTCAACCGTGCTGGCTTGTTTTGAGCCGTGGTTGGAATCGGAAAAACTGCGTGTCGAAACCAGCTTCAGCGAGTTCAGCATTGTTCAGAAAACAGTTACCGCACAATTGACGGTTCAGATTTTCGGCCGACCCGATTTTACGTACGGTCGACAGGCTACTTCGCTCTGGGAAACTCAATGGGAGCTGAGTGATTCCCTCGAAGTTCTGACGCTAGAACGGGTTGAGGTCAGGATGCAGGAGGAAATTGTTAACTACGTTAACGGTGGAACTCTGTTTCAGGACTGTACCGGCGGCGTCATGCAGCACATCAACTTCGACCAGTTGTTCTACGGAGTCGACTTCTGGGCGAAACGGATACCGGGAATTGATATCGAGGGGAATCAGGGGATCGCTGTAAGTGATGTCAACAATGATGGCCTCGATGATCTTTACATCTGCGAACCTCATGGCCTGCCCAATCAGCTGCTGCTGCAGAACGCGGATGGAACGGTGCGAAGTGCCGGCATCTCAATGGGCGTTGATATTCTTGATGAGTCCTACTGCGCATTGCTGCTGGATCTGGACAACGATGGCGA
>JBCCFB010000408.1:0-3846 GCA_039029995.1 Planctomycetota bacterium
ACGCGCAGCGCGCGGCCATCAGCGCATTGAATGCTTCTCTGGAAGAGGTCGGAGTATCAATTGACAAGAGCAGCATCGAGGCGCCGTTTGACGGTGTGATAACACGTCGGTTCCACGACAAGGGGACAATTGTCACGCCGGGCGCTGCGGTTTTCCGGTTGGTGGACGACCGGAATCTTGAAGCCTGGGTGGGGCTACCGGTTGAGATTGCCGGAAATATTGAAATTGGCTCTTTGCATTCGCTCAATGTCGGCGGCGTTACCGCAGGAGCAAACTGTATGGCGAAGATCAATGAGATTGATGCAGCCACCAGAACGCAAACTGTGATATTCCGGATACTCGCTGATGAGGCAACCGGTGATATTCCGTCGGTTGTCAGCGGGCAACTGTGTGAGGTTGAAATTCGCAGCCGTGTTTCTGCAAGCGGCTTCTGGGTCCCCGACGAAGCGCTGACTTCCGGCGTTCGAGGGTTGTGGGGAGTTTTCGTTGCGGTTGAGACGGACGAAGGCTGGCGGGCAAATCGCCGTGACGTGACGGTCGTCAAGACTGACAACGGTCGATCTCTCTGTACCGGTGCGCTTACCGATGGGGAGCTGTTGATAACCGGTGGTTTGCACAAGATCACTCACGACCAGCGAATTACTTTCGAGCAAAGCGAATAGTTGCCAGGCAGCTCTTAGTTTTTTCTATTTGAATCCCTGAACGTTTTCCGGACGCATGAACGGCAGTTTTTTCTTTCGAAACCCGAGATTGATGTTTCTGGCGATCTGCCTGATTGTGGTCAGCGGTTTGTCCTCGTATGCGATTCTTCCACGCATGGAAGATCCCGTGCTCGTCAAGCGCGGTGCTTTTATCAACACGTTTTTTGACGGAGCGTCACCTTCTCGTGTTGAGTCGCTGGTCTCCGAGAAGATTGAAAATGAACTTTCGGAGATTGATGAGATCGGATTGATCCGTTCCGTCTCGCGCGAAGGGATCTCAACGATTTCGATCGAACTACGTGATGAAGTGATGGACTCGGACCCTGTGTGGGCAAAGATCCGTGACCGGCTGGCCGATGTTGCGCCCGATCTTCCACCGGGTGTACAACCGCGACTGGATGAGATGGACTTCAAGGCGTACGCGCTGCTTGTTTCTCTGGTCTGGGATCAGCCGGGACCGCATCGTCCGGCACTGCTGCACAGGCTTGCCAAAGAGCTCGAAGACAGGGTGCGTGCTGTTTCGGGAACTGAGAAGGTCGCATTGATCGGAGAACCGCAGGAACAGATTCTTGTTACGATCGAACCGTCCGAGCTCGCGTCCCTGGGGCTTTCGGTCGCGGAAGTCTCAGCCGCGATTGAGCGATCCGACGCCAAAATTTCCGCAGGCCAGATTCGTGGCGATCAGAACGATGTCCTGTTGCAGGTATCCGGAGAACTGGATTCCGTGCAGAGAATCGAAAACATACCTGTGCGGTTTGATAACGACGGCGGTTTCGTCCGTTTGAGCAGCATCGCGACGGTGGAGAAGCAACCCGTTGATCCACCCGCCAGCCTTGCGATTATCGACGGCAAGTTTGCAGTGACCGTCGGAGCCTATGTCCGTAATGAGGTACGCATTGATCAATGGGCCGCAAAAGTTACTGACTCGCTGGACGAATTCGAAGCGGGGCTTCCCACCGGCGTCAGGCTTAAACGGATGGTTAACCAGAGCGAATACGTTGATGAGCGACTTTCCTCTCTGTTAATGAACCTGGCAATCGGGGCGATTGCCGTCTTCTTTGTGATCTTCGTTTTGATGGGGCTGCGTAACGCAATCGTTGTTTCAATTGCGTTGCCACTCGCCGCGATGATGGTGCTGTTCGGGATGCGCGTCATGGGTATCGCCGTACACCAGATGTCTGTAACCGGCCTGATTATCGCGCTCGGATTGCTGATTGATAATGCGATCGTGATCGTTGAAGAAGTTTCTTCGCGAGTGCGGAGAGGGGACTCGCCGACACAAGCTGTGACCGGCAGTGTGACTCATCTGTTTCTGCCACTTGCCGGATCGACTTTGACGACGGCCTTTGCCTTTGCGCCGATTGCGCTTCTGCCGGGACCTGCCGGTGAATTTGTCGCGGCGATCGCGATCAACGTGATCATTGCAATCTTCAGTTCATTGTTCCTCGCGATGACCATTATTCCGGCGATCGCGGCCCGTATTACTCCGGCAAACGGAAGCGGTGGGATCAAGATCAACTGGCTTGCAAAGTTGTATTCGCGTTCGCTTGATTTTGTTCTTCACTACCCGGTGGCCGGATTGCTGCTGGGGATGGCGCTGCCGGTCGCAGGCTTTGTAGTGTCGACACAGTTGTCTGAGCAGTTCTTCCCTCCGGCAGAACGTAATCAGCTGCAGATTGAACTTGAGCTTGCACCGCAAAGTTCGATTGGAGCAACCGTCGCGACAGCGCACGAAGTCCGAGACCTATTGCTTGCCGATGACCGGGTGACCGATGTTGACTGGTTTATCGGAGAGAGTGCTCCGGCGTTCTACTACAACCTGATTCCTCGCAGAAGCGGTGTTTCACAGTACGCCCAGGCGATGGTTCACCTTGATTCGAATGAGGGAATATCTGAACTGATTCATCAACTTCAGGACAAGGTTAACCACGGGTTTCCGGAAGCCCGCGTGCTGGTTCGACAGCTTGAGCAGGGGCCGCCGTTCGATGCTCCTGTTGAAGTGCGGTTGTTCGGTCCCGATCTTGAGCAACTTAAGAGCACTGGCGAACAGCTGCGGCAGATTCTGGCGGAAACACCCGGTGTCATTCACACCCGCAGCGAAATGGATGAAGTACTTCCAAAAATCGAGTTCGACGTCGGAGAGCAGCAGGCGATTGCAGCAGGCGTCGAGCTTTCAACCATCGCGCGACAGTTAAGCGCGTTCACCGAGGGGCGAACCGGCGGGAGCGTGATAGAAGCGACAGAAGAGCTCCCTGTTCGCGTACGGCTTGGCGGCGACTATCGAAACAGTCTGAATGATGTAGCATCCCTGAGTATTGTGAATCCAGGTGCGTCTTCGGGGGCGATGCCGGCATCAGGATTTCGTGGAATTCCGATTACTGCGATTGCGGAAACGAAATTGATTCAGGATTTCGGATCGATCAATCACTACAACGGCCGGCGGATGAGCGAGATTCAGGTCTACATTCCCGCAGGAGTTCTGCCTTCCACGGTATTGAACGCATTCCGGTCGCGAGTTGAACAGCTGACGGCAGAAGGTGAGTTCGAAGTGCCAGCGGGCTACACGCTGAGTTACGGCGGTGAAGCTGCAGAGCGCAACGAAGCCGTCGGCAACCTGCTTGCCAACGTTGGAATTCTTGCGGTGCTCATGATCACAACGCTGGTCGTTTCGTTTCAGTCGTTCCGGATTGCGGGAATCGTCGGGCTTGTCGGTGTTCTCTCGATCGGGCTGGGGCTCGGCGCGCTGTGGGTGTTCGGTTTCTCGTTCGGCTTCATGGCGATCATTGGATCGATGGGGCTGATGGGAGTTGCGATCAACGACACTATCGTTGTGTTGGCCGCGATTCAGGGTGATGAAGCGGCTCGCGATGGAAATCCTGAAGCGATTCGCGATGTGGTCAATCATTCGACACGGCACATCGTATCGACATCATTGACGACGATGGCCGGCTTTTCTCCACTGATCATCGATGGAGGTACGTTCTGGCCTCCACTTGCTGTAGCCATTGCAGGGGGCGTCGGAGGTGCAACCATTCTCGCGCTCTACTTCGCGCCGTGCTGCTACGTGATACTCAAAAAGTTTAAACGCTCACGTTCGGCTCCGGAGGCGACTTCCCCGAACTCCACAGAGACTACTAGTCCCGAA
>JBCCFB010000409.1:0-3809 GCA_039029995.1 Planctomycetota bacterium
GCGCGAAGAAAAACTGGCCCGCCTCGAAGCTCGTTTCCGTGAAATGCTTGAACGCCAGTCAGTCGCAAGTGTGATGACCGTTGAACTGGATGACAAACGGACGAGTCTCGGCGAACTTCGAAGACGAGATGAACTGGTGATGCTTCGCATTGCAACTGAAGAACGGGAGATCAGTGAACTCGGCCAGCAAGCCTACGACTTACTGCTTGAAGACGGCACCAGCGATGTGTTTCCGGAAATCGTGCAGGTCATACGCGAAGACCTCAATCGAATCGCAGGATATCTGGAAGACGGTCGGACCGACGAGTTGACTCAACTGGTTCAAAAGGATGTCGAAGCTACCATCGAACAGCTCATCGAAGCCCTTAAAGAGGCCAAGAAGGATAGTGATGGCGGTGGTGGAGGCGGCGGTGGAGGAGGCGGCTCCGAGGAGCAGCCTCTGCTCAAGAGATCAGCCGAATACAAAATGCTGAAGTTCAGGCAGATCCGGATCAATCGCCGGACTCAGCAGATCGAGCGAATACGAAACCGCCAGGCTCAGGACGGAGGCGAGCCGGACGATCAGCTTGAACGTGAATTTGATGATGCTGCAGCGGAGCAATCGTTGCTGCTTGAAATGACTGAGCAGTTGATGGAAAAAGAACGCCAGGCTGCTCAGGAAGGAGGCGGACAGTAAATGAACAGGTTACTTATGCATAAAACAATGATGCTGGCTCTTGCAGTGATCATCGCTGTAGCGAGTTCGTCTTCGGCCTTCGCGGCGTTGTCTGATGTTATGGACAATTTCAAAGATCACCTGCAATCCGTTGATGTAAATGATGACGTTCGCGAAGAAGCTGTCGCCACATTCGAAGACCTGGTCGGGGATTCGCCGGCCGATGCATTGACTGAAACTCTGATGGTCCTGTATCCCGAATACAACGATGCCATTGAGGAGTCCTATGAGTCCGATAGCCTGAATGGACTCAAGCAGCTTTCTGCCTCGGACGACCCGTTTCTCGCTGCCGACGCGGCCTTTTACTATGGTCGTTCCTTGATGAATCAGGAGCGTTACGAGGACGCGTTGCCATTGCTTCGTCAGGTGCGTACAGCACAAGGGCAGCATTCACTCAGGGCTGGAGAGGCGCAGTATTTCATGGCGGTCGCTCAGGCTGGAATGCTCAACAACGCGGAAGCGGAACTGACATTTCTTGAGTTCCTTGAATTCAATCCTGATGCCCCCGAGCGTCTCAAAGTAAACGCGTGGAGACAGGTGCAGGAACTGCAGCAGATTCAGGAGGGACAGCTTAATGATGTCCGGCAGCGAATGGACTTTTCCCGCCGCCGGCTTCAGCTCGCGGACTCAGGTGAGTCCACACAGGAGGAGCAGGATCGTATCGTGGAAATGCTCGAACAACTGATCAAAGAGCAGGAAAAGCAGGAGGCGAGCAGCAACAGCCAGAATACGCAGCAGCAACAACAGCAGCAGCAACAGCAACAACAGCAGCAGCAACAACAAAACCAGCAACAGCAACAGCAGCAGAACCCTGACGGGGCTAACAGCAGCGGCGACAGCCAGAATGCGAACGGCGAGGCTCAATTGCAGGAGTTTGACAACTCACCTGCCAGTCCGTGGAGCCGTCTTCGAGACAGGGCACGCGATCCTGCGAATAATGCCATCAAAGAAAAACTGCCGGCAAGGCAACGGGATCTAGTTGAACGATACTTCGACGCAGTCAATGGAACCGGAGATGGCGGTTAGCTTGAACATCAGGCCTGTATTGACCGCGGTCGTCTTTGCCGTGCTGGTCGCACTGAACGTTGCGCCCGTGGTAGCGGACCTGACCGAAGTCCGCATCAATCTGCTCAACGGGTCCTCCATTCGCGGAACCATTCAGACGATAGACGACTCGGGAGTTGTTGTCGGCGAAGGTCTGCCGGACGGTTTGACGATTGATCAGATCGTCAGCATACAAACCCGTCGCAGTGTTGAGTTTTCTCCTGCGGGTGCGGTGATACACCTTGCCGGTGGCAGCAGGATTTCCGGTGCTGATGTTGAAGTCTCAGATGAACTTGTCCGATTTCGTTCCGGTTGCGGGCTTGCCGAAACAAAACTCGAAAACCTGCGTGCGGTTGTATGGATTGACTCTGATCTTGTGACTTCGCGTATCGATACACCTTCGGTGGATGCGGATACCGTGGTTGTCCAGTCGGCCAACGGCCTGCGCGCGGTTGAAGGATTGCTTGAATCGGTAACGGCTTCCAAAGTCGCCGTTAATTTCCGGGGTGAGTCGCGAACGATTTCGATGGAGAAAGTTCAGGGCATCATCGTCGCGGACTTGAGACTGGATGCTGCCTCCGGAACGACCGCTCGCATCATCATGGCAGACGGTTCGTTGCTCGTCGGGAAACTCGCGGAAGTCACATCAGAAAACAAGATGACGCTTCTATTGCCGGGCAGCAACGAACTGATCGTTGATACAGATCAGATTTCTGAAATCAAGATTCAATCCGCCAACCTGGTTTATGCATCCGATCTGGACCCGCTCGAAGTTGAACAACGCGCATCGTTTGCGGTTGAACGCGCATGGCAGCGCGACAAAAGTGTTGAAGGAAACCCGCTGACACTCGGGCTCATCGGCTCGGGGCGGACTGTCAGCTTTGATAAAGGGCTCGGCACGAGCGCCTACACCAGACTGGTTTACGACAATTCAGAAGAGTTCACCCGCTTTCGCGCCGTCGTAGGCATTGATGTAGAGACATCGGGGCGAGGTGATTGTCAGGTGTCTGTTTCCGGAGATGGAATTCAGCTGTGGACTTCAAGGGTTCGTGCCGGCGAAGATCCGCTGCCTGTATCGGTGGACATTACCGGATTGAAGCGGATCGAACTTGTCGTGGAGCCGGGGGAGCAGTTTGACCTGGCTGACCATGTTGACTGGGGTGACGCTCGATTCACCCGATCGGTTCAGTAATCCTCAAGCGGGTACGTGCAATGAGATGTTTCTGCCTGTCGCCGTTGTTGCTGCTTCTTTTTTTTGCAGGGTTTATCGATTCGCCGGCTGGTTTGTACGCAGATGAAACGCCGGTGTTGCCAGCGGCTGACGGCGGTGAAGAGGATGCTGACACCCTGACCGCCGATCAGATGCAACTCGTTCGTGCACTTGAGCAGAAACGAGTCGAAGCGGTAGATCAGGTTATCGGCAGCGTGATCGCGATCTACGGACTTGATCGTTCGGGTGGCGGATCGGGAGTGATTATTGACCCGTCGGGTATTGCTCTGACGAATCATCACGTGATCATCGGAGCGGGCGTACGTGGCTGGGGTGGACTTGCCGACGGAGAGCTTTATCGCTGGGATTTGATTGGAACCGATCCGGGTGGCGACGTTGCGATTATCCAGATGCACGGACGTGATGATTTTCCGTTTACGCCGCTTGGTGACTCGGATGAAGTTCGTGTCGGAGACTGGGCTCTGGCGATGGGTAACCCTTTCATTCTGACTGAAGATCAAAAGCCGACTGTGACGCTCGGGATTGTCAGTGGCGTTAAACGATACCAACCCGGGGCAGGACAGAATCAACTGGTCTACGGAAACTGCATTCAAGTGGACAGTTCCATCAACCCCGGCAATTCAGGCGGACCCCTGTTCAATCTTGATGGTGAAATAATCGGGATAAACGGCCGCGGCAGCTTCAAAGATCGCGGAAGAGTCAACGTAGGGCTTGGCTATGCAATTTCGGCCAACCAGATAAAGAACTTTATTCCCGATCTGCTTGCCACCAAGCTGGTGGAACACGGGACTCTCGATGCGCAACGCAGGCGGACGCGCA
>JBCCFB010000410.1:0-3799 GCA_039029995.1 Planctomycetota bacterium
CAAAAGATCAACCGCGCCGTCTGGTTTGATATTCAAGTGAGCGATCTGGACCGTGCCACTGCATTCTATGCAGCGGTCCCCAATGTCGGGGTCACGAAAGAGAGTTTCGACGGGTTCGAGTTTTCTGTCATCGATCATGAAGATGGTAACGGAGGCTGCCTGGTTCCCATGCCGGATGAGGTGACCGATAAGGGCATCATGCTCTATCTGAATGTAGAAGGCCGGATTCGTGAGGCGGCAGAAAAAGTTGCCTCAAACGACGGTTCCGTCAAACAGGACGTTCATCCAATCGGTCCTCATGGTTTTCGAGCCGTCATTCTTGATAGCGAAGGAAATCGCGTTGTGCTTCATTCCATGGTTGATGCCTGATGGCTAGAAAGAAATCGGCAAAAAGGAAGCCTGTAAAAAAGAAGCCTGTAAAAAAGGCAAAGCCAGCGAAGAAGGCATCTGCGCGAAAGTTGACTTCGAATTCAACGAAGGCCGCCGGAAAGAAAACCGGAATCGGCAGTACGAAGAGTGAAGTTTCCGATCTATCGCTGATGTCCGATGGATCGAAGGTAGAAATTCATGGCGTCGTCTCATGGAGCGGTGGAGGTCTGTCTCAGGTTTCTCGCCAAAAGGACTGGAACTTGTCTGCGGAGTTCTCTGCCTGGAAGTTTCCCGGCGGAAGCCTCGAATCGGAACCACTGGTGATTTCAAAACCGGGAGTCTCGGAGAATTACGGCAGCCGGCTAATGAAGAAATTCGAGCCGTGTCAGTTGAAGCGGATTTCAGGGCTCGTGCGCAAAGTGAAGAAGACGGGCAACGTCTACGTCGAACTAAAGCGCGACCTCGGCGCGTCCGCTGATAAGGAGCTACGGGCTTTTGTCCGCGAGTACAGAAAAGAGTCTACCGTCGTTTCCAGTAACTTTGGAAAGTTGAAAGAACACAAAGGGCCCGGTTGGTTTGAAGGAGAAAGAACATGGGACGATCAACGTTACGTTTGAGCCGGATGAACGGAAGCTCGATGACCTGATCGCAGAAGCCGGCAAGTTGTGGAAAGTGGAGGTCAAAGTCTGCAAACAGATACGGCGCTATATCGCCGCCGAATTCAAGAAAAGAGACTTGAAACAATATCTGCACCCTGAACCGGAGAAAGTGAAGCCGCTTCTCGACGGCTTGAAGTTCTCGTCCGTTCGATTCACCTGCTACGACAACGCCGGATACGAGTTCTCATTCGAATTTGATGACGACGACATCGAGGACTGTATCCTCGAAGTTCGAGGAAGCGTCGGGAGCCCGCCGGACGATATAGAAGTTGTCAGTCTCCTGTGAACCAACATGAGGATGATCACGTTCAACCGCGCGAAGACTCAGATTTCTACGTCCAGCGATCCACGATCGCACGGGGAGCGTCACCTGTTTCATCGTGTTTCAGATAGACGAGAACATCCCGCTTGTCTGATCGCATCTGGTCAAACCAGGAATTCCATTTATCCAACTCGTCCGACGAGTAATGAGGCTTTCTCAACCGAGCGTAAATGAAATCCGCGGTGGCAATTTTGAGAGGAGGATCCGATTCGGAGTCACCCGCGAAGCAGGCCACGTTGTGTTCGGTAAGACGATTGGCTACCTCATCGGTGAACCAGCTCTGATGCCTGAACTCAACTGCAAAGCGTGGTCCGGACGGAAGTGAACTCAGAAGGTTGTCGAGCCGTTGATCATCACGTTCAAAATCCGGCGGAAGTTGAAACAGGATGCATCCGAGTCGCGATCCGAGTACGCTGCACCTTTCGACGAATTCGTGGATTCGTTTTCGAGTTGCCGCGCTCAACTTCATTTGATGGGTAACGCGTCGATGGACTTTGAAGGCAAACTGAAAATCCTCAGGTGTCCGGGTCATCCATTGCTCGACGACCTTCTCAGACGGAAACCGGTAGAACGTGTTGTTGATCTCAACCGTGTTCAGGCGGTTCGAGTAATGGCTTAGCAGTTCGCCGGTTTTTGATTCTTCCGGATAGAAGCTGCCTTTCCATTGTGGATAGCTATACCCCGAGGTGCCGGCAAAAATCCGGCCTGATGAACTGATGGCAACTGGTACTGCCGCAAGCTCGGGAGCCGCTTTTTCTGTCGGCGGGTTATTGCGGAAATATTCGATGCTCGCCAGCATTTTCTCAACCGTCTTAGCGCCGAACCCTTTAAGCGTCTGGACGCGTTCTTCGCGGATCGCCGTCTCAAGGTCGGACGGGCTTTCAATGTCCAGTTCCTGCCAGAGAGCACGAACGCGCTTCGGGCCGAGTCCACGAAAACGCAGAAGAAGCGGCAACTCTTCGGGAACACGACCTCTCACCTCATCAAGCTGATCTGATCGGCCGTTGAGTACGAGGTCAGTCACCGTTGCGGCGATTCCTTTGCCGACGGACGGAATCCCGGTCAATGTTCCTTCGGCGGCCGCTTCGGATAGATCTCCTGTCCAGTTCTCGATTGCATCTGCGCCGCTACGTATCGCCGTGTACTCGAAACGATTGGCATCCGTGATTTCGAGAAGATCTGCCATCTCCCGCAAAGATCTGACTATGTCTTCTTTGTTCATGACAATGCCGGTCACAGGAGTTCCGGTCGTACAGAGAAAAAGCAAAATGCATCGCGTGGTTTCGAAGAACGCAACGCTGGCACCAGAACGCCACAATAGTGTGACGCCGCTGCCTGTGCAAAGAAGTTTCGCTGCACCTATATTCAATACAGACAAATATTCAATACAGACAAACAACCCGATAGGGACCATAAAGATGACACTTTGGAACGGCGCAACGCGTCGCACAAACCTGTTTCTGATTCTTACGTTGTCTGTTTTTCCTGCGCTCGCAATTGCTCAGGACGATGAGCCGGACATCTGAGCGCCTCTGAGACCTTTGGTCGGTTCGTGGGAAGGAGCGGGCACGGTTCCGGCAGGTGATGCCGAGCAATCTTGCGAAGGGAAATTTATTTTCGGCGGCAGGTATCTGCAGTGTACGTCGGTCTCGATTGCCGATGGGGACTACCACGAGGACGTCGGTTTTTTCAGCTTCGATCAGGCCCGGGAAAGATTCGTCTATCGCGCTTTTCACTCAGAGGGATTCATCAACACTTACCTTGCCGAAATCATTGAAGAAGAAGGCGGGACGTCCATAACGCTTACAGCAGAGTCAATCGAAAACGCACCGCCGGGTATGAAGTGCGAGGAGACAATTCACGTAGCCGGAAGTGAACTCAAGTTCACTCTGAGCGTTGCAATGGGCGAAGGGCCGCACGAGCAACTTGTTTCGGGTGAACTGCAGCGGGTCAGCCGGGTAAAGGGTGTGGACAAAATTACGATTGCCGTGGACGACATGGAGGCATCGGTCAAGTTCTACTCGAACCTTCTAGCGGCAGAGTTCGAGGACGTTGAGCTGGCGGGCTTCACTCTTAAAAATGCCGATACCGGCAGCTTTGAGATTCTGCTTTGTCCCCGTGAACTTGCGCAGGTTCACGAAGACATCAACAACAATACCGTGCAAGTCCGGTTTGTCATTGAAGATGTTGAATCCGCTCATGAGCGCGGCCTTGCCGATGGAGGCACTGAAATTTCAGCGCCTGCGGAATCAGGCGGTAGAGTTCAATCGGGACTTCGTGATCCCGACGGGAATTCGATCGAATTGACCAGTGGCTAGGCAGCGTTTCTTAAATCGGAATTGGCGTTTTAGTAGAGAGAAAAACCAGCTACCTCCCTGTTGTTCTAACTAGCAACAAGGCTACAAGGAGGCAGCTGATGTCGCGTCATGATCTCACGGATGAGGAATGG
>JBCCFB010000411.1:0-3774 GCA_039029995.1 Planctomycetota bacterium
CCGACGACGCGATACTCACGCTTCGCAAATTTTTCCCGACTCGGATCGACGAAGTAAACAATCTGATCCTCTCCGTTGACTCGTACAACAATCAGATCCTTGTGAAAGGAACGCCTCAGGAAGTCGCCAAGGTACGGCGTATGTGTCAGGAGATGGAGGATTTCGAAAAACAGTTCCTGACAACCGGGCCGCGATCAAATGCCCGGCTGATCGAAATCGACGACTCTGATCAAGCTGCCGACTTGATGAACCTGGCTCCTGAGCTCTGGAAAACCACGGGCAACCTGAACTCGCTGAACATCGTTATGCCGGAGGATCGCGAACGCGTCGGAACCGGTGGAATGCTGCAGTCAGCTCCGGCCGTACTTGAAAACCGCGCCCCGATGACTCCTGAACAGATGTTTGAGCAGATGGAGGAATATTACCGCCGTCAGCAGGAGAATGGTTCGCCTGATACACGGCCCGGCAACGACGGTGCAAGTACTCGACCGCGTTTCATGCTTCCCGCATCGCCGATGGCGCTATTTTCGGTGGTCAGCTACCAGCCGCAGGAAGAAGAAACTCAGGAAAACGGCTCAGGCGATACATCATCTGAAGAACCGATGAGGTCTGATCTGGCCCCTGAGCGGGATCCAGCCGTTGTGGCTCAGGAAACCAACGTACCGGGTTCACCGGTTCAGATGCGCTGGACTCCTTACGGAATCGCTCTTGAATCAGACGACCTTGATGCTCTTGATGACATGGAGCGAATGATCCGTTCACGACTGAAAAACCAGTCGACCAGCTCGGCTCTAAACAAACCTGTCATCTTCCCGATCGTTCACGTACCTGCATCCGAAATCAAAGCTCGCCTCGACAACATGTTCGGACTTGCGTCCGGTGGCGGCGGAGGCGGTGGCGGAATGACTGACATGATGACGAACATGGCCACCAACGCCATGGGTAACGCGGCAGGCGGCCTGCTTGACGGCCTTTTCGGCCCTTCGACCGGCGGCTCAAGCGGAGGAGGAGGCTCCATCGACCTTGAAGGGCTCGACGTATCCACTTCCGTGGACGGAAGACTCAACTGGGTGATCGTTTCAGGTGCAACAAGAAACGACATCAATCTGATCACCGAGATCATCCGCACGTTTGATATCAAACGAGCTCCTCAGGAGATCGACACGATTGATGTTCAAGTAATTGAAATTCAGCACCGTGATGTTGCCGACATGTTGAGCATCGTTCAGGCTGCATTGCCTGAGTACATCGTCAGTGCGGGAGCGGAAGGGAACCAGCAGGACCAGCAAGTGAACGTTCAGCAGATGATTGACGCGATGATGCAGGGCAACGGCGAAGGGGGTGGAGCACCAACTCAACCGAATGCTGAAATGCCCAAGGCAGTCGTTAGCGCTGATATTCCGACTAACACATTGATCGTTGCCGGTCCCTATCACGTTTATGTTCGGATCAACGAACTCGTCATGCTTCTGGACCTTCCTGAGAATCCGGTTGTTATTCGCATGCTTGATCCCGAAGCGCCCATCAACATGGAGCAGCTCAGCCAGACCCTTGCTCCCATCTCCCCGAGGATCAACGTGAATCTGGCCGATGGTTCGGAAGACGGCGGCGATTCCGGCGGCGGTGCCGGCTCGCGAGCAGGCAATGATGAGCCATCTGCAACCATTTCGACTGGCGGAATCAGCCAGGATCAAATTCGACGCATTCAGCAGTTCCAACGTGCTATGCAGCAACGCGGAGGTGGTGAAGGTGGCGGACGAGGTGGCGGCGGCGGTGGAGGTGGTCGCGGCGGTGGTGGAGGTCGTGGCGGACGCTAGGACTCGCCCAACAGCCCGTTTCGCGGCAATTCCTGATTGCTCAAATCCTAATTGTTCAAAACAGTGAAGCCCGTGTCAGCCATCGGTTGGCACGGGCTTTTTTTCTGCCATTGAATCGGCTCCGCTCCTGCTCAAGTTAGTCACCACCGAACCCGGTGGTTTTTTCGCTGGTTTTCGCGTTTGGCGCGTAAGGATTACTGCGATAACCTCTCAACCGCTCCGTCGAAGTTGATGCGTAGAGGAATTTGCTCGACGCAATCACCTTTGGCAGACGCTGCGAATCCGGTTTGGAACCGCGTTCATGGAAATTCCGTGATTTTTTTTCATCCAAATCCGTTTGAGATGCGTACTTTCCGTAGGGGATAGATACGCGCAGCAGCGACTATCCCGATAGGCTTCCCTGCATCGAGTGAACATTGACTCGACCCAACGCTTGAAACAGGGAGACCAACGGATAAAACAGAGCAAATCAGGGTTAAAAGGGCAGCCCGCCGGTCAGCAGGATGATCAGCGGGATATAATCAGGCTTGAAGCTCAACAGCGTTTGAAGCTCAGCACCAAGAGAGGCAGGAACAATGGCGGACTCATTCTGGTTCATAAAGAACTGCAACCTGTTTTCACACATGTCGGCAGAAGATCTTCGCTGGCTCGAAAAACAGTCCACGATGCGGAAACTCAAACGAGGTGAGCCAGTTTATCTTCCGTCCCAGCAGGCGGACGGGCTTCTTCTGGTCGCCAAAGGCCGCGTAAAAATCTGCCACATGACGCCTGAAGGCAAACAGTCCATTCTGAACTTTATCGATCAGGGCGAAATCTTCGGCGAGCTGGCGGTTATTGATGGTGAGAAGCGGGGAGAGTACGCGGAGACGTCGGAAGCGACAACGCTTGTACTCATCCCTCAGCGAGCCGTCCGCGCTGTCATCCAGAAGTATCCGCAGGTCGTGCTTGGCGTCACCAAGTTAATTGGCATGCGGCGGCAACGTATCGAACGTCGATTGCGAAACCTTCTGTTCCGCAGTAATCGTGAACGAGTCGTACACCTGCTGCTGGAACTCGCCGAGAAGTACGGCGAACCCTCAGGCGAAGGCATCGACCTCAACATCCGCCTGTCGCATCAGGAGATGGCCAGCATCATCGGTAGTACTCGCGAGACGGTCACTGTTGTTCTCGGACAACTGCAAGGCGAAGGCATGATCAAGATTGCCAGAAGACGCATTGCTATTCTGGCTCCTACGCAACTGGCCGGCGATGTGAACGAGCCGCCTCCGCAGATGAACAACCCCGAAGCGGCGCCTGAATCAGACCAGGCCCTTTCCCGAATCGTTCCGATTGCCTGAATCGGCTTTCCGGGCTGGAGGTTATCCGCAGTCCTGAATCGGGCCCGGAATCCTAACTGCAAAATCATGGCCGAAGTCGGACTTTCCGACTTCGGTTTTTTTGATCCACACAGAAGACTACAGATCTGTTTTCAGCGAGATCTCTTCCGTCAAATCCGTTGCGGGTCGAAGAGGGAGTTGTTATCAAGCTTGAAAACGAATCGCAAAGTTGACGATCCCCGTGTTTTACGTGAGACGAACTTTGCCGGTTTGTAGTATGTTGCACAGGAACTCTAAAGGTCGAATCAGCCCCAATGTAATCCAGCCGACAGAATCCCTTCGATTCGGTGCGGCGTTTCGCTATCTGCGGGCTCGACGCGGTAATTGAGGGCAGATTGTGCTGATTTCTACCGACAAGAACTAATGATTGTTCTAGACTTTCTTGAAGTTACCCCTGCGAATTACTTCCAACCTGCTTCACATCGCAACTAACGCAAATCATGAGTTCCCACAACAGCCTTCCACCCAACGATCCGGAAAACAGCTGGTCAGCCTGTCAGGCGGGCATGCTATCCAATGCAGCTAATGACGGAATCGAGAGGTATGACCGACGTGAGGTGTTTTTCAAAGCAGGTGGTATC
>JBCCFB010000412.1:0-3754 GCA_039029995.1 Planctomycetota bacterium
ATCGAGGCGTTTACGCCCTCAGTCGCTTGCAGATCGGTGTCAGCTGAATCCTGTGCCAGTTCAATTCGCCTTATGCGTGACGGCCCGAGAATCCGGTGATCACCGGCAACCGGTCCTACTTCGTTGACATACATGTATCGACCATCTGCAGTGATGGCGATGTCATTGGGAAGTGAAAAGGTAGAGTCTGCAGGTGTACCATCAGCCTGGCCTCGATCTCCGGAGCCAGCAAATAGTTCAATCTCACCGTCGAGTGAAACGCGGTAAATCTGATTTGCTGCTCTAGCAATGACGTAAAGGTAACCACGGAAATACGTAAGGTGGCCGTTGTTGTTTCCCGGGAGTGTGGCCAGTTTCTCCGGTTTCCCCTCGGGATCGATCCGGACTACATCGCCGTTATAAAAGTTAGCGACGTAGAAGTTTCCCTGTTCATCACGCGTGATTCCGTTGGGACACTTGAGAAGGTCGCTTTGACAGAACACTGTCGAGGTGCCATCCGGCGAGACCTTCTGGATCGAACCGCTGCCGCAATTGCAGACATAGAGATTGGATTGGTCATCCAGAATCAGTCCGACCGGCGCCGCAAGTCCCTCGCTGACGAAAGCAGAGACTTCACCATCAGGAGTGATTCTGGCGACGTAGTTGCCTCGGATACATGACTGATAAAAATTCCCCTCCGCGTCGATGACGTTTCCCGAAGCACCGTTCATCTCTGTGGTGAGTATCGAAACCTGACCAGTGGGGCTGATTTTGAAAACTTTGTCACCACCTTTTCCGGGACCACTCAAATTCCAGCCGAAGTCCGAATGGTAGACGAAACCCTCAGAGTCGACTTCGAGTCCACCAGTTCCGGCGTCGATATCGTCTGCCAGAGTTTCGACTTCAATAGCGGTCAGGGGCGTTGCCTCGAGCGCTTCCTGGTTGACCGACTGCGCGACGACCGGCGAGCAAATCCCATTGATACCCGATAAAAAAACGCAAGCTGCAAAAAGAAATGTCTGAAATTTCATAAGTTGACACACCTAATACACTGGATGGGCGTACCCACGACAGCTGCCCCTCAAAGACGGGATTGTACATGACACAAGTCGCAATCAATAAACGATAATAGCCCCGATGTGCCCGGGTTAGCGGGCATTGTGCCGGGGCTTACGATGAAACACAATCCGCGCAATTTATAATGAGTTTGCAGAGAATTTACGCGGCAAGAGAACTCGCGCCGAAACTCGCGTAGCCAGGTAAGAAAGCTCTGCACGTCGGCTGCGGCCACAGGGCCACACCAAAACGACATTCAATTACAAATCAGACAGACATGATGAATCCGTCGATCACCCTATTCGCATTAACAGTTTGCTTTTTCTGTACCCATGGCCTTGCTCAGGATGCTGCGTCCCCCGCTGTCGACGAAAATGCGCTGCCGGCAGGTATCGTAAACGAAAAACCTGATGAAGGATTCTCCGTCGAAATTACCGATGGCCCGTACGCCGGAAAGTTCATGGTCGCTTATGACATGGCGATACCCGGCACTGACGTCATCTACAAAATGACTCCTATTCCGGGTGGCTCTACCGTTATCGGCAGCCCCGACGATGAAGAAGACCGGAATGAAGACGAGGGTCCGCAGTTCACCGTCACGACCGAGCCATTCTGGGCTGGAGTCTACGAAGTTACGTGGCGGGAATTCGAAGAGTACATGAAGCTCGAACGACAGTTCAAGAAACTGGCCCTTGAGGGGATCCGACAAGTCACTGAAGACAATGCTGCCGACGCTGTGACCGCGCCGTCACAACTCTACGACCCGGAAAAGATTTTTGCCTGTGGTGACGGACTGGATGAACCAGTCGGATCCGTCTCGCAGTACGGAGCGAAACAATACACAAAGTGGTTAAGTCTTCTGACCGAAAGATTCTACCGGTTGCCGACAGAAGCAGAGTGGGAACACATGGCACGATGCGGAACCACGACACCCTGGTATTTCGGTGACGACCCGGACGACCTGATCGACCACGGCTGGTATTTTGAAAACGGTGATGAAGTCCGTATGGACGTCGGCCAACTGGAAGCGAGTCCATGGGGGTTGTACGACATCTACGGCAACGTCGCCGAATGGACACTCGATGGATGGGTGGAAGAAGGTTACGCCCGGCTGGAGGGTGGAAACCATTCTGTTGAAGATGCCCTTCTGGTTCCGACACGGGTAACCCATCGCGTGCTTCGAGGAGGTTGCTTCGAAAATGAAGACGCGTGTGAATTGCGCAGCTCTTCACGCGTCTTCAGTGAAGAATGGTGGCGTGACGACGATCCCAATTCTCCGCGAAGCCCCTGGTGGCTTACGACGCAGGCACCGGGAGCTGGATTCCGGATCATCCGACCTCTGAACATACCGGAAGATGATGCGGAGAAACTGTTCGCCTGGGACCATGACGTTGACGAAGTCTTCAACAATGCCATGGATCGCATGAATACCCACGGAAAAGGAAGCTACGGAATTGTCGACCCGGAGCTTCCAGCGGATATCGAAAAAATCGACTGATCTCCGGGTGTTTTCCGGTTCCCTCCGAACCGATGGACGTCCGGAGGGAATCAGTCTTCGGCCGTAGGACCTGGTTATTCGAGAAGATCGACGTTTCCATCGTCAACAATCTGCAAGTCAACTCTTGCAAAATACACACGACCACGGTCATCGAATTCCCGCGCAAGTTCGAACATCAATGCGGGGTCTGGTTCCACCTGTTCACTGAAAACTTCGGCTCCGTTGACTCGTATTGAAACCGGCGCATCAAAGTCGATCATTTCCGGATGCAGGAAGACGGTCAGCCCTCTGACGTTTTCAGATGCAATCTCAATCTGGTTATTCCCACGGTTCTCGGCCATGAGCTCCAGTGGTCCGTCGTGATCAGGGCGGGGCTCGACCTCGATCCAGTGTCGCATGTTCCAGCGCAATGGCCGCTCATCGAAGTAGATCGTATGTTCCGGCCAGCCGCGAATCTGCCACGTTTTGACAAACTTCATATGTCCACCCGCGCGAAGGTATACCTGCTGCGGATACAAGTTCCTTTCGCGCTCACTGAAGAACTCTGCGACCTTTGGAAGTTCGTCCTGATAAATTTCATGGCCGCCGTTTTTCTCGACGAACTGCCAGTCCATCTCGTGCTCCTCTGCCCATGCACGATTGGTTCGATTGTCGACGTTGATTCCATACGGCTCACGTACGCCCCAGATCGCATACCCCGGTACGTTGATCAGATTCCCGATCGACTGTTTCTCGACAAAGTCGTAACCACCACTGTGCGGTGAAACGGCTCCGAAACGATCAGGTAGCGAAAGAGCTGATCGATAACTCAGGTGCCCTCCCATCGATTGTCCGGTAATGTAGATCCGGGTGGTCCTTCCTAGCACATGTACAAGCATCTCATAATACAGCAGAACTCATTAACAGCCCAGCCTAAACATAACAGCTACATGCATGGATATTGTACATCCTTCTCATGATTGAGTTATGCTCTAACCTGCACTGCAAACTCACAAACACACAAGCCTGGTACCTAGAGGATACCTAATGAGGACAAATAAAGCCTGAAACGGTGCTGGTGAGGTCACACCTACCCCGAGGGGAAGTGAGTTGGGATGTCTGCACCTCCTCTGCCACATCTGAGTGTTCAGTATCATCTCCTGTAACCACTCCCACTTTCTGTTAAGTAGACAGGCCACACTTTCAGCCAATCAATGATGAGTTTATGCATCACGCTACTAA
>JBCCFB010000413.1:0-3751 GCA_039029995.1 Planctomycetota bacterium
GAAAACGATGCTGTCTGCAAGCTCGACGCCTTTCCAGATTGGACGGAACTCCGGGCAGATCATTGCTGAGCCCGCCCAGGCTGCATCGACATGCGTATAAAGATTATGGGCCGCTGCGACCTGCAGAATCTCCTGCAGCCGGTCCGACGCACCGATTGAGGTTCCTCCGATACATCCAACCAGGCCGGCAGGCAGCCAACCGTTCGCCTTATCTTTTTCGATGGCCTCGGACAACTTTTGAGGGCACATCGCGAAATCATCATCGGTCGCTACTTTAACCAGATTCTGCTGGCCGATTCCTGATAGACGAACGGCTTTGTCGATCGAGGAGTGAGTTTGATCAGACGCGTAGATCCTCATAGGCGGTTGCCCGCTGAGTCCTTCGTCGATTCCGCGCCACTCAAGAGCGTGCTCGCGCATCGTCAGGACAGCCGACAATGTTGCGGTGGTCGCCGTATCCTGAACTACGCCGAGCAGTCCATCGGGAAGCCCCAGTGACTGACGCAACCAGTCAATCATTGCTGTTTCCAGCTCAGTGGCTGCGGGCGACGTCTGCCACAACATGCACTGGGACGAAATCGCGTTGGCGAGTTGTTCGGCGAGCATAGAAGCGGCCGACGCATTTGAACTGAAGTACGCGAAGAAACGCGGGTGCTGCCAGTGCGTCATCGCGTCGGGAACCAGCCGCACGAAGTCATCAAAAATGTCTTCGATACGTTCCGGGTTTTCAGGAGGCGATCCGGGAATGTGTCGCGCGAAGTCCCCGGGGGTTACATCCGGACGGACGGATCGTTCCCGAAGCGTTCTGTGGTATTCAGCCGCCCACTCTGCAGCCTTAGCGCTCCATTGCGGCAGGTCTTCGTAATTCATGCGCGTTTACACAACCGGGTCCTATCGACCGCGAATACCGAGCCTCTGGAACAGATTCATGTCTTCCTCGGGCACAGGATTCTCGGCCGTCAGAAGTTTCTCTCCGTAGAAGATTGAATTTGCGCCCGCATAGAAACAGAGCGCCTGCAGTTCATCGTTCATCGCTTCGCGGCCTGCAGAAAGGCGGACTGCCGAATGAGGCATCAGGATTCTTGCAACGGCGATCGTGCGAACGAAGTCAAATGAATCCACCGGCGTCGCGTCCTCGAGCGGCGTTCCGGGAATCGCGATCAGCTTGTTGATCGGGACCGAAAGCGGTGGCTTGGGCCGATTAGCGAGCACCATCAGCATTTCAGCTCGATCGCGCATCGTTTCACCCATGCCGAGAATTCCGCCACAGCAGACATTTATCCCGGCGTCATCGACCGCATCGAGTGTTTTGATTCTGTCTTCGAAGTTACGCGTCGTGATTATCTTCTCGTAATGCCCGGGACTGGTATCGATGTTGTGATTGTAATAGTCGAGTCCGGCGTCTTTGAGCTTCTCCGCCTGGTGGGGTTCCAGCAGGCCGAGGGTCACACACGTCTCCATGCCGAGCGATTTAACCTCGCGGACCATGTCGATGACTTTGTCCAGCTGTTCGTCATCGGGACCTCGCCATGCTGCGCCCATGCAAAATCTCGATGCACCGGCTTCTTTAGCTTTCTTCGCGGCTTTCACCACTTCGTCGGTACACATCAACGGCTCCTTCTGAAGCCCTGTTTTGAAATGAGCCGACTGTGGACAATAGGAGCAGTTCTCCGGACACGCCCCGGTCTTGATGCTGAGCAGCGTGCTGATCTGAACTTCATTCGGATCATGGTGCGACCGGTGGAATTCCTGAGCCTGGTGCAGCAGCTCCATGAACGGCTTTTCGAACAACTCCATCACTTGTTCGATGGTCCACTTGCGTTCTGTCGTAGGCGGCACCTGGGCAGTGTGTGTATGATTCATATAACGTTTCTTCTGATCCGGTCGAAAGAATGCAACCGACTGACGCGGCGAAAAATCTGCAACAACGATACGACGACGCCCTGATGGACCGCAAGCGGTCAGGGCTGCTTCGTGAGCTGCCGTCATCCTCGAAAGCGGGCATTGATTTTACACATAACGACTATCTGGGTCTGTCCCGCCATCGGGCAGTTATTCAAGCAGCCGTCGATGCTGCCGAGAAATTTGGAACCGGGGGGCGGGCATCAAGGCTGCTCGGAGCTGAAGCCGAATTGATCCGGGCGCTGGAATGCGACATCGTGGCGGCGAAATCCTCAGCAAGCGACGCAGCGGCACTTGTATTCCCGAGCGGATACCAGCTGAATTCCGGCGTTCTGGCCACTTTGCTGAACAAATCTCTCCTCGGCGAGGAGCCGGTCGTTTTCTCTGACCGCCTGATTCATGCAAGCCTGCACCACGGGATCACTCTGGCCGGAGTACGACAGCACCGGTTTTCCCATAATGATCCGGAGCATCTTGAACGCCTGTTGAAGAAGCACAATGGCCATGGCCCCCGGGTTGTGATTATCGAAAGTGTCTACAGCATGGACGGTGACATTGCTTGTCTGGACGAGATCTATGAACTGAAATCCAGGTACGGATTTCAGCTTTATATCGATGAAGCTCACGCGACCGGAGTGATCGGGGAAAGGGGTTACGGTCTTGCGAAGCATGCCGAAGGGCAGGGGGACTTTGTTGTTGGAACGATCTCAAAAGCGATTGGAGCATCGGGCGGCTAAATCGTGGCTGACAGCACTTCGATCAAACTGCTGGTCAATTACTGCAGCTCGTTCATTTACACGACCGCTCCGTCACCGATGGTGATCGCTGCAGCAAAAGCTGCATGGGGCCTGCTTCCGGAACTCGATGCCGAAAGGGAGTTGTTAATGACAACTGCAAATGACTTCCGCGACCGTCTTCACGATTCAGGTTTTGATACAGGCAAATCAGCCACAAATATCGTTCCTGTCATGATGCCGGACGTCGAGCGAGCGCGAGACAAACAAAAAGCGCTGGCCGACAAGGAGCTGTACGTCAGCCTGATTCGTCCGCCCACCGTACCGCCGGACGGCACGCGGTTGCGCATCGGCATCTGTTCCACCCATTCCGCATCTGACATCGCCGGACTTACAAAAGCACTATGCCAATGACAGATTCCGGGTCGTTAGAAGATGCCGGTGGTGACATCGACGCCTGCCAGTTCGTGTTTGCCCCGGGGTGGGCGATGGAACCGGCTTTTTTCGCGCCGTTGATTGCGCGGTTAGGGATAGCAGACCCGCGGTTTTCCGACAGAAGCTATTTCGCAGATTCGGTCGAACACGACGCAGTCGCAGTTACAGATTCTGAATGGCCTGGCTCTGATTGGATTGGCATCGGGCATTCGCTTGGATTTCTTCGCCTCGCATCGGGTGACCTGAAAAATTGCAAAGCCTTGATCAGCCTCAACGGCTTTACCGATTTCTGTGCCGACGGTGGAACCAGCCGGCGAATCATTGAGCGGATGCACAGAAAACTCAGGCGCTCACCTGAAGAAGTTGTCAGAGATTTCCGGCAACGATGTGGACCGGTGGTTTTCACAACCCCGGATTCGTTTAATCTGGAGCGATTGTCTCAGGACCTGTTACGTCTGGCCGACGACCGGATAGATACCGGTGAAAAGCTGGCGGCAATTGCAGGTATTCCCGTGCTCGCACTGGCATCGGCCGATGACCCGGTCGTTCCTTTGAGTCTTTGCGAAACACAGTTTAAGAACATTCGCGGATGTCCCGGCGGAAGACACCATCAGGGAACCAAGTTCGGTTACTGGTGCAGCCACCAGATTCAGAGCTTTCTTTCAAAAAAAGTTTCCGGA
>JBCCFB010000414.1:0-3719 GCA_039029995.1 Planctomycetota bacterium
CAAGAAGCGCCCGGCCGAGGATGCCTGACCGGTCGGGCGAATGGATCTGGAGGATCGAGGAGCCCGCGAGCTTTTCAAGGCTCGTAACCGTCTGGATCAGACTAACGCGTCGTCATTCTTTTTTGCAGCCGCTTCCTGTCAGGCTTCCGGCAACATCGGCTTTGATGTGACTCCGATATACGGGGTATGGCCGAATGGACATGACAGCATTACTGATCGGCGGCGCTGCAGGTGCGTTGCTTGGGGGCGGTGGTCTGTTTCTTTACACCTTGCTCGTCGGCAGAGGTGCGCGAACACAAGCGAAAGCGATTCTTGATTCGGCTGAACGGGATGCAAATCAGAAAGTCCGCGATGCTGAAGTCTCCATCAAAGAGATGGAACTGACGCGCACCGCTGACATGGAACGCAAACTCAGCGAACAGCGCGAGAAACTTCACCAGCGCGAACGCTCGCTCGATAAACAGCAGGTTCAGCTCAAGCAGCAGTCTGACGACCTCGTGAAGCAGGAGAGCTTTATTGAGCAGACTCAGAACCGCCTGAAAGTAAAGCTCGAACAGGCGACGCAGCACGAAAAAGACCTGATCAACATTTTTGAACAGCAGCGTCAGCAACTGCACAAGATCACCGAGCTCAGCAAGGAAGAGGCAACCAAACGGCTGCTGAAACTGCTTGAAGACGAACTGTCGGACGAAGTCGGTAGTCGGATTCTCAAGCACGAAAAGAAAATGCTGGAGGTCTGTGAAGAGAAGGCACGCGAAATCCTGTTGATGACGACGCAGCGGTTTGCGGCTTCTCACACCGCTGAATCCACAACCAGCACTATCGATATTCCCAACGATGATATGAAGGGCAGAATCATCGGACGGGAAGGTCGTAACATCCGGTCTTTCGAAAAAGAAACGGGCGTTGACGTCATTATCGACGATACGCCGGGCGTGGTTATCGTCAGCGGTTTTGATCCGGTACGCCGTGAGGTCGCGCGGCAATCGCTCGAAAAACTAATTGCCGATGGACGGATTCATCCTTCGAGGATTGAAGAGCTGGTCGCTGACACCGAAAAGGAGATGAAGACATTCATCCGCAAGAAAGGAACTGAGGCTACCGACGAAGTAGACATTCCCGGGCTGAGTTCAAAAGTCATTGAGTTGCTTGGCCGACTGCATTTCCGGACCAGTTACAGCCAGAACGTGCTCCGGCACAGTGTTGAAGTTGCTTTCATCGCTGGAATGCTCGCCGACATGATGGGGCTGGATGGCCAGTTGGCCAAACGATGCGGGCTGCTCCACGATATCGGCAAAGCCGCGGATCATGAGATGGAGGGAGGGCATCCGAAAATCGGAGCCGATATTTTGAAGCGTGCTGGCGAGGGTGAGGAAGTTGTGCATGCCGCCTTCGGGCATCATGACGAAATCCTGGCCGAGCATCCCTATACCGTCGTCGTCGCGACTGCCGATGCCTGCAGTGCATCCAGGCCGGGAGCCAGACGGGAGTCGCTCGATCGCTACATCAAAAGAATGGAGGAGCTCGAGTCAATTGCCATCGAGTTCGCCGGAGTTCAGCGCGCGTTTGCTGTCCAGGCTGGTAGAGAAGTCAGGGTCATTGCCAGTGCAAAAGACACCGATGACAACAAGGCAGCAAAAATCTGCCGCGATATTGCGGCTGCCTACGAAGAACGGCTGACGTATCCCGGTGAAATCAAGGTCACGGTTATTCGCGAATCCCGCTTCCTCGAACTTGCCAAATAGAAAACGGTTCCTCCCCGTCGAGACGAAGAGCTCAATGTCTGATCTCGGCCCGGCATCTGCAATCCTGATTCGCTAATGAAAGTAGCCAAGTGAGAATTCTGTTTATCGGTGATATTGTCGGTAAGCCCGGAGTCAATATCGTCGTGAATACTCTCGAGGGACTTCGGCGCGAAGAGTCTATCGATCTGATCATTGCCAATGGTGAGAATGCGGACGGCGGGTCCGGAATTACTCCGTCCATCTACCGGAAGTTGATCGCGGCTGGCGTGGATTGCATAACGCTTGGCGACCACATCTATCGAAAGCGGGAGATTATCGAGATCCTTCTCGACAAGGATAATATCGTAAAGCCAGCCAATTTCCCCAGTGACGCTCCGGGAAAATCGTGGACTGTCGTGGAGACCGCGACGGGGCACAAGGTTGCCGTTTTCAGTTTGCTGGGGCGCGTCTACATGAGACCCGTGGATTGTCCGTTTACCGCCGCCGACAAAATTATTGAAGAGATTCCCGAAGACGTGAAAATCCGGTTCTGTGATTTTCATGCTGAAGCAACCAGCGATAAACAATTGATGGGCCGGTTTCTTGACGGCAAAGTGTCCGCCGTTTGCGGAACGCACACCCACGTCCAGACTGCCGATGAGCAGGTTCTGCCGGGAGGCACCGCTTTCATCTGTGATGTGGGAATGTCGGGCCCGCATGAGTCGATACTCGGGCGACAAATCGAGAAAGTGATGGAAGCCACGATTACCTTCAAGCCCCTTCCGTTTTCCGTGGCTAAAGAGGACAACCGGATCAACGGCGCGATTATTGATATCGATCCGAAAACCGGAAAAGCGCAGGGCATAAGGCGGGTTGCCATCAATGAACAGCAGGCAGAATCCTATCAGAACGAAGAATGAGCCCCGGGAGCTGTCTTGATTGTCCGTATTGAGGACAAACGATCGGGAATTGGTTTTCCCGCAAACGCTTTTGTAAAATTTTCAAAGTCAATTCGAGAAGTGGTTCAGAAAAACCCGGAACGGTCCTCCGGCTCTAACTGCTCTTGAGTCTGCTGCTTAAACCCGGTAACGTCCGCCAGCTTGCAGGTCGGAAGTGTCTCAGTCAGTCTCTGCGCAAACTGTCAATATCACTCGAACGGACAGGATTCTCCTGGTTGTTGGAGGGTGTGTGGTTGCCGCTTTGTTGCTGACGGCCGGGTTCCTCGAACCTTCTCCGGAAGGAATGGGAACGCACCGTCAACTGGGATTACCGCCATGCAGTTTCGTCAGAATGTTCGGCAAGCCATGTCCGGCATGCGGGATGACCACTTCGTGGTCTCACTTCATGCGAGGTAGCTTTGTCCGCTCGGCAACCGCCAATCCGGGCGGATTGATGCTCGCGGTCATCGCTATGCTGGCTAGTCCGTGGCTGATTGTCTCCGGAATTCGCGGTCGTTGGTTCATCGGTCCGCCCAGTCTCCGGTTGGCAACAGCACTGGCGATCATCGTTCCGGCTGTCACACTGATCCAGTGGATCGTGCGGTTGAACGGCAGTTGAACAACCAACCTGAGGATCAAGGATGATTCACTCGAAATTGCGAATGTGTTCTACGCGAGCCTTCAATAGCCGCAACCTGCTTCTGCCCGCACTGGCGCTGCTGATTCTGGCAGTAACCGGTTGTGGTGCCATGACGAATCTGATGTACGTGATCAAAGGACATAAGATTCCGGCGGCCTATGACGGACTTGAAGGCAGAAAAGTAGCGGTCATCTGCGTCTCGGATGCTTCGGCTTACGGTCCCGACACTTTGACCTACACGATCGCGAATACGGTCAGTCTTAAACTCGGCATGATGGTCGATGACATCGAGATCATTCCGCCCATCGAAATCGAGCAATGGAAAGACAACAACGGCTGGGATGAGCGAAACTATCTCGAAATCGGCCGCGGCGTCGGTGCCGAGTCGGTTCTGGCTATTGAAATCGCGTCCTATTC
>JBCCFB010000415.1:0-3644 GCA_039029995.1 Planctomycetota bacterium
GGTGGCGGGCCTTGGTCGCTGAATGAGGTGTCGGCGGTTGCGGCGGATTGTTGCGGAGGTGCCCGTGTCAACTAAGTAAGAGCGGTTGGATACCGGTCTGAGCCGGAATTTTAATCTTTCTGCACGCTGCGTCACCCGATTCGAGTTCGCTGGCCGGAAAAAAATGGGATTTTCCGTGGCGAATTAAAGCGTTTGCAGAAAAGAAATTAGATCGGACAGTTCTTCCCCGGTCAATTTGCGTGGCAACTGATGCTCCAGCCGCTCAAAGACGTCACGCAGGCTGTTGGTCCGGCTGTCGTGAAAAAAGGTGTCACGCTGCCCGAGCCCCCTCAGTGACGGCGGATTGAAAAGCGTGGCTCCCTTTTCATCCTGCATACCGACGTCTACCAGTTGATCGCTCGTGAATTGATCTCCCGAATGGCAATCCGTGCAGGACAAGTTCATGAACAAGTCTCGACCACGCCCGATCGAATCCTCCACAGCGATCAGCGGATCAGCGGCGGCCCGGGAATATGAGCGCGCTTCCGAATATGAGCGAGCAATCGAAACTGCAGGCGGGGCTTCAAGCGTCTCGATGTAATAGGAAATCGCCCGAACCACTTGTTCATCTGCCGGGTCATCACTCTGCATGGTTGATTCGATGCTTGTTCTCGTTTGATCGAGCAGTGTCTCGCTGGTGCCATTCCAGGAAAAGGGTGCTGTTTCTTTTCGGCCCAGCAAAGTGAGGATGCGCTTGGGCGTGTAGAACGTCTCGTCGCTGAAATTATCATTGAGCATGCCGCTGGTGTGTCCTTCAACGTGACAGCTGTGGCAACTGATCCAGGAGTCATGCGAAAGTGAGCTGTCGAAAAACATCCGCTCGCCGAGCTGGTAAAGTCCGGTGTCCGCAATCTCGTCTGACGCGGCCGGTTGGGATGTACAGTCCGGAAGTCGCGTTTTTCGAATCAGCTGCTGTTCCCCGATGTCAACGACGGAGATGGAGTCATCGAATTTGTCGCAGACAAAAATGTTCTCGCCGGCAAAATCGATTGCAATGTCAACCGGTCTCATGCCGGCATGAACAAAGATGTCGAGCGATGATTCGGCATCCAGGAACGCAAGTTCACCTGTGCCGCCAATAGCGACAATGATCTCGCCCGAAGGCATTTGAACCATATCTCCCGGATCAGCCTTTCCTTTGTCCGGGCCACCGATATCCCGCGACTCGAATTTGAGTCCTGTTTCTTCTTCCATCGCCAGCAGTTCGTCAACTTTGATCGAGCGAAGCTGGTTGGCAATCATGAGTCCCCAGTGAACATCGTTGTGTGTGGATCGCGCACGGGGGTTGAGTCGCTGGTCAGCGAAGTAGACGGTCTCGCCATCTTCAGACAACTTTAGCGCGCCGGTTCGATGTCCTGCCAGCCTGTGTTCGTAAACCGCCCTGCCCTGCTCTGCATCTACCAGCGCGATCATCTCACCGAACGCGTCTGCCACGAGTAGTTCCTCTGCTGTTAACCAGCAAAGATGTTTCGGCGGGAACGAAAGATCAATCCGCTGAACTTCTGTAAGGTCTTCGGGATCGAAAAGTGAAACCTGCCGTGACCACAGTCCCGCGGACGCAATAAGATTTGTCGAAGGTGAGGCTTCAACCGATCCGGGGAATGAGACGGTACCAACTCGCCACCGCTCGATAAGCTGCAACTCATCGCCGTCAGGTTCGCGGGGCACAGCTTCGAATCCAACCAGTTGATGTGCCTTGAAGTCGCTCGCGACAAAGAGCTCCGCGCCGTTTTCCGATCGTATTACTGTAAGGTCGGAAAACGAGTCTCCGGATACTTCGGCAGATTCCGTCGCATGATTTTCATCAACTATGCAGAGGCGTCCGGATTCGCAGGCGACGATCAGTTGGCCGCCTTCTGCGAATTCGATTGCGACCGGCCGCTGGGAAATCAGGTTGTCGGACGAAGCCTGCGAGTGAGAAGCCTGCGATTGAATGATCCCGGACGGGGGAGTCGGCAGGTCGGTTCGCTGCGCACCATCGCCTGAACTCCAGAGCAGAAACGCTGTAAGAACTGGAATTGCCGCATTTGCGATCAACAGAGAAGCTTTCATCCCTGTATTCTGGCACAAACACAAAAGGAGGTCGAGAAAACTCCTGTGTCAACGGCAGTAGATAGCATCGCTAGATGCCGAGTTTTCCCCGGACATCATTGAGAAGGTTCCCCAGCCGGGATTTTTCTTCCGGATTGAAAATCCAATTGGTTCTGATCGCAACGATGGCCACGGTAGCCAGCACAAAAACGATTACGATCTGCGGTAGAAGCAGGCTCAACGGAAGTATCGCGGTTGTCCATACACCGGCGTCCGTCCGGCATCCGATGCGATGGTTGCAGCCGTAAATGAGAACGAGGTTAACGGCGTTTGCAGCAGTGGTGGCAATAACAGCTCCCCACATTCCCATCGTCGGGATCAACAGCATGTTCAGTGTGATGTTCAACACCAGGGAAGAGCTGACCGCGGCGAGGACGTACTTGCCTTTTTCGGCTACCCACATGTAGTCCTGTCCGACGGTGCTGAGGCTCATCCAGATGCAGTACACCATCGTCAATGGCAGCACTGCCAGGCCATCGTTGTATCTGCCTTCAAGAAAGGTGTTGAATAGAAACGGAGCCAGTAACAGACAGGCGAATCCGGCGATCGTGAATGACAGGCCGGTCAGTTTGATCGTCCATGTAAGCTGATTCTGAGCTTTGCGGTGCTCGCCTTTGACCCAGGCGGCACTCATGTAGGGCATCAGAAGTCCGCCGAGCACAACGGAGACTCCGACCAGCAGTAGCGGCAGTACGCGCCCGCTGTGGTATTGACCGACCGAGCTCTGGGCGACGGACGCTTCGACCGGTGACCAGTGAATAAGCATGTACCGGTCGGCAACTTCAAACAGGTTGTAGCAAAGATTGCTCCACCACATCCAGAGTGCAAACGGGGCAATTCGAGACCACATATTCATGTGACTCAACCGGTTTCCGGAATCTACAAACGCGCCACGGAACTTCCAGATAAACCATGCCGCGGGAATCGACGCCGCAATGCAGCCGATGCCGAAACCGGCTGTTGCCGCCGCGGTCATGTCTTTCCAGACCAGCATCAGCGAACACCCTACCGCGAAGAACGCTGTGCCGAGAATGAATCGCATCACTGTGACCAGGCGGATTTGTCGCAGTGCTTCCATCAATGACATCAGGAAGTTCATCGCTGTAACAAAAATCAACGAGAATCCAACCCACATCACAATCGATGTATGTGTCGATTCGCGGAAGACCAGCCATGACCACGATTCAGGAAAAAGAAATATCGTGGCGGTCAAACAGAGCGTTACCAGGCAGGAAACTGCTGAAACGCGCATCACGAAAGTTCGTAGTTGACCTTCGTGCCGGTAGTGTTCAACAAAGCGTCCAAAGCAGCCCGGCAGACCAAGCACTGCCAGCGGGGCGAGCATCATCAGGAAGCTCCAGACCATTGACCACTGGCCGAGTTGCTGGTCGGTCATCAATCGACAGAAGTCACCCCGAAGACCTGGTACAAATCTTGCCATCTCCGGTCTCAAAAGACATGACCCAGGCATTGATGAACCAATGCGATCTGGCGGTGGTTACGGGCAGCCAGAA
>JBCCFB010000416.1:0-3632 GCA_039029995.1 Planctomycetota bacterium
AGAGCGGGTGTCTGACAAACTGATACATCCCACCGGTCTTGATTCCGCGATTGGCAGCTACGAAACCGATGCTTCTATTGAGTGAGAACATACCAGCCACTTGCAAACCAAGTCCGCACAGCTGAATAGATGTTCCAACCCAGTGGTCAACACCAGCAACAGGCTCGAAAAACAGAATCGTAAAAGCACCAGCGATGCCGATCGCCCAGTCATACCACGAATGCGTGATCTGCTTTGCCGGCTTGCGAACAAGGTGGAAAAACACGTCAGCAGAAACTTTGATCAGGATCAAAAGAGAACTGATTCTGAAAACGGTCAACAGAGCGTTGCCATGGATGAGGACAAAATTCAGAAAGAAGCACGCGAGCACAACGTTGCAGAACAGTTCCCAGGCCAGCCAGTAGTTCGGCTTGCCTTGAAACCATGTTTGCGTGTCATTTTGAGGTTGAGCCGTCGACATATCTGCTCCGCTTGTCTTCAATCGTTCGCTTTTCATCACCTGCGCTGAGCGCTACCGGGCGGCAAAGGTTAGGACACAGCCTCCGGATTTGCTGACAAATTCCCTACAATTTCACGGATATGCATCGTTCAGTGTCGAAATGCCAACATGACCGGAACGACCCGACCTTCCCTCCTGAGCAAAGGGAGCGTTAACCGGACGGAACTGAACTGCTACTGGAACCGGGCTTTCGAAAGATGCTTCTCTACCTCTGGATCACCTTGTTCATTCTGGCGATGACCGCCGCATGGACCAGCAACTTTTTTGCATTGCCGGGAAACTGGTTGATGCTGTTGCTGTCGATCATCTGGTTTTGTCTTACAGATATTGAGACGACCAGCCACATTGGCTGGCAACTGCTGATCGTTTTCGGCCTGCTTTCGATAATTGGTGAGCTGCTCGAGTTTGCTGCGTCGGCATTTGGAACCCGAAAAGCAGGCGGCAGCCGCAAGGCGGCCACAGGAGGAATCATTGGTGCCATTGCCGGCAGTCTTCTGGGAGCGGTTTTCGGAATCCCGGTTCCGATCCCTTTCGTGGGAATGATCGTTGGCAGTCTTTTGTTCGCTTGTGTGGGCGCATCCGTTGGTGCCGCCATTGGAGAAAAATGGCAGGGGAGTGAGACGAATAAGAGCCTGAAAGTCGGCGGCGCAGCGGGCCTCGGTCGCCTCGCAGGCACACTTGGAAAAATCGCAATGGGCTCGGTGATTCTCGTGATTTCCTTTTTCAGCTTGTTTATGTAGGTGCTCCGGTTTTGATGGTCATGCGTTTGCCGAATGCTTACATGGACAGGCAAGATCGTTTGAAACTGCGACAGCCTGAGCTCAGCGCATCACCGCTGGATTGAGCCGTACCTCGCTTTTTGCACCCGCGGATAATTCTTCCCCGGGGTTCGTTTCGTGGTTGATATATCTGATGGACTTTCCGACAATGAGTGCAACTGAACGACCGGCAACTGCAGCCGGTCGTCCTTTTTTTGCCCTGGACAAAACTGATAAGACGCAATCGAGGAGATCTGCTGTGGACCGCGTTCCGATGACACAAGAAGCTTACAACCGTCGCCGGGAAGAAATTGAGCACCTGGAAAACGTTGAAATGCCGAAGATCGCGGAGTTGATCGCTGCGGCCAGAGCCGAAGGTGACCTGAAAGAGAACGCTGAATACCACGCCCAGCGCGAGAACCAGGGCAAAATGCAGATGAAGATCGACACCCTGAAAAACAAGCTGGCTCGCGCCACTATTATTGATCCGTCTTCGGTTCCCAAAGACAAGGTGGCATTCGGCTGCACCGTCAAAGTCCTCGATATGGACTTTGATGACGAAGAGGAATTCACACTCGTCGGCGAAGGTGACGAGGACCTCGACAATGGGAAATATTTGATCACGAGCCCCATTGGCCAGGGCCTGCTCAGCAAGAAAGTCGGCGACGTTGCCGAGATCGCGGTTCCCAAAGGCACTCTGAAATTCAAGGTGCTTGAAATCCGTTACGACGATTAGCCTCCGGCAGTAGGAATCACCCAATCAGACGGTCCGTGGTACATTGCATACCACGGACCGTTTTTTTTCGGCCAACCAACTGTTAATGTCATGACAAAATCCTCTGCCCGTTGTTGCAGCTGTTCATTGCTCGTGCTCCTTTTAGTTACGGGTGTTTTTCTTGCCTGGCCGGACCGGGTGTCAGCGGCTCAACAGGATTCTGAAGGTCCAGCCGAACATCAACAGACGGAGGCGCCAGCTCAGGAGGACCTCGAAGCGTCGATTCGTGACCTTGTAAAAGAAATTCGTGATGTGGACCGGATGTCAACCGCCGCATACGGTTCGGCCTGGCAGAATCTGATCAGCTTTCTTTTACTCTACGAAGAGTTCGAAAGGGTTGAAGAATACCTGCACGCAGAGGCCGAACGTCTGGACGGCCTTGCCGACGACGATGCGACGGAATCAAGGATACCTTCGAAACGGATTCTGATGCGTCTTTGGCGCTCGCGCAACTTTATCAGTTGGGCGGAGTCGTTCGGAGCCGCCGGTGAACTGACACCCGAAGATGAAGACCGGCATTTTGAACTGCTGAAACTGGCGTTTGAACAACACAGCGAAGACACCCGCTGCCTCGAGCTGCTTACTCGACTCGCATGTCGTGGAGGTAGAAACGCAAATGCGGCCCGGGATCTCTACAACCCGGAAGACGATCTCAAAGAAGCGTCGGTGCCGGTACTCACCGAACTCGGCCACTACAAACTCGGCAACAAAGATTTTGACAGCGCTGTTGAAATTTTTGAGGCGGCCTGCGCTCAATCTCCGGACAACGCAGTTCTATTGAACAACCTGGCATGGTGCTACCTATGGACAAAAGACCCGGATCTTGAACGCTCGCTCTCGATTGCGAATGAAGCGATAAATGCACTTCAGAATATTGAGAATCCACAGCAACGCATTTCGCTAATGACATACCTTTTCGACACCAAAGGCTTGGCGCTCGAGAACCTGCAGCGATTTGATGATGCCGTCAGCGCTTATGAAAATGCACTCCGGGAGCGTCCAGACAATCTAAAGATCATCAAGAGACTTATCTTCTGTATGGAAAACTGTGAGGAACCGGACGAACAGCGGCTGGCTGAACTCAAAGCGATTGCTGAAGAAGATGCGGGCGGGTAAGGCGAGCCCGGCAAACGAGATCTAGTAAATGAACCCCGATTCTTGCGCGCCGGGCGGCTAGCGGGAATTCAAGGAATCAAGATATCTTTGGATGCCGGATTCGCTATCAGGAAGGATGCGCTGAATTTCAGAAGACACTGGCGTCATCGGCAATCCCTGTTCAAGTTCATCAATTCGCCTCTGGACAATTGCCCGCGTTTCCGGATTGTCATTCAATAGAAAATGCGTCCACAACCAGGCTTCTGCGTAGTCCAGCTGTGTCATACGAGCGGGGTCAACGACTGACTCAAGGCGTCTGAGATCCGGTTGCCACGTCCCGTTTTTCATTCTCGCCATCAACAGATCGATATGCATCCGGTTAATCCCACCGAAGCCGCTGGCGACCTCAAAATACTCAGCAATGCCTTCGTCCAACCAAAGCGGAATTTCATCGACGGACGCGTGAATGTATCCGTGAGTAATTTCGTGGCGCAGATCGGTGCCG
>JBCCFB010000417.1:0-3597 GCA_039029995.1 Planctomycetota bacterium
CATCTCAAACAAGTCACCGAATCGCCTGTTTTCCCGGATGTCCGCCGGCGACAAATGATTGTGGTAGTCGATGATGGGCTGGTTGGCTGCGAATTCGTGATAGAGACGGCGCGATGCCCCTGTCGTCAGTAGAAAATCATCGTTGATAAATGTCATTATTCGCTTTCACCACCTCGACTCAGTGACCTGCTGCTACACGTACCGCTGCTCAGCGATCTGTTATTCGTCAATCTGTTATTCGTCTTTCGAATACTTCATTCTCGAGCATCGACCGAACTCGAGCATCGTCCGAACTCGATCATCGTCCGAAATAGCGGCCCGATATCATAGCGCCGGCGCCAATTCGATTACAAAACCAGTCGGCTTGCCGGGAATCATCCTTGCCGGGAATCATCATCGGGGGATTCATCACGTCGTGCCGGAATTCTTGGGGAAACACAGGGAAAACTCCCCGAATTCAGCCTAAACCCAATTCTGAACAAAAAAATTCAAATAAATCAATCCTGAGCGCGAACCTGTGTGCGATTACCGCGTCTTTGACCGGCGTAGGATAGGATTCCTGCATCCTGATAACGTGAATTCGGTTCGCAAAATGCGAAGCAGGGCAATTTATCAGAGGTCCGCAACCTCAAGCCAGAATTGCCTCCCATCCGATGCAGTCATATTATTGGGGCTTCCGCCCGACCCTCCGGCCTGACCGCCGGTAATACGGGCAATCATTTGGTTCTCTTTTTGTGCGTTTTCAGCACTGGGAGTAGTGAAATGCGTTTCCAAAACATCATCAGCTCGATCGCTAACGGCTTTGCACGTACCAGCGTCGCTGGCACGGAGATGTTGCGCAATCTACTTCCTGGCCAGGAGATTTCTGGCACGCAGGAAGGCCGGCATCTCCCGGCTCGAATGCGGCTGATACGCCTCAATCCGTTAGCGGATGTCCAGCAGACATCCGGTGGCACGGCCTTGGTCGTCAGACCTTATGCCGCTTATGTGCCCGGCACGCAGGGGAAGAAGCCTGCATTCGGCGAACAGTTTGCCTTGATCGGCAGACTCGCCAATGCGGCGATTTCCGATGTGGCTGGTCAGTCACCGCGAATGTCCTCCAGGACAGATGAGCAAGCCAGTCATACCTGGTCGCTCGTCACCCGTTGCCAGCAAGTTCAGAAAGCTCAATCAGGAAAAAGTTAGGTCAGAGATTCATGCCGGCACCTCAAACGAGGCGCCCGAATCCGAAACCTGCCGGCCTATTCAAGGCCGCCTGAACGATGCGACTGAACTCCGGCTTCCCCGGGGCAATTCACAGGTCTTACCGCGCTGTCGTTGCACTTTTTGCAATAAGCCAACTGCATTTAGTTGCACACTTACAGCCACGGCTCAAGTCCTGCTGCTCCAAACGGAATTCCGCTGTTTCAGCATCAATATGCTGCTGCACAGCAATCAAGAAGAGAAAGCAGATAACTATGAACGCAATCCGGAACAAACTGTACACAATGCTGGAAACCGCCCAGCTGGTTCGTGCTGCACAGGCAGGCGACCGCGAGGCGTTCGGTGAACTGTTCGAGCGCTTCCAGCCATCGATCATGGCGATTGCTATGCGACGAATGCGTAACCATGCGGAAGCTCAGGAGCTGACTCAGGACGTTTTCGTTCAGGCGATGAACAAGCTGGATCAGCTGCGCACTCCTGAAGCCTTCATCGGCTGGCTGCGCCGGATCACCGTACGCATGGCGATCAACCGTTGCGTACGTCGAGGTCCGTCGGTCGCTGTTGAGCCGGAGATGCTGGAAGCAACTCTGACCGGTGACGACTCGCCGCTGGACGTTGCTCTGGAAGCAGAGCGACGGGATCAGGTTCACGAAGGTCTGGAGCGCCTGGGTGACATGGACCGTGATACCCTGGTCGCCTTCTACTTCGACGGCCAGAGCCTGATTGAAATGGCTGAGCGGTTCGATGCGCCTCTGGGCACAATCAAGCGCCGACTGCACGTCGCGCGCAAGCGACTGGTCAAAGAAGTCGAAGAGATGGCAGTCGCCTGATCAGAATCCGGCTTCTTTCGTCAAACACACCTCCGGTGAAACCCACCGGAGGTTTTTTTGTGCCCTCGCCCGACTGCAAACAGGCGGCCTCGTTATCAGGCGGCCTCGTAATCAGGCGGGCTCACTACCGGGCGGTGTTGCAGCAGATCGTCTCGCTCACAAACAGCCGTACAGCGCGTCGGAGTCATCTGCTGCGCTCGTTCACGGTCGCGCTTTGCGTTCGCACATTACGGTCGTGAGGATCGTCTGTTTCAAAAAGTCAACACGGGAGAATCCGTGAACCTGCAGCGCGCAGGATCCGCAGTGGCCCTGACTAACATGGGAATTCCCGCCTGATTGATCGAAATTCCGACCCGCCTGAACGGAGATGTTTCCTTGCCCGTCCGCCTAAGATGCAACTGTGGAGCTCGCTTGTCATGTCCGGATCAATACGCGGGCCTGCAAGTAAGGTGTCCGAAGTGCGACTCCGTTCTTCAAGTCCCGGCAATTCCGACTGCGGAACTGGTTGCCGATGAAGAAATTACCGAATTTCAATCGACCGCGGCGATCTTCAAATCCAGATCATTGCTGGTTTCTATCGTCGTTGGCAGCGTAATCCTGGTTTCAATCGGCGGATCCGCAGCTTTCTACTTCCAGGAACTGTGGAGGGCACGTAATTCCATCACCGTTACCAGCAATCTTCCAAAAGTCCGCGACCGCTACACACCATCCGTTCCGATCTCAATGGAGCTGGAGATCCCGCCCAGCAGAACAAACCAGTTTGACTCCGGCAAGTCATTTGCTGATTCTGCCAGCGAGGGATCAACTGGCCCGCTCTCCACTGAGGACCTCATTAAGACCGTCAAGCCTTCGATCGTCCTGTTGAGAGTGCTTTCGATCGCCGGAGAAGAGAGTGTTGCCAGTGGCTTTTTTCTTGGTGACGAAGGGCATGTTGTCACGAACTACCACGTCATCCAGGGCGCGGAGTCGGTATCGGTGGAAACGGCTGACGGACTCTCCGCCGACTCTGCCGGCTACATCATTGCCGATGCGGAACGTGATCTCGCGGTACTTCAGATTGATCCTGCTGAACTGAACTGTATTTCGATTGCCATTGGCTCCCGTCCAGTAAGCGAAGGAGAAGCCGTCGCCGCCTTCGGTTCCCCTCGCGGCTTCAAGTTCACTACGACGGAGGGAATCGTCAGCAGTGTCCGGTCGGGCGAAGAGATCCGGGGGATCCTGAAGACGAGTGCCGGCACGGACATCTACAAAATCATGGGCTATTCAACGGAGACGGACTGGATTCAGACCTCAGCTGCAATTTCCGGCGGCAATAGTGGAGGCCCGTTGGTCAACATGCGGGGAGAATTGATCGGAGTAAACACGTGGAAGCACCCTGATGCTGAAAACGTCAATTTCGCAACAGCTACATCTGAAATCCGGCAGGTCTTCGACAGCCGCGGAAACGAAATTCACAGTTTCCGCAAACTTCCCGCAAGCGTGACTCCGCGGTTCGGCGGCTAATTCATGCTACCTCATGCTGAGTCTGTGCCCTTACGCTGAGAGGGCAGTAAGAAAGACCGAC
>JBCCFB010000418.1:0-3562 GCA_039029995.1 Planctomycetota bacterium
AAATGGTTTCCCAGCAGGGAACGAGGATTGTTTTTGAGATACAAGCCGGCTGGCAGCAGCAATCGCACAGCCCGTCGTCGCTACCTTGAGGGTCAAAAACCTGACTGCCGGAGAATGCCGTTTCTGCAAGATTGCTGACGGGAATATTTCCGGAATCAAGCGAAAGGCGCAATGGGCCTAGTGCGGCTGCGATCGCTAGAGTGGCAAGGGCTAGGCTGCGAGAGCTCATGAAGCATCGAAGGAGTCAATCAAGAGAGCTGACCTGCTCACAAAGTAATTGTTGCAGGCTTCCGGCTAGGGTCAGACCGGAATACACAGTGTAAAAGTCGAACCTGTGGAATCAAGTGATTGACGGCATTGTCGCTCAACTTGGCACAGATTCAGCAAGTTCCGCAAGCAATGCCCTGCCCTTTGCCGACCTGGCGACCAACTTAAATTCGCGTGCTGTTTCACCAGTATGCTCGACGAAAATTGAAAGATCTACCGGCGGAAGCGCGGCTTCGATGAGTTCCGCCCATTCGACGATCAAGACGCACCCGTCTTCAACACTTTCGTCCAGTGCCAGCTCATCGACTTCTGACAATGACGCGATCCGGTAGGCATCCAGATGAAGCAACTCCAGTCGCCCGTGATGGGGAACGCAAAGCGTAAACGTCGGACTGACAACGGTGGAGTTCGCAACGTCCAGACCGGCAGCAATCGCCTGAGTCAAATGAGTCTTCCCGCTGCCCAGTGTACCCGTCAAACCTACGACAGTTGAAGGTTGCAGCAATTCTCCGATTCTAGTTCCAAGCGATCGGGTTTCCTTGAGGGACCCGCATTGTCTCAAAAACTCATTCATCTCTAGTGCTGATATCCCGACACGGAAACTGGTTCGCTGGTGACAGTGTCGATGATGCCTGAACCCTCCGTCAACATGCCGATCTCGGTGATCTTCGTTTCAAGGTTTTCGACTGACAGGATCGCTTCCGCGGTGGCAGGGTTACAGGTCAAAATCAGTTCGAAATCTTCTCCGTCATAAAGGGCATGTTCGAGTGGTGAACGTCCTGATGAACCAGCGAGACGACTTGAATCCCCGTGAATCGGAATTGCGTCGAGGTCTATCCGGGCGCCGCATCCACTGGCGCTCAAAATCGCCTGTAAGTCATGTGTCAGTGAGTCCGTGACGTCCGTCGCCGCGTGGATTGTAAAGTGATCACGAAGCCGCAGCGCGAGCTCACAACGTGGAGCGATTTCGAGATGTCTGCCTGAAATGCTTCCACCGAAACTGCCGGTGACCAGAATCTTATCGCCCGGCTTTCCTGCACTTAGACGCCAGCCACTTTCACTAAAGTCCTGCGGTAATGAACCGATCGCTGTCGTACAGATGCTCAGCGGGCCGTCCCACGAGTTTGTGTCGCCTCCGATAATGCTGCAACCAAACTGCTCGCCAAGTTTTGCTGATCCGTCAAAGAGTTCAACCAGGCTTTCCAGCAATATGCCGGTAGGCAGCGAATAACTGATGGTTGCGAATCGAGGTCGAGCAGCCATCCCGGCCAGATCACTTAAGCTAACGCCAAGTGCTTTGTGCCCGATTTGACTAAAACGATGTTTAGTCAAGTCAAAATGCGTGCCATCGCTGATAGTGTCCGTGGTCACTACCATCTGGCCATCGAGTTTAACAACTGCCGCATCATCCCCGATTCCAGTGACGACGGATTCCCCGGGAGGAATTTTCCGGGACTTCAACCACTCGACGAATTGTTGTTCGATTCCGCTCATGCGCTTCTTACCCTGTCTACTGTGAAGGCTATGATATCAGGCCCAATTTCGATAGTGGTTGAAGCTTCGAAACTCGATTGTCGTTCAGCGCATAAAAAAGCCGCCGGTCGATTCGACCAGCGGCATTAAACCGTTTCAGGCAGCCACGTGCGGGCTATTCATGGAGCCAGCCCGGGACGTAGCAGTCGCAGCAACCCTCTATGGCGACCGCCGGGAAGCGATCCTCATTTGCCCGAAAAACGGTTTTTTGTCTCGTAGAACAAAGAACATGAATTCTTTCTGGTCTTTGATATCCGGCTGTTCAAGGATGTAGGCCAGATTGTCCATTGTTTCTGTCTTCCAGCCGTGCATTGCGACAAGAATATCACCAGCGGCGATACCTGCACTCTCTGCAGGGCTTGCGGGGCGTACGCTCAGCACTCTCAAGCCACGCTGGTAGTTCGGATGTTTGTCACCCATTTCATCAGCACTGACCGGAGCCAGCCGCATGCCGACGGCGGTCCACGCACTTTCGTTTGTCGTTTGCGGAGGACGACTGACCGACGAAGCAAGGACAACATTGACATCCTGTGGTCCGTTGTCGTTCTGGACTGTAAGTCTCAGGGCCTGCTGCGGTGCGGCGGTAATGAGAGAACGATGCAAGTCGAGTTCATGCCCTGTGGGCTGACCACTGACTGCGATTATCTCGTCTCCCCGATGGATACCGGCTGTCGCGGCAGGGCTGCCTTCCTGAACATCGTCAACAATCAGCCTCGGTGCATCGTCCACGTAGACCGTTCTGGCGACGATCCCGTGATAGATTTCATTGTCAACGACTTCGCTGATCATCCGTGCGGCGATCTCCATTGCGTCGTTTACGGGAATTGCAAATGCGATTCCTTGTGCACCCATTCGAACTGCGACGTTGATTCCAATCATATCGCCATTCAGGTTCAGAAGCGGGCCGCCGGAATTACCCGGGTTGATCGGGGCATCAGTTTGAATCAGATTGCGGTAGATCTGCTCTTCGTTGACTTGAACGGTCCGGCCAAGCTGACTGATGATCCCGACGGTTACCGTGTGCTCATAGCCGTATGCATTTCCTACAGCTGCCACAGTCTCAGCGAGCATCAGATCGGACGAAGAGCCGATGCGGATGACCGGCATCGGATCAGGAACATCTATCTTGATAACGGCGAGGTCAGTTACAGGATCATGAGCCACGAGGCGGCCGGTGGTCTGATACCGGTCACTTGTCGTGACTTCAATGCGTGCAACTCCCTCAACAACGTGGTAGTTGGTGAGAATGTAGCCTCGAGGGTCAATGACGACACCGGTACCCATGCCGTTAACCTGCTTGAGCTCACCTTCACGAGCTGTCGCATCAGTATTCGGTACTGTTTTCCGTCCACGTAGATTGACTACGGACGGACTACAGCCTTCTACTGCGAGGACGAGCGGGGTCTTTCTGGCGTCATCGGCAGTGGCATGAGCCGCCGGAAACAGAAGCGGCGCGAAAGCCGCAATCAGGACGCACGACAGCCACAGGCTGCTTGGAGAATCGGGTCTGCGTTGCATTACAATCTGTCGGCTGGGTTGGCGGCAAATCGACTTTGCTGTCCATGGCGGGCATAGACAGCATTTCTTCCAGGCGATTCCGTCTGGCGGAATCGACTGGCAATGGGCGGCCGGGTTGCGGGGACCCGGCATCACGGTCTAAGCCGCGATACGCCTCATTTCGCTTACAAAGCGTTAAATCGGACTTGCCGGAATTTGCCGTTAGAGACCTGTAGTCTGCCGTCAAACATTAGCCATGTTAACA
>JBCCFB010000419.1:0-3562 GCA_039029995.1 Planctomycetota bacterium
CCGTCATCATCCGACCTGTTTCCCATTCCAGATCTGATAACCGGGCCGCCCGTTCTCTAAATGCCTATGCTCAACAGCACCTTGCGCGCGTCAGAATCGTTCCGACAGAATAATTTTCCGGCAAGTTGCTTGCGTCCAGTTAACTGTGAGGTAACCTTCCTCGCCCCCGAAACTCCGGATGCTGTCCGGACGCTCTTTGAAGGAATGAAGATGAAAAAAGTAATATGCCTTGCAGCCGTTGCTGTAATTTTCCCGCTCTTTTCAGGTTGTGCAAACGGACCAGTTCGCAATTGGTTGCGTGGCCGCCCATGTAATCTTTGCAATCCGCCGGTGAGCCTACCGGGCAACTGCGATACCAATATTGTCAACCGCTGTGATTCCGGAACTTGCGGGACCGGCGTTTGTGAAACCGGAAACTGTGCAACCCCCGGACAGATTCCGGCCGGCGATTTCAGCCAGACTCCGATCATTCAGGGACCCGTCATTCAAAATCCCATGAACGGTTTTCAACAGGCGCCACCGATTCTAGGCGAGCCTCAACCGGTCGGCCCGGCCATCGGTCCCACCTCGCAGTTCAATTGGCAACTGCCGACGTCTGACCTCTATGGCGGAATTTCGCAGGAGCTTCCAAGCCCTACGCGATAAGCAGCGCTGCGGAAAATTCTCCGCAACATGAGTACATACGTACGGTTACGCCTGCAAAGACGCAGACGTCGGAATGGTTGATCCTGAGCCGCTCCGGTGACCGCACTTGAAACGAAATGCGTTCGCACAACGGGCGCCTTTCGTTTTTTTATGGGCCGTCGCGCAGGTTTCTGTCGATTAATCCACAAGGGTATTACTGCAGGTTCGGAAAACCCGCTTTTGCCTGGGCCGTGGACTACAATAGGAGTGACCCCTTCGCTGTCTTTTGACGGCGGTTTTGCTGGAAACAACTATGAATAGACAAACCACCACTCCCGTGTCATCTCGCGCACGTGCGATTCATTTTCAAGGATTTAATCGCGCAGTCTTCATCGTTTTGATGACTACTCTAGTCTGGCTGGTACTCGGCGCTCTGGCCGCTAACGCACAGCCTGCGTCTCCCTTGCAGGCCGCACAACAACAGCAGCAGCAACTCCAACTGCAGCAACTTCAGCAACAGCAGCAGCTGCAACAGGCAATGCAGAATCCCCAAAGCGCGCCTGGCACGCTGACTATCAACCAGCAGATGCCGTCCAATGATCCCGGCATCAGTCTCGGTAATCCACTGAGCTATAAATGGCGCGTCGGTGTTCAGATTCAGACGGGTGATCGCCCCTGCAAGAACCTGAGACTGACCATACCCGTTCCCGTCGACTGGCCTGAACAAGTCGTTGAAATCGACGAAGAGTCGATCCCCGTTCAGTTTACCGATCTGGACTATCGCGACGGTGAAAGCGGCATCCGGCAGATTGTTGCAGGTATCCGCCATATTGATGCCAACACGGAGGTCACAATGACGGTGACCTACAACGTACAGGTAAGTCCCATCAATGGCCCCACCGATACTTCCATCTACTCCATCCCTGAGGAAGTACCCAGAGAGCTCAGACAGTACCTCGGTACAAGCCCGGGAATCACGTTTCGCAATTCAAAAATGCGGCGACAGGTTCGCGAGATCGTCGCGGAGCATGAGATGGCCTGGAATCAGGTTGAAGGCATCTACGACTGGATTCGAGACAACGTTGAATACAGGCAGATTACGATGTCAGACAGCCTGAGCGTTTTTCGCGCGGGTGAAGGTTGCGCGGAAGATCTGGTCGGCCTGTTTGTCGCGATGTGTCGTGCTCATGAAGTTCCCGCACGCATGGTCTGGGTGGACGGACATCAGTACGCCGAGTTTTATCTTGCTGACAACACAGGAGAAGGTCACTGGTTTCCTTGCAACGTCGCAGGACTCCGTGACTTCGGTAGTATCTCGGACCCGAGAATCATCCTGCAAAAAGGTGATGACATCGACGTCCCTGAGAAGAGTGAGTCACAACGATACGTTGCTGAACACCTGAGTGGTTCAGGCAATGTAAAACCGGCCGTCAGGTTTATCCGGTTGATGCTTCCCAATTAGGGTACTCATTCGCGGCCTTGCCGGAGATCGAGTTGAGAGTCTGTTGTCGTAACTACTCACAACGGAGGTAATCACCATGAAGCGATGGTCTGCTATGAACACATTTTCCCGGATTTGCGCTTCGTTGGTCGGCCTGCTGCTGTTCTCGACAATCATTCCCGGTAACCTGAGCGGGCAGGATCAGACGGACGAATCAACAGAAAACGTCTCAGCGCCGCGTTACACTGAACCGGTTTCGATCATCTGGGAATTCGGCATTCAAGCTACAGCAGGCGCTGATTCCCGCTCCATTCTTGCGACCGCACCACTTCCTGTTGAGTGGCCCGAGCAGACCGTCGAAATCATCGACGAAATAAAAACGGACAACGTAAACCGCATCTCGTTCAAAGATCTCACCCGCGAAGCGCAGCAGATGGTTGTCAGGATTAACAACCTCCCTGCCGGAGAAACGGCGAGAGCTGTTGTGCGCGTCCGCATCTCGCGAAGCAACACTCTTACACCTATAGCACCTGAGACCCTCACGATCCCTGCGCGGCCGTCATCGCGGCTCCGCAAGTATCTTCGCCCCAGCCCGATGATCGAAAGCAACCATTCCAGAATTGAGGAGATCGCCGAAGCGATCGGCACCGATCCATCACTCAACGACTGGCAGATCGTCGAAGCTGTTTACGACTGGGTGCGGGAGAATATTGAATATCGTTTTGCCAACGAGAATTATACGTGCCTTCAAGCACTGGACATGGGCTACGGAGACTGCGGCGAACTCTCCTCTCTGTTTGTCGCAATCTGTCGTGCTAAAGGGATTCCCGCACGTTGCGTCTGGATTCCCGGCCACGCTTATCCTGAGTTCTATCTGGAAGATCCGGAAGGCAATGGTCACTGGATTCCCTGCCAGGCTGCCGGCCAACGTGAATTCGGGGCCATGACTGAGTCGAGTCCGATTCTGCAAAAGGGAGACAACTTCAAAGTGCCCGGCATTTCTGACAACCTGGCTTACATTCGACCAACTCTGGTTGCAAAAGAGGCTCCAGGCGGAATCGATTTCGTCCACATTACCGATCAGATCGAAGTCGAGTCCCGAACCGAAGATGAAAATCGAACCCGCCCGTCATTGATGAATCGGGAAGAGGAACATAATCGTACCCGCAACGGCGGCTAGTCAGCGTCGCCGGAAACATCTACGGAGATACAACAGCTACGTGTCCCGCAACCGGATTGCCACTATTCCGGCGATCGGCCGGTGCAACCTGCGTTGGCCTGGCGCAATCCATTAAACTGCATATTCCCTGACCGGCTTTCAGCAGATTTGCGATTCTTTCTACGCCGACGAAGCTCTGCAACGGCCGAAATTCGGCGGCAAAGTCTGCGCAGCCATTCTGGAGTCCTTTATCGCAGCCCCAATCGCAAGTACGGACCCGTTTGCCTCTACTGATCGCCAGCCAACGGGGATAGAATTTAGACCGAAAATATCTACTC
>JBCCFB010000420.1:0-3454 GCA_039029995.1 Planctomycetota bacterium
CTTATTGCCCGCACCACGTCAATTCCGTCCAGGGCATCGGCGATTTTGGGATCTTCATCACCGTGCAGCTGTACGGCGGAGAGTTGCAGGTGTTCGGTAAGTTCCGCAATGTCAGACGCCGGCGAATTCACAAATACGCCCACGGTAGCTATGGCGGAGTGCACTGCTGTTGAGATTTCCATAGCGGTGAAAGCCTCAACGTAGCGTGAAGACTGTTCGTAGAAGTTCAACCCGATCGCATCGGCGCCTGATTCGATCGCGCGCATTGCGTCTTCAATGGTTGAGATTCCACAAATCTTGATACGAAAACGCCGCATGGAACGAACTCGTTGTTTGGACTAAAAACTCATTGTAGCCTCGTAGGCCAGTCTACCGGAGGCCCGTTAAATTCAGGGAGATGCGGCCAGATTTTCCCGGAAGCCATATCTCTCTTCATGATCAAGGTTGTTTTCGGATTCAATGAACTCGCATGAAGTAAATCCGCAGCCCGGTAAGCCTGCGCCAACATCCGGCCTTGCGCCGGATTCTCTTCTGCTCGAAAGGGCTGGCCGCCTGCCGATGCTGATTTGCGGTGTCGCGGGAGTCGCAGGATACAACGGGCTACTTCATTTCCGAAACAAATACGGTGCTGCGATCATCGGGCAGCGCACCACCAACAACTGGCCACTCAGCGGACACGGAATCTATGGTATCGACGTTGACGATTACGACTCATTGCGAGCTCTGATTGCGAAGTACAACGTTCGCTCGATCTGGAATAGCGGAGGCAGTTGTGCTCTGAAAGCATGCGAACTCGATCCTGCCATGGCTAGACGCGTCAACGTAACCGGCGTCCGCAACATTCTCCGGGCTATCGACGGGACTGACATCCGACTGGTTCACTATTCGATCGACCTCGTTTATTCGGGAACCGCCGGTGGAGGGCATATTGAATCCGACCCGACAGATCCGGTAACGGTCTACGGCAAGACAATGGTTGAAGCCGAGGAAATGATTCTTGCCGAAAAGCCCGGCGCATGTGTGCTGAGAATTTCACTGCCGATGGGAGTCAGTTTCAACGGTCACGCGGGAGCCATCGATTGGATTCAGTCCCGCTTTGCCGCTGCCAAACCGGCAACGCTTTACTTTGATGAAGTCCGGACGCCAACATATGTCGAATGCATGCATGACGTGGTTGAGGAAGTCATGGCTTCAGAAATTAGAGGCCTTTACCACGCCGGCGGGACGAGAAGGTTGTCCCTATATCAGATTGCACAAATCGTTAACCGGATGGGCGGATACGACCCGCGGCTGCTGCGTGGTTGCCCGAGAATAGAAGCCGGTCCTGTTCCACCTCGCGCAGGCAACGTGACGATGGATTCATCTGCTCTGGCAGCCGCACTCGGGAGGCCACCGTTTGTTCCATGGCCCTATTTTGACTGGATGGTTCCGGACTCTGACAACTGGCACTTTGACCGACCGGGCATTCCCGATGAGTTTCCGCTCCAATGGCTCAAACAGTTTCACGAAGAACAGATGAAACGCTGTGTCGCCGGAAAGCTACCTTTGCCGCGACGAGAGCCCATTCATGGGCTGACATGGATTCCACGTTGAGTGTCGCAACTGAGATGGAACGTTTTCTGAGACGCATTAACGTCAGACTCCGTTGCCGTAAGAAGCTCAAACTGTCCGTCCGGCCATCACGGAGTAACGGGACTTCATCTGTAAATGTTGGCGAATGGCTGGTCGAGAGATTTGCGAATGCCCACCCCAGACAACACGAGACTCACCGCAACTACCTGGAATCAAACCGGTTTCGGCTAAAGACATCTCAAACAGGATCCAGCCGTCCGGCAAACGGCCAACGTTGCGTCGTAGCGTTTGTAACGATATTGAGTGAGCGGCCTTGTATGAAGAGCTACAGATTCTCATATGGGAAGGGGTAGGAATGTCCCTAACCTCTCAAAATGAGGCCAGTCATTTGCAGTCCGCATCCTGTCAAGATTGCATCATAGTTAGTGGCTGGATAAACTTGATCACATCAAGGCAACGGGCGTTTTTCCGGCTTCTGGTTGATCCACAAGCCCAATCTGTCCATTCCCCAGTAACACCGGCGACATCTGCTCTGGTCGCCAGAATCCACCAGAGCGGACAAGTAAAGGATTAGAAATGACCGGCAATTTCTACTGGAGTGCGAGTGCAGGACGCTGGATGGGAGTTCCGGTTCGTCTGCACGTCCTACTGTTCCTCTTCATCGCTATGATTTTCGGCGTTGAAGCGATGGCCGACAAAGGCTTTACCGGGACAGCGTTCGTCACAACGTTGATTCTAATCTTCAGCATCATCGTTCACGAACTAGCGCACGTTTTTGCTATTTCAAATCTCGGCGGCCACGTAAACAGTGTTGTACTCGCACCGTGGGGTGGTAGTTCAGACCTGGTGTTGCCTTCAAGCAATCGCGACAAAGCGATGGTGCTGATGGCAGGCCCTTTTGCCAACCTGATTATCGCCCTGCTTTGCTGCTTTGCGATCATTCAATCGGGCCAAAGTAGTTTCACGAGTCTGATCAATCCTTTTGATCCGCACCTTTTTCATGCGGACGCCTGGGAGATATCCGTCCTCAAGATAACGGCGTGGCTGAACTTCCAGTTGTTTGCCGTAAACTTGATTCCCGGATTTCCATTTGACTTTGCGGGAGTCTTGAGAGCATTCATAGCGTATCTCAACCCTCAGCTTCCTCGATTGAGAACCGAGACCACGATTATGGTCATCGGCCGCGCGGTCAGCTTTACCCTGATCGGTCTGGGATGGGTGCTCGGTGAATACGGCAACGAGAATATCGGTCCACCCTGGCTGCTTGCGGTTCTGTTCGGGATCACGCTGTTCTTCAGCACACGATTTTCGTTTTACGCAGAGACGGCTCACACTGAAGACGAGTGGGACGAACTCGACCAACTCGAACTAGAAGCGATGTACGAGGAGTCCTCGTTCTACGAATTCCCGGAAGACGAGACTGACGGGCATTCGCAATGGCTTTCAGAAAAACAGGAAGCCAGGAAACGGGAGGAAGAGCGTCGGGAAGCCGATGAAGACCGGCGTGCCGACGAGATTCTGGAACGCGTTCACCGTGAAGGCATGTCCAGCATCACCGAAGAAGAAAAACGTCTGCTGCAAAGAGTATCCGCACGAATTCGAGCCCGTCGCGACGAAGTATCCGGTTAATCGCACGTCGAACCAGGTTAGTCGTTTTGGCCAATCAAAATAACGAGGCTCAAGCCTCTCATAAGTCGCAGGTGATTGAGCGTATTCAACTCGGCTTCTGTGTTTTCGCCTTGCTCGTACTAGTTGGAACACAGTTTATTCTTCTGGCTGGAAGCTATCGCAGCCAGCGAATCGAAGAGACGATCGCGGTTTTCGAACGGTCAAAGAACAGGGACATTGCAGACGTCTCGTATGTTCTTGAACACGCAGCGGC
>JBCCFB010000421.1:0-3435 GCA_039029995.1 Planctomycetota bacterium
ATAAACCGCTGTATAGAGCCCGTTATGTTCAGCGAATGAAACGATGACCGCGTCTGCTGAGCCGATTCTTGCGAAGAAGTCTTGCGCTTGCTCCGGAATTCCACTATCGGATTCTCTATCCTGCCGGTAGAGCGGTAGTTCATAGTCGATCAGGTCAATCAGGTCGATCGTCGTTTCCGGCAAAAGCGTATTCCGTAGCCGCGTAGCCACGTATTCAACCAGTTGTTTGTTTATCGATGCCTTGTTATTGCTGGCCGCGAATGCAAGTAACTTCATTTTGTCCTTCTTCTGTAGAATCGGCTTTATCTTGCTAGGCAGATGATTCGAAATGTGTTTGCATAAAAGTCAGTCTTCCATACGCAAATCGCACCTTGAGGATTCATCAGTGCCCCGTCTTGTTCATTCGAACCATGGCAAAGGTGCTCAAAACGACAGCCGCGAGGCAAATCAAAGTCATGACCGTCCCGGGTACGAAGTTCACATATCCGCCGAGATCCATGAACAGGAAGTAGCCGATATCTGCCAGTCCGGCGACCAGAATAGCCAGAAGCATAGCTGGCTTTGAGCCGCGCCAGACCATCAATGCGCAGATCGTGGTCACCGCCCCGATCCACAACAGATTGAAGCCGTGCTGGTTGACCACCGCACCTGCTGCGTCAGGGTAAGTCACATCGAGTGTTTCTGCATCGACTGCATCCGCGATAGCTGCAACGGCTTGAGGAGTCTCCGCTCTGATGGTCATGGCACCTGCCAGGACATGAACCAGTCCCCATATCACCCATAAGACGCAGGTGATCCTAAGCAGTATCTTTGTTTCCGCATCCAGTGTGGATGTCTTTGCTTCACTCATTTGATACAGGTCCTGAATTGATCGCAGATTGCAGGGAGAGGATTCGTCTGTCATCCGGGCGTAGCCAGTAAGAACCTGCAGCAATCGCCAGTACAACGAGAGGCACAACGATTTCAGGTATCGAGTGTTGAGAAAACGCGTGTGACGCCGAAGCCCCCAGCAGATCAAAGGTAAAACCGGCGTACGCCCACTCTTTGAGCACCGGCATGCCCGGTACCACCAAGGCAATGGCTCCGGCAACTTTGGCGACACCGAGTATGGTCATCAGGTAAGCAGGGTAGCCCAGTCCGGACATGGCTTCCTGTTGAGCTTCCACACGCATCAGGTTCATAATCCCGCCCGATCCCATGGCAAAGCAAAACAGTCCGGTCGGGACCCAGTATGCAACTTGCGAACGCTTCACAACTTTACCTCCGTTGTCTCACGGTTTGCCTCTATCGAATGCTGAGAACTGTAGATGAAGTTGACCGATAGGTCAAGAAGCATTAGTTTGAACGCCTTTTCGGATGTCGAGCGCATGGAGAAGGAAGAGGATGTTAGTCGGGAAGCGTATATCACCTGTCACGGTGTTGAAAATTGAGGGCCCTGCGATTCTGTTTTTTGCCGCGTTCGCATGCCTGGTATTCTTCATTGGAGGTTACTTCAAGGTCGACCTGGAAATTCCCCTATCGATCGTTGCGACGCTGGGTACAGCGGTTGCGATCCTATTGGGCTTTAAGAACAACTCAGCCTACGATCGTTGGTGGGAAGCGCGCAAAATCTGGGGCGGAGTTGTCAATCAGAGTCGTTATCTAACCGTCCAGATGCTTGCATATACCGATCGGAGTGAACCTGCGGATGAAGATTCCCACCAGGCGCTTTTGCAAGAAGTCGTTTTCCGTCATCTCGCGTACATCAACACGCTGCGACTCCAGTTGCGAGGCCTGGATACCGAGGAACCGCGAAGCAAATGGTTAGTTGAAACAGAGAATAACGAATTGGCTGATGCCAGAAACAAGGCCACTCAGATCCTGACTTGTCAGGGGAAGTGTTTTCGACGCATTCATGAGGATAAACGGATCGAGCAGTTTCGGCTTTTTGAATTGATGTCAACGGTTCGCGAGTTCTTTGAGTTACAAGGCAAAGCCGAGCGTATCAAGAGCACGCCGTTAATGCGGCATTATTCGCATTTCACGACCGCCTTTGTCTGGATTTTTGTCCTGATGCTGCCGTTTGGCTTCGTGAATCAGATGGGGTGGAAGATGATTCCGCTCGTTGTTCTCGTTTCGGCAATTTTCACGATCCTTGATCGGGCCGGTTCGCTGACAGAAAGCCCCTTCGCCAACGACTTCAATGACGTAGCGCTCGATGCGATCTGCACGACGATCGAGATCGACATGTTGCAACAGATTGGCATCACGAATTTGCCGGAACCTGTCCAGCCAACCAGGGACGGGGTCTTGATGTAGAGCAAGCCGCTGGTGGCGGCATGATGAAAAGAATGAAATCCAGCTTGCGCCGGAGTTTGTCGCTAACATTCTTCCAGATTTCAGTTCAAACTCCGGATTCATGCAATGTCTGAGTTGGAGGCATTTGCCTTCGTTGAAAAAGGGCTCAAACGAGCAGCCGGGCGCCGAAGGCAGTTCGGGCAACACGACATTTACGATACTTTGCCCGTTTCCGATGTCAGTTAGACAACGATCTCCTCTACTTCAGCCAGTACGCCTTGTATTAGAGACTCCTCGCCGACTTCTGATGCGAATCGGGTGATTTCGTCCTGCGCTTCTTTCGATGCGATAAAGTAGAGATGGCGCAGGTCACGCCGGCTTTTGTGAATCCTTGCTCCACCGGTAACATTATCGCGACCGCCGTGTCGATTCCGGGCAATGAGACAGTATTTCCTCAGAGAGTTCATTGTCACAGAACGTTCCTATTCACCTTCAACCAGTCCACGAGGATAAATTTCCAGTTTCAAAAAAAAATGATCCGGCGGTATCGAGCAATGAATCACTTTGCGGTTCGCAATCTGAGATCGAACCGATTTTTCGTCAAATAAAATTTCGATGAGTAGATAACGCTTCAAGTACCGCAACAGGGTTTTGGAAAGTGCAGCGTTACATCAAGCATCTCGAAACTGAAGCTGAAACCGTTATTGCTGCCGCCGGAAATTTCTCTGTCCCACATTCCTGCACCTTCGTAGAGGCCAGTGGTCGGATCGCCCGGGCGCCGAGTCCGGAGTGCTCGTGTCGAATCCGAAGGTTCCTTTGACGACTTCGGGAACAAATGTTGGAGCGGCCTCAAAACGGCATACGCCGACCTCATCTGCAACCGAGACACTTGCAAACAATAGTGCGATGAAGGTGAAACAGGGAGTTCATTCGGATTCTCACGGGTTAGGCGGGGAGTGTTCACAGCTGAATCTGGTACCCCGAAATCTGCTCAATGCTGCGAGTTTCACGTGGAAAATTGAAAATGTGCGAAGCTTCGCAAACGCGGAGATTCCGAAAAGAAAAGCTCGTCAGAATCACTGACGAGCTTTTCGGATTTGAGCCGGATTGTGATTCCGGCGTGAGTAGAGGCCATCGTGGAAATATCGCGGGACGCGG
>JBCCFB010000422.1:0-3434 GCA_039029995.1 Planctomycetota bacterium
CTCTGCGAAAGCCCGCTGACTTTCAAAGCGATCACCATCTGGCTCTGAGATCTCACCAGCAAAGGATAGGATTGCACGAGGTTGATTTCCGCCCTCAAAAGCGCGCTGCAAATCGTGAGCAGAGGCTGAGCCTCATCTTCCATAATGACCGCGACCAGGTCGCTTTCAATCATCGCAAGACCAACCCGCTCCAGGATCTCGCGACCACGCTCAGGGTGACTGAACACAAACCGAACGATGCTACATTCGGTTGAGTCCTGGATGTTCAACGCAACAATGCGGACTCCGCTGTCTTTGAATCGGCGAAAGATACTCTGAAGTTGACCGACCCGGTTTTCCATAAACACGGTAAACTGGCGGATCGTCGGGTAGTCGCGGCCACGCATTGTGTCAAATTCGACGGTGGATCCGGAATCTTCGCCGAGGCTCATCTTTTCGCTTTCAAAAGGCAGGTATCAGCATCCTCTGGGAATCAGAGCGAATTTGCTGCAGGTGTTGGATACCCATGGAGCGTCTGGTACACAACACTCAGTTATCGGATTCTCGCGGCAAAGTTCTCACGGGAAAAATGTAGAGAATTCCGTTAATCAGGTCAATAAAAGTAAGTTATGCATAGGGTTAGCCTCGCTGGATGTTCCAGCCTCGTTGACCCTGACCAGACCCCCGTTGGAAATTGGTCTTCCGGTTGAAAATCGAGCAGAAGCATGGACAGCGAAAACGTCGTTATTCCGTTGAAACACGAAACGGAAATCCGCGTCAGGTACCAGGAAACCGATGCGCAGGGACGAGTCCATCACGGCACCTATGCGACCTATTTTGAAATCGGACGCGTGGAAATGCTGCGAGCGGCAGGCGTGAGCTATCGGGATCTCGAAGCCAGTGGCATCATGCTGGTCGTCGCACAGCTGGAATGCAATTTCCACCTTGGTGCCGAGTACGACGACGTTCTCCGGCTGGTAACGAAGGTGGAAAGAGCCAGAGGAGTGCGCGTTGTGCACAGCTATCAGCTATTTCGTGGAGATGAACTCGTCGCCGACGGCAGAACCACAGTGGCTTCGATTAACGCAGAAACGGGTGAAGTCGTGCGCTTGCCCCGATGGCTGCGGTTGGACCGATAGCGAGAGGCTCCAGTTGCGCGGGCCGCATCGAGATTCCGTGCCCCGGAAACCGGATACAATTCAGAGATGAACATGGAAGACCCGTCCATCAAGAGTCCAGGCAACGAAGACGCCGAAAAGTCCGCGTTCGAGCTGGCCGCGGAAAAAGTAAGAGCGTTTCCGCAGACGCCGGGCGTCTACCTGATGAAAGATTCGGCTGGAGTTGTTATTTACGTCGGCAAAGCGACGAATCTTCGCTCGAGGGCAGGGAGCTATTTCCTGAAAGCCGCAACCGAGGAATTGCGAACGGCAAACTGGGTTCACGAAATTGCCGACGCCGATTTCATTGAATGTGAAAGTGAAGTGGACGCGCTCCTGGTGGAATCCCGTCTGATCAAGGACATCCAGCCTGCCAACAATACACTTCTTAAGGATGACAAGACGTTTCCTTATCTGCAGATCACGACGCACGAGGACTTTCCCAGGGTTGAAGTGACTCGTGAACCGAAAACTTCTGCCGTCAAGCTTTACGGGCCGTTTGCAAGTGCGGGATCATTAAGAGGTGCGGTTCAAGTTCTGCAGAGGATTTTCAAGTTCAGGACGTGTTCTCTGGATATTGATGCAGACGACGAACGCTGGCGCTGGTTCCGGCCGTGTTTACTGGCAAGCATCAAGCAGTGCACGGCACCCTGTAATTTGAGGATCAGCAAAGAGGCCTACAAAAAAGACATCAAGCGGTTGCATCTGTTTCTCAGCGGCAACAAGAAAAAGCTGTTAAAGCAATTGCGCAACGAAATGATGACGGCATCAAAGAATCTCGAATTCGAAGAGGCAGCCAAGCTCAGAGATGAAATTGAACTTCTGGAATCGCTTGATGAGCGAGGTGAACTCGATACTCACGCACAGCCGGAAGTGTTTTACATCGATCCGAAAAAAGGACTGACCGGACTCAAAAAAGTCCTGAAGCTGGACGAAACGCCGCGAACCATAGAAGGAGTCGATATTGCTCACCTCGGCGGAGGTCAGACTGTCGCAAGTCTCGTCAAGTTTATTGATGGACTGCCGTTCAAACCGGGATACCGCCGGTTCAAGATCAAAGACGTGGACGGCATCGATGACTTCCGGAGCATCCACGAGGTTGTTTCGCGCCGCTACAAGCGTCTTTACGATGAACAGGATCCGTTTCCGGATATTCTTCTGATCGACGGGGGTAAAGGGCAGCTTAGCAGTGCCGTAGCAGCCTTTAGAACACTCGAAATCGATCCTCCAGTGCTTCTGTCGTTAGCCAAAAAGAACGAAGAGATCTACCGGCCGGGAGAATCGGAACCGATCATTCTCAGCCGCCATTCGTTCAGCCTCCGGCTTCTTCAATACGTAAGGGATGAAGCTCACCGTTTCGCTCAGCACTACCATCACATCCTTCGCGGCAAGTCCCAGTTTGACCGCTGACGCTCTTCCTTTGACCACGGAAGCTATTCCCCGGTGCTATTCCCCGGTGCTATTCGCTATTCCCCGGTGCACTGCCTGAGTGCAGCATTTGGCAAATGGTTGCACCGAATTGCGGCGAGTCCCGGCCGTGATTGACCAAATGACAAAATCGAATCTATTCGACATTGGCAACGGTTGCTTGGCAGAATAAAAAACAATTTTGTTTCGGGAACCTTTTCGCCCGGAATGCTTCCTAGTCCCTGTCCGTGATGTCGTTCGGACGTAAAACCGGTTTGCAGGACAACGGGCGGCCGGCTCTGAATAAAGAGATTAACGAAAGGCTGTTTGCCGACAGGGCGTTGGTCCGTCCTGTCCGGCAGCGACCGGGTTCACGGATAACCGTTCAGGAACGGAGAGCCGTGAAGCAACTGAAGGTTTGAGCCATCGCCTGACGGTGGAGTGCGACCCGAAAGAGCACGGATTGGTGTGATTATCGCGCAACGTTGTCGTCCCTTTAGCGCATTAACTAAAGTGTCCGGAAATCATCCGTTGTACGGCTTGCCGTGCATTGGAAGTAAATCGCGCGTGTGACAGAGTCGAAGTGCCTACAGCCGATGCCTAACGGCGCGGTGTTGCCCGAAAGGGGAACGCGGGATGGTTTTCCGGAACTGGAACGTGTTCGGGTGAGGTGAGAGTTGCCGACGGGAAACTCGAACCAGACCCAGAAGGCTCGTTGCACTACGGTCTGCTGTTGGACGGTGGAGACACCAGCAACAGAGGCGAAGACGCTGAAGAGTTTAACACGCTCGTGTGCAGTCCCTTGCGACTCCTGGTCGTGAGGGGATCAGCGTCAGTCAGAATAGAGCTTGCGCTAAAGCTGACTTTTACTTTCACATTCTCTGCATATTC
>JBCCFB010000423.1:0-3352 GCA_039029995.1 Planctomycetota bacterium
AACATTTAAGGCAGGTTTACCGTACTCAATAGATTGCTCCGGACGAAACGTGGTTGCAAATAACGTTGCGCGCGAACAATATATGAAGCTCAGGAGCCTTCCTCGTTCAATCCGCTTTCACACGCGTCAGTCGAAATTAAATGGTTTCACTCCTCAAGTATCTTGCCCTGGCTGCCCTCGCGGTCGCCGTTGGAGTTGGCGGAGCATATGCGTACCACAACTACGTTGTGACCTCGACACCTGAGAACTTCTTCTACGACCAATGGGCTCCGACTTCGGATTCGGGCGGTTCGCAGGCTAGACCCGATGCGCCTGAACTCGGGACAGTCGCGATTGAAGGTGACACAGAATTTGACTTCGGTGCTGTGGAACCTTCCACGATCCTGACCCACGATTTCGTGTTCAGAAACGACGGCCTGTCGTCGCTCAATATCTGGCTGACAGAATCCAGCGATGGTCCGGTCACAATGGACCTGACCAATGAGCCGCAAATCATTAATGGCGGCACCAAGTACCCTGTCACGGTCACACTGGATACATCAACGGTTGAGGGCGAGTTCTCCCAGACATTTACAATCGTGACCGAGGATCCGAACCGGCCCCGAGTCACGCTAACTGTCAGTGGACGGCCCGAGTAGCCAGAAGCCTGCCGTGAATTCGCGGCAGATGTTTCTCTTTGCGCAGCGGGGTGTCGCGCAACTTCGAATCGCCCAACCCGGCCTTGTGGTTCTATTGATCATCGTTGTTCGTGAAGGCTTAGCGTGCGCGCATTCAGTTGGTGATTACGTTGCCATTTACCCGATTCGACGTTATCGCTATTCTTTCCGTATATTACGACCAATGGGAATCACCCCCTGTTCGCGGCATCAGGTTCGAAAAATATGGCAGCGAAAACGATCAACCATCGTCGATTCAAATTGGCCCTTGCTGTCACTCTCTGTTCGCTGGCCGGCTGTGTCGTTGCAGCAATCCACGCAGATGAGTCCGGCGACAATGTGACTGGAACCGTCTATCCGGAAAGCCGGTTTTCTGACGACGAACTTGAAGAAGCGCTGACGCGGGCAGAGCAGTCGTACAACGAAAAGATGGCTGAGTTTCCTCCGAAAGAGGATTTGATCAACGACTGGGAAAAACCCGAAGTCGCACTTTTCATATCTGGAAGACTTCACGGCTATATGGAGCCATGCGGCTGTACCGGTCTCGAAACCCAGAAGGGCGGACTGCTACGACGCTTTGAATGTCAGCAACTCCTGCAAAATCGTGGCTGGGATCTTGTCTGCATTGACGCTGGAAATCAGGTGCGCAGATTCGGGCAGCAACCGGTCATCAAGATCCAGAAAAGCTACAAGACCATTTGCGACACGATGGCTTACGACGTCGTCGGCTTCGGAGTTGATGACCTGAAACTGCCGGGCATCGATTTGCTTCAGTCGATGGCGAATGTTGATAATTTCGACTCATTCATCAGCGCCAACATCAACGTCGCTCAAGCAGACATCACCAGCAACTTCCGGATCATCGAGCGGAACGGCAAGAGAATTTTCGTGACGTGCCTGCTGGGCGACGAACACGTCGTTGAACTCCAGAATCAGAACGAGCATGGCCTGTCCGACATGCAAACAGCGCTGACGGCGCTGGTTCCTCAAATTCAAAACGCGAACTGTGACCTCAATGTGCTGGTTGCTCACGCCGGCCTCGAAACCTGTCGCGAACTTGCTCAGAAATTCCCTGTGTTCGACCTGCTCGTCACAGCCGGTGGCGCTGGAGACCCTACTCTGATGCCGGAGATCATCGCTGGTAATGATGCGGCAGGTCAGCCGCATGAGACGCAGATGATTCAGGTAGGTGTTAAAGGAATGTACGTGGGCGTCATTGGACTATATAACGAGAACGGGGAAACGACGATCAAATATGAACGTGTTCCGCTGGACTACCGTTTTGAACCGCCCGTCCGTTCGGTCAGCGAAGTCAAAGATACATTCCGCGAGTACCAGGACGAGTTGAGGACTCTTTATCAGGGCGGACTCAATCAGGACATCAACCCCCGGCAGCATCCATCGGGATACAGCTACGTTGGTTCCGAGTCATGCATTGATTGCCATGAGGATGAATTTGACATCTGGGCTGAGGGCGCTGAACTTGATGGTATCGGCGCACACGTTCCGGCGACCGACAGCCTGGTGGATCCCGGCGAACGAACATGGGTTGCCAGGAATTTTGACCCTGAATGCCTCAGTTGCCACGTCACGGGATGGAACCCCCAGGGATTCTATCCGTACGAGTCAGGCTATCTTGATTTTGATCAGCACGAACACCTTCACGCAAACGGGTGTGAAAACTGTCACGGTCCCGGCTCAGCTCACGTTAATGCTGAGAACAATCCGGGAGTCCTGACCCAGGAGTTCGATCGTTGGGACAGCAACCGCAACGGAACAATTACTGCAGATGAATTCCAGCTGATGTGCCAGAACATGGTGATACAGGGCCAGCCAAATGAGCTCTTTCAAACAGCCGACACAGATGACTCAGGCTTCCTTGACCGGAATGAATTCAAGGAATACCGCCTTGGAGTTCTTCGCCAGGAAATGGTCCTGACGTATGAACAGGCTAAGGACGAGCACTGCAAACAGTGTCACGACCTCGACAACAGCCCTGATTTCCTGAAAGACGGTGGCTTTGAGGAATACTGGGAGCAAATCAAACACGGCGAAAACTGGTAGCCCCGTTTCCCGCCGCGTTCGCTCTATTCTGCTTTCCTTTTGCGTGGTCATTTGTATCTGCGCGCTCACGATGACCGGACAAGCAAAGACTGTTATGCGCGTGCATCGCTGGTAAACTGATCAAGTATTCCATCTATGAATCCGGAGACCCGCATGAACCGCAAACAAGCCTCACTCCGCTGCAACGCTCAAATATCCCGCAGGGCTTTTACCCGTCATGCGATCACCGGAACTACAGCCGTAGCATTAGCCGGCAATGCAATGCTGCGCGGACCGTCGGCGCTGGCTCAGGAAACGGTCGACGAACAGGCAGACGACCGGGATGTCTCATTAGCCGGTCGCGTATTCAAATCACTCAAGATTGGCATGGTCAAAGTCGAAGGGACTCTGGCAGATCGGTTCAAAGCGGTGCGCGAGGCGGGATTTGAAGCAATCGAAATGGACTCGCCGGGAATGAACGTCGAAGAGACGCTGGCTGCTATCCGCGAAAGCGGACTACCGGTCGATGGAACAGTTTGTTCAACCCATTGGCAGGACACCCACACGAATCCCGATGCTGAAATCCGTCGCAAAGCACTGGACGACCAGTAGCACCGAGCTTCCGCCCACTGCTCGTGTATCACGAATCGCAG
>JBCCFB010000424.1:0-3310 GCA_039029995.1 Planctomycetota bacterium
GAAAGAAAATGGCGCAGCGGCTTGCACCAGTCTGTCGAAATACGTGAAGACGTCCCCCTCACGCCGGAACGTGACATTGAGGCGAGAATCACCCGTCAACGCTATTTCGGATTCTACGAAACCGTCAGCGGGATGACGGGTACTGCGACCGGAAATGAAACTGAATTAATGGAATTCTACGACCTGCCTGTTGTTGAAATCCCCAGAAACGAGCCGTCCAATCGTGTCCGGCAACCTTCTCGATATTTCAAAGATGAGGAATCAAAGTTCAGCGCGATCGCCCTCGAAACAGCAGAGCGACACAGAGCCGGTCAGCCTGTTCTCGTAGGAACACGCACCATCTCGCAGTCGAAAGAGATTGCCAGTCGACTCAGCGCCGAAAACGTGCCACATACTCTGCTCAACGGCACGCAGGACGAACCGGAAGCCTCATTGATCGCGCACGCAGGCGTATACGGTGCTGTGATGATTGCTACCAACATGGCTGGCCGCGGAACCGATATCCGGCTCGACGACAAAGCTCGCAGGGCTGGCGGGCTGCATGTGATTGTCAGCGAACATCACGACTCAAAGCGGGTCGACCGGCAGTTGATCGGGCGCGCAGCAAGACAGGCGGAACCTGGCAGCTATCGATTCTTTGTTTCGGCTGAAGACGACATCATCGCCAGATTCGAACCATCGCTCGGCAAAGCGATCGCGACCTCAGCTTCCTCAAACGGCGAATGCAGAAAAAGCTTCGATCGGGAAATACGCCGTCTACAACTGCGCATCGAGAAGCTGAGCTATGCAACTCGCAAAAAACTGGTCGTTCACGACAACTGGCTTGAATCTGTTCAAAAAACCGTCGCCAGCCGGACTGCGAAAACGGAGAACTAAGTGAAAAATACCCAACTGATACCAGTGTTGCTCGCAGCTTCCTTCTGCTTGATCTCAATTCCTGTTTTCGGGCAGGAGACTCGTTTCAGCACTGAAAACCTCGAACGTCAGTTCAATGACACGCTGAGTGTCGGTAACGAAGCATTTACCGAACCGATCGAACGGATCTATGTGTCGGCGGCTGAGCCCGGCATCCTCGCTGAAGTGCACGTCAACAAAGGCGACATTGTCACAAGGGATGATCTGTTGATGGAAATGGACATGACAGTTCTCGAAGCAAGTCAGAGAGTTGCCGAGGCGCGGGCAGCTGAAATGGCACGGTTTCGTGCCGCCGAGGTTGAGTTTCTCAGCCGCAAGACGAGGTATGAAAAACTGATTACGCTTGAGCGCGATGGAGCTGGAAGTCCCGAAGAAGTCGAGCGTGCAAGAGCGGAGGCGGAAGTGGCCAAGCAGGAAATGGAAGCCATCCGCGAAGAAGCTGAAAGATACCGGCTGGAGGTTGCACAGTATGAAGCCCGTATGGAACTCCGGCGCATACGCAGCCCGATTGACGGTGTCATCGTCGAGTTGACGAGCAAGCCGGGAGAGTATGTAAACGCAACCGACACACACGTCGCAACCGTTGTCCGGTTGGACACGTTGCGAGCCGGATTCCACATCCCGACTTCCAGAGCAACGCGGATGAAACAGGGAGATACGATTGACGTTCTTTTCAGAGACAGTGGAGAACGGGTTACTGCTGAAATCGAATATGTCTCGCCAATTACTCAAGCGGACAGTGGCCGCGTCGAAGTGGACGTATTGATAGACAATTCGCATGGCGAACTTCGAAGTGGCGTTCGCTGCCTGTTACTGGTTGATTCGGTGCAGCAATCTTCGATTGATGCATTGCCGGGCGAACTGGTTGAGGATCTGAAACGCTAACCGGTCAGGACGGAACGGACTCCAATGACTACAGAATCTTCGGGCGAAACATTATCCGGCAACCTGTTTCCGGATGCCAATGTCAACATGCGGATAAGTCCCGGTGCGGAGTTACCGAAGCAAGACTCCGCTGATCTCGCAGACCCTGGACTGGCCGCCCTCGGCGCTGACTTGCGCGCCGTCGCCACCACAATTGACACCCGTAATGAAGTCATCTCGCACTTTCTTCAGCTGGGTGTCAGCCGAAGCAACATGTTATCTACGGGCTGGATTGAGCTTCCGAAAACCGGAAAACCCGTGCTGATTGAAACACAGTTTTCCAACCCTTCTCTTAATAACAACTCGATACGTGCCGCAATGACGAGTGTTGCGGCCAAAGCAATTGCCGCGCGGAAAAACACGGTCACGCCCGTCGAAAACATTCGCGGAGCATCAATCGTCAGCGTACCGTTATATATCGATGGCGAAACCGCGGGTGCCTACTGCGGAATGGTGCATGACAACCGCGTCAATTGCAGCGAAGCGCTGCTGGTCTGCCAGATGATTGCCACGCACTACGATCTCTGGCGGGCGAGGGACGAATTTACTCGATTGACCTTCGAAGTCCGTAGTGCATCGACAGTGCTGGAATTGATCGGCAAGGCTCAATCAACGGAATCTACCGGCGCAGCATGCTACTCGATTGCAGGAGAACTCAAGAGGCTGTTCGGATGCGAGTTCGTTGCAGTCGGGTTGCGACGTAGGAACAAGATCGGCTCGAGCCTGATGGCGATCTCATCGTCTTCTGATTTCGAGCGTGAATCCAAGACCACATTACATTTGTGCAGCGCGTTTGATGAGGCGGTCATCCGCGAGCGCTATACGGCATACCCTCCTTCCGGCGATGACCATTCCGGTACGCCGATCGCCCATGAAAAACTCGCCCGGCACATGCGTTGCGACGCGGCAATCTCCGTTCCCGTTCGTAATCAGGACGATGAAATTGTCGGAGCTGTAACTTTGCTGGGCAGCCGGGAACTGGGTTTGAATCCGTCAACACGACATTTGATTCATGCCCTTGAGCATCCACTTGGTGGAACCGTCGAGGTGGTCAAACGAGCTGAAGGGGGCTGGTGGCAGAAAATACAACGCAAACTGGCGATTCGCAAAAACCTCATTGTCAGCCGCGCTATTGCGGTCGCAAGTGCATTAGTAATCGGAGCGATGTTCGTACCCGTCAGCTACCGCGTTCCCTGCCAATGCACGGCGGAACCTGACGTACGGCGAGTCAGCGTTGCGCCGTACGAAGGCCTACTGGAATCTACCTTTGTCGAACCGGGAGACGTTGTCAGGAAAGATCAGTTAATTGCGCGCATGGATGGTAGTGAAATCCGGCTTGAACAGACGGCCATTGAGTTTGATCGCTCTCGAGCCAGGCGGCAGCAGGAAGCCATGATGGCCGGAGGTACCATCTCAGATGCCATGCTTGCGGAACTCGAGTACCACAAACTTGATCAACGAAAGAAGCTGC
>JBCCFB010000425.1:0-3290 GCA_039029995.1 Planctomycetota bacterium
CGGCGCTGGCTGGAGATGTACTCGATATGCTCAAAGAGGATGTCGGTTACTTTACGGCCTTCGATTATCCACCAGTCAGCTCCACCCTCGATATCGGCGGCAATCTGGAGGTAACGCCACCGACAGACGAGCATCCGTTCGGACGGGTTTATTACGGAAGTGATGAAAGTACTGATACACGGTTCACCTATATCAAACGCGAAATCAATGAAGGTTTTCAGAGGTTCTTTGAACGACAGGAACTCCAGTCACCGATCAACCTGACAACAGACTGGCTGATTGTCGGGCATGTCGATGAGCTCGTTACATTCGTTCCGCAGCCTGATGGTGGAATGAAGATGCTGATCTCCAGCCCTGCGCTGGCGCTCAAGATCCTCAGGGCTGAGGACGCTTCGCATCCGCTCAACAGCAGATACCGCGATGCCTACGGTCTTTTGACCGTCGGTCAGATGCTGAGTCGCAAATACCCTGCGCTCGGATTGAATGCGGTTGAACTAAATATGGCAGTCGATGAGAAACTCTTCGGGTTGGATCACTCCAGCCCGTCCGATGGGAGTGTTAAGAAGATTTTCATGGATGCGCTGGGACTGGAAGAAAGCGACATCATAGAAGTGCCTGTCTTCTATCAGAATTTCGACTTCAAAGCTGCCCAGTTTTCAGTAATTGCACAGACGCCGGCGCTGGTGAACCTTCACTGTATGGAACGCGACATGCTGGTCCCTCGTCCGTTCATCCCCTCAATCGCTGCAGACTTTGAGGAGGCGATGAAGGAGACAAACATGAAGATCCACTGGATTGATGACTGGCAGATCTACCATGTGGCTGACGGGGAAATTCATTGTGGCAGCAACTCACGTCGAGGATTCTTCGACAAGAAATGGTGGAACAACTGATGATCCGTTTCAGAATAATTTTCACAAACATTCTCGCGCCGATTCTTCTTGGGGTTTTGCTCACACAAACCGGAGCGGCGCAGACTGCAGAAGAACTGTTCGACTCCATGCTTGAGTCGCAAGGCAGTGAGTACACAGAAGCGCGCGACCGTTTCTTGCAGGCTCCGGATACTGAACTGTTGCATGCCAGGCTTGACGGCACGCCTGAGGAGTGGATTCAAGCCACGATTCTGTCCGGCTGGGTTGAACATGAAGCCCGCTACCGCGAGCTGATAAATACTCCGACCACGACAAGCCGCGGGCTTGAGGAACATTACCCGTGGGCACTGCGCGAGATGCTTGACCGATTTGCTGCGCCACTGTTGGTGGAAATTCTGCTCAAAGGCGGGAATCATGAGAACGCCGATGACGATGCGGCAGATTCTCTTCGAAAGATGGTTCACAGTGGAATGGCGCTCGACGCGAGGCTGTTTACGATTCCACTTCGCCGAGGCGACATCGAAACGAAACATCATCTTGCTTCAGTCGTTTCAGCGTTTCCACCGACTGAGAATGAGGAACTGTTTAACGAACTCGACGACATTTTCCGATCCGAAGAAGACGTAACGACCGGTCGGCTGTTACTTCACGGACTCGTAAATCAATCTTCTCTGGTACCGGAAGATCGTAGAGCTGCATTCGTTGCCGAGTTGAGCGACAAGGCAACACTGGACCGTCTCGGCCAGAGGGCGATCTATTCAGCGCTTGCGGACATTGGTGGCGAAGCAGCAGAGAGTGTTTTGCTGGAGTATTTTGACCGCGCGATCACCAGCGGAGATGCTTTTGAGCAACGTGACGCTGTTCAAACGCTGTTCAAAATCCCCGTACAGCAGTCGGTTGATCGACTGTTGATCGCAGCAGGAGACAGCGGACGCCCTGAATGGATGCGCAAGATGATCCACAACCACCTTGGCAGCGTACCCTACGAGGATCGAATCAAAATTCACCTGATGGGAGTCGTTGCCAACGATGACCTCTCCACTGACGAACGCGCCGAAGCCGTTTCAGCGCTTGGCAGGATTCAAGTCGATCTAAGCCGGCGAGGCGTCGAAACGGATGACATCACCGGTACGTTCGGCGGGATTCTTGAGTCGGGAATTGAAGATCCCGAATTTCTGAAAATGATCAGCGACTCCTATCAAAACGGCCTCCGTATAGATCGCTAAGAGCCTGAATCTGTCAGCTCAAGCTGCGGGTGATGCGGGGATTTGAGTGCTCGTCTGTCCTCGATCGACCACTTCATACCGGACAGGAGTCTCTTCTCAGAATTTTCTTTGTTCACAAGTGGACTGCCTTAAAGCCGCGCAGTTATTTCCTCATCACAGAAATTCAAACGAAGTTGAGGAACGGAAAAGTGGACGAAACAAAATTGCACTCACTGGTTGGTAGCATTCTGCATGATCTCGGGGGGGCGTTCAGCATGCCTCTGGTCCAGATCGGAGAAAGCCTTGGTATCTACGAAGCCTTGAACGAAGCGGGGCCCTGCACGGCTGAAGAGCTTGCAGACAAAACGGGGCTTGCCGGCCGCTATCTCACGGAGTGGCTTTGCGCTCAGGCCGCCTCAAACTATGTCACATACGATGCTGAGACACGTCAGTTTTCAATGACTCCCGAGCAGGCTTTCATCTTTGCAGACCGGAACAGCCCCTTCTATCTTGCGCCAGCCTTCGGTTCAGCCGCCGCATTTCAGGAAAACGAGCCGCTGGTTCGCAAGGCATTTCAAACCGGTGAGGGAATCTCGTGGGGAGATCAGTCGCAATGCCTGTCATGTGCCGTCGCGAGATTCTTCCGTCCGGGATATCAGAATCACCTTGTTCAGGCCTGGCTGCCTTCGATGGACGGCATGAAGGAGAAGCTTGAAAACGGTGCCCGTGTTGCCGACGTCGGATGTGGACACGGGATCACAACCACCTTGATGGCTCAGGCGTTTCCCAATTCCGAATTTGTCGGAATCGACTTCCATGAAGAATCGATTGAAGCTGCTCGCAAACATGCGGCGGAACACGGCCTTACCAATCTCTCCTTTGAGGTCGGGTTGGCCAAAGAGATACCGGGCAAATACGACTTGATCACGATATTCGACTGTCTGCATGACATGGGTGATCCTGTCGGAGGAATGCGTCGTATTCGCGAGGCGTTAAACGAAGGGGGAGCCTGCATGATTGTGGAGCCGATGGCTGGCGATTCAGTTGCAGACAACCTGAACCCTGTCAGCCGGCTGTATTACTGTGCATCGACAATGGTCTGCATTCCGACGTCTCTGGCTCAAGAAACTGGAACCGCGCTTGGAGCCCAGGCGGGTGAAAAACGGCTTCGAGAAATCGTAATCGAGGGCGGTGGATTCAGTCGTCTTAACCG
>JBCCFB010000426.1:0-3236 GCA_039029995.1 Planctomycetota bacterium
GCTACGTCCCCTTTTTCTCAGCGTTACTTTTTCTTCGCGGCAGTATAGATGGAACTTGGAACATCTGACACCGCTATTCTTAAGGCATCGCCTGCAAATCTAGTGGGCGTACCAAGATTCGAACTTGGGACCTCGTCGTTATCAGCGACGCGCTCTAACCAACTGAGCTATACGCCCGATGAACCATGCCATGCGAGTGATCAACAAGGTCAAACAGACAAGTCGATCAGAATTGGCTGGTCGGATAACTGACGAGTTTGTAGACAATCGCCAGTTGACACCGGTTCACGCTATTCGATTCCGCATCATGGCCGAAATTCGAGATAGGACCCGTTTTCGACCGGCCTGCCGGTCAAGCGTGAGGGGAATATTTTATGCAGTGGCAAAATGCTGTCAAACGGGTCTACGGAAAGACTTAGAACAAAATCACAGCTAGCTGGCCTTGACCAAGGCCGTTCCAGTCACCGCAGCCCAACTGGTTTAACGCTGAAATTCGGACGTAGCGGGAGGATTCCAAAAGTATAAAATATCGGATTACGCTTGATTGCCGATAAAGGCCGTACGACCGGTCCCCGGAAGCTCATGCTCCCGGTAAGCGCTTGCTCTTGCAATTCGCCGTGCTTTTTGCCTGGACCGACCAACCCATTGTTTTCGACTTAACAGGTTTATCGATGTTTAGACCAAACGCCATTCCGTCCCGTTGTATTGCCGCATTTGCCGGCTGCCTGGTCGTTCTAGGGTGTTTCAACGCTGCTCTGGCTCAATCTGATCGGGAAGATGAGATTCGCGAGATCAGGGCTGCCCTTCAGAATGTCCGACCGATGCAACCGGGAGTCGATTGCGATACTCCGTCGGGAGACGAAGTCGAATCCTGCACCAAGCGCTGGGTCGCCGATCGCTCCTGCTGGGTTTTCTATGACGGAGCGGGGCGCCTGCTTCGGGAAATTCACTACGACGACAATAACAAAGCTTTTCAGTGGTCGTATTTCAAAGATGGTATCGAGGTCTACCGTGACATCGATACCGACAACGACACAAAAGCTGACCAGCATCGCTGGCTTGGAACTGGAATGCGTTGGGCAGTGGATTCCAACGAGGACGGCAAGATTGATGGCTGGAGGATGATTTCTGCGGAAGAAACCGCTCGAGAAGCCTTTCTGGCAATCAAAGCGAATGACGCACAGCGGTTTACTCGACTGTTGATGACTCAGGAAGAGTTGCGTTCGCTTGGCCTCGGTGAAAGACTAACGACTCAAATTGAAGCTCGACTCCGCAAGGCAAACAGCGATTTCGCGTCGTTCGTTCGAGCTCAGACTCAGATCAAGCGGGATAGCCAGTGGGTTCATTTCGTTTCCGGCCAGGTTGCCATGGTTCCCTCCGGTAACTCTGGAATGACAGAAGACGTTCTGATTCATGAAAACGCGTCGGGCTCGTTCCAGAACGGGCGTGATCATCAGCTTCTCCTGCTGGGAACTCTGATTCGTGTTGAAGATCGCTGGCGTCTGGTCAGCCTTCCGGAATTCTACGAAGAGGGTCAGCCGGTTATGAACGGCAACGTCCTCTATCCTGTCCCGGATTCAAGCGCCCTTGCCGGTGGCGGCGGAGGTGGTGATGAAGCTGTAGACACACAGGTAGCAGAACTTTTCGATGAATTCACGACTATTGAAGAACAGCTTCAGAATCCGCGACTGACGGCAACTCAAACCCGCGACCTTTACAAACGTGCGGGTGCAAAACTCCTTGAACTTGCTGAGGCAAGTGATGATATGGAGAGTCGAGTCAACTGGATGCGGAACTACACTGACCTGATCGTGGAAGCCTTTCAAACAGATCGCTATCCGGATGGAATCACTGAGCTGAATGATCTTCTCCGCCAGCGGGCTCGTGCAGATGAAAGTGAAGGGCTTGATTACCTTCAGTGGAGAATTCTCAACGCAAGCTATATCAAGCGGATTGACGAAGGTGACTCACGCGAACGGGATGAGGCGAACGACCAGTATCTGGACGACCTTGAGCGATACGTTCGCGATTTTTCAGACAGCGAGTTCGTTCCTGAAGCACTCGACCACATTGCAGTGCATTACGAAGTCTTTGAACGCGACGATCCCGATCAGGCTCTGCAATGGTATCGCAAGCTTGCCAACGATCATCCTGACAGCCCGTTCGGGAAGAAAGCCCGTGGGGCGTTCACGAGGTTGACTTCCACCGGTGAATCAATTTCTTTCCGCGGCAACACGGTAAGTGGCCAGCGTTTCGACCTCGCCAATGACAAATTGCGAGGAAAGGTTGTTCTGATTCACTATTGGGAAACCTGGTCACAGGTAGCCATCGACGAATTTGAAGAGCTCGAACGCCTGGCGGCCAAGTACGACGATCTGGTTATCATCGGGGCTAACCTTGACGACCCCGAAGCTCTAACCGAATTCCTCAGGGCAAACCGAAACGTCACGTGGCCACAGCTGAATGCCCCGGGAGGTATTCAGGAGAGCCCACTGGCACATGAACTTGGACCAGTCGCTGTACCTGCGATGTACCTTATCAACAAAGATGGGGAACTCGTAGAAAATGACATCAACATCGAGGATCTGGATCGAGCGATTCAGCGTCTCACACGCTAGTGTCCAACGGATTCGGTTCGAAGCTGAAAAGGTCCGAACAGATACGAAAGCGACGATGGCGGAATGACATATCATTCCGCCATTTTTCTTGCGCAGCATCTGAGCATTTAACCAGCGTGCGCCGAATGATGATTCTTCATACAATATGCATCAGGTTCCCGCACCAATCGAATCGAGGTTAACGTGCAACGCTTATTGATACTGATCCTGCTGGCTCTTTTGCATTGCGCATCGAGTTTTCCAACTGACTGCGCAGCCACGCCCGTTTCTGCCGATTGTTTCGCATCGCGGTCAACACAGGAAGAAGAGCGAAGTGAAGACTTCGAGATCGACAAGGCTCAGGTCGAGCCGGTAATTGTCTATGACATTTCCGGTGGATTCCGGATGCCCGATCCTGCTGGTTTCGAAAGGGAGCCCTCACTTCAGATTTTTGCGGACGGCCGGGTCGTTGCCGGCCGGACATCGGTCGAAGCAGGTCGAGGAGAATGGCGAATCGATGATGAAACTCTATCCGAGCTGCTGCATTTCGTCATCGATGAACAGAATTTGCTGGATGCCAGGACAGATGAAATCAGGGCTGCAATTGACGCCGTTCCGGACCGACTGATGATTGCGGAC
>JBCCFB010000427.1:0-3200 GCA_039029995.1 Planctomycetota bacterium
GCTGGATATGTTGTTGATATGTAACATATTCATATGTACATCGCTTGCTGCGCGACCGGCTAGCAGCTCTAGAAGTTTTTCGTTGAAATCTGAGGATGGATTCATATTTGTGCTCATCAGATCGCACCTCCTTCCGAAGTTCGCACCGGTGAGGCGGCGAACAACGCTTGTCGGAGGCTGATCAGTCCACGACGAATATGCGTTTTCACCGTACCGAGAGCGATACCGGTTTCAGATGCAATCGTCGAGTGAGACTTGCCTTCGTAGACACTCATCTTAATTACACGTTGCTGATCATCGGGCAGCTTTGAAAGAGCCACTGCCGCTTTTTCAGCTTCATCTTTCGTTTCAGCGCGGGCTGATGCATCACTGGCTCCGGATGCAAACTGGTCGAACTCAAGCGCACTTGAGCTGGGGAAAGCCCGCTTTCGGTTGATGTCGATTACCCGCCGTCGGGCAATCATCGCGATAAAGGTTTTCTCGCTGGCGATCGAAGCATCAAACCGGGGAGCAGATTTCCAGATCTGCAGGAAGATGTCCTGAACGGCATCCTCTGCAAGCTGGTTATCGGGACAACCCCGTCGAGCGATCGACCAGACAAGTCCACCGTAGCGATCCAGGCAGAGTGCGATCGCGTTTTGATCGCCTGCTGCCACGCGTGGAAGGAGTGCTTGTTCAGTCGTCAAGGCAACAGTTCCTATGACTTGATGGTCTCTTTTTTGTCCATTCAAACGGTGTCCGTGATGGCTTCTCACGGAACCATTCGATTGTGTCACGCCGGAGCGCGAGGGAAAAGACCTGAACTGAACGCCGGAAACATCCGAATCGTTCGTGCCAGGTCGGCGAAGCTTGCGAGGGGACGACTCCGTCCCCTCGCGCAAAGTTTCAGGAAGGTGGTTCACGCCAACTCCGCGAACTAGTTAGGAATCATTACTGTGTCGATGACGTGAATGACGCCGTTGCTGCATTCGATATCCGTTGCGATGACTTTTGCGCCACTTACTGTGACTTCGCCGTCAGCAACGCTGATCGAAAGTTGAGCACCATTCACTGTGTCGGCTTCGGTGATACCGACAACTTGTTCAGCCATTACAGATCCGGGAACGACGTGGTACGTCAGGATCGCAGTCAGCTTGTCTTTGTTTTCCGGCTTGAGCAGTTCAGCGACTGTTCCTTCAGGCAGCTTGGCAAACGCCTCATCGGTCGGAGCGAACACTGTGAAAGGACCTTCGCCTTTGAGAGTTTCAACCAGACCGGCTTCGGTCAGTGCAGCTGCAAGTGTGTTGAATGAACCTGCTGCGACTGCCGTGTCCACGATGTCGGCAGGTGCCGGTGGTGGGAGAAGAACTTTGTCGATCACGTGGATGACGCCGTTAGAGCACGCGATGTCGGTTTTTACAACGTTTGCGTCATTGATCATGACTTTGCCTTCTTCAGCCATGATGGTCAGAGCAGCGCCGTTGACGGTCGGAGCTTCTGTCAGCTGAACAACATCAGCTGCCATTGCGCTGGCGGGGATCACGTGGTATGTCAGGATCGCGATCAGCTGGTCGCGGTTTTCTTCTTTGAGCAGTTCTTCAACTGTTCCTTCCGGCAGAGCTGCGAAAGCTTCGTCGGTAGGAGCAAGTACTGTGAAGGGGCCTTCGCCTTTAAGGGTTTCAACCAGTCCGGCAGCGTCAACAGCGGCAACCAGAGTCTTGAATGCGCCGGCTTCTACCGCCGTATCGACAATGTCACCTTCCTGAGCTGCGGTGATCGAAACAGGCATTGTGCGATTTGCGCTCTGACAGGCGCTTTGGCAATGCTGGCCGTTTGCGACCGATGTGAACAGCATCAGTGCGGGTAGAGCGACTGAAGTGAAGAGTGTGGTGATTTTCATTTTTTCCTCGAACTGAATTTCTTATCTACTTGTTTTGGGAGAACCGGCTGGCCGGTCGTTGTGAGCGGTTTCGCGGGTCGCACGAATCCGGATTCAGCAATCGAAGAATTTGTAGAAATACACACCAAGTCGTTTTCAGACGGTTTTGCTAACCGGATACCGACACAGCAGGTAACAGGGGCTTGAACGAATTGAACGGGATTTCTTGGTTGTCTGAACTTGGCGCTTACGGCTGTTGAGGAACCCGTTTGCTCGCAATGTCTTGCCACATCCACCGCGCGGCTATCAGAGAATGCGATTGCTGCCGGAAATTCGGCCTAATGGAACATAGCCGCGAAAGACGAGAAAATGATGCCCTGCTGGTCAGCCGCAATTCAGAAGATGCACGCGACCGCTTTAAGGTCTCCGGCGCTTAAGATCTCCGCGCAGAAACTATGCATTCGCAAGACCATCTCGCAATGACAATTTAGTAAGCCAATGCGCTACGGCATTACGAGGAGATCTGGATGATGCGGTGCTGGTACGTTCGGCGCCAGTCATGACATTGACTGCACCCGATTTCAAAATCACGGCAGACGCGCGGTCGATGTTCGTGGTGTTTGCACTGTCGCGTTTCCATGTCCAGCCAGAAACAGGGGCCGTCCAGTTCACCGTCTGCCGGCGCATCGTAGTTATCGACAAATTTTTCGAGTTCATCCTTGAGGTCCGGAGGAAGCGTATGCCAGTAATCTTCGCCCGGATTGCCTTCGAGCAGGATTTTTTTTGTTCCGCGGTGTAAGGCAAGTTTCTTCAACTCTGGATCAGCATCAATCTCCTCTGCCGTAAGCGGAGCCTGAGGCAGTATGAATGCAGGGTAGCCCATATGAAAACAACACACGCCGCACCCGGTACAGGTGACGGTTTCATTGTGATTTTCCAGTGAGTCGTTATTGGAGTCTGGAATTTCTTTATTGGTCATGTTGCCAATTCTCGATTGAACGGGACCCGGGTTCAACCATTACCAGCAAGCAAAGGTTTTTTTGAGGCTTGCTCCAACACCATGTTGCCGGGCCTGTCGCGCCGTTCGTTTTCTCAGCCTTAAAGTATCCGGCTTTTCAGGTTCCTGTTCGCATGGTCTTTCTACGGTGTCTTTCTGCGGAATAGAGGGCGGAACAGCTGCGGCTGTCCGTTTTTTTTGTGCGCGGTACTTTTCGCAATGGGAATACGCCTGCGGACAGACATTTTGATGCTAAGGTTGCAACCCCTCGACTAGGGACTGCAACGATTCTATTTTCAGTTGCGTACGTTTCTCACAACTGAAGATCCAATGACAAACCACAAC
>JBCCFB010000428.1:0-3198 GCA_039029995.1 Planctomycetota bacterium
ATTCACCAGTCGCAATCCCAGTCCAATGTTGAAACTGACATTGTCACGATCGGTTATCGCGGCCCGACTCAAGGAATGGTCATCGCCGCGGGCGGCTCGTGGGCTTCAAACGTGAACGTTGATCCTGCCTATGCTCCAGGCGATATTTTTGAAGCTCAGTTGATTCTCAGTTCTGGAGGTGTCATCACGTACACCTACGAGAATCTCACTTCCGGAATGACAGACAGCGGAACAGTTGGAACTTTGCCGGGATCCAGTGTCGGTGACGTCCGATTCCAGGGTTTCAACTACCTGCAGCAGGACGGCAGAGACTACTCGGGGAACGACGGAGCCGAAGTCTGGCTGTATCGCCACGAAATCTTCTAGGTGTTCATTCTAGCCAGGGCGATCTGTCAGGCAGAGGCTTGTTAGTCCATAGCTGCTTAGTCCATAGCTGCTTTCAGCGCGGTGAAGTCCCGGTCCAGTGCGGCAATATTTGCTTCAAGGCCTTCGTTGCGCAGGTATTCAACGTGAATAGTTATCAATGCTTCGGGGAAATCCTGTTTGAAGCGATCGCAGAATGCGTCATAGTCAACCTGCCCCTCACCAAGCGGGCAATGAACCGGTGATAGTCGTTCGTCACTTTCACGTTTCAACTGCCAGCAGAAATCTTTTGCTGACAACGCTGAAATGTGCGGTTTGATGATGTCGTAAAAAACGGGCCATGCGCCGCTGCCTTCAGCGACGGCATGACGAATGTCGAATATGCAGCCGATCTCCTCGCGGGGAATATTTTCAAGCAGATATACGAGGTCCCAGAAGCTTGCGCCGACATACTTTCCACCGGAGTGGTTCTGGTAGACCGCGCTCACTCCGGCCTCGCGATTTAGCGCCGCGACTTCATCCACCATCGGTTTGAACGACTCAAGTTGCGGCCTGATCGGCGATTCTAGGTCATACCTGTAAAAGCCCATTCGATAATACTGAATTCCCAGTTGTGCGGCGGTGTCGATGATGCCCTGCGCGTGCGGAGAGTCGGGCCCGACGATATCGGTTGTAAGAATGTCGATGCTGAGTTCGTACTCTTCGAACACCTGAGCCAGAGCAGGCAGTTCATCTACGGCTTTTTCAGGTGAAATATATCCGCCTTGTCGCACTGTTACTTCAGCGCCATCGAACCCGATTGTCTTGAGTGTTTCTGCAAGTTGTTCATGGCTCTGTTCCTGCAGATATTTGATAAACGCGCAGTACCGGTAGGGCGTTTCACTTGTCTTTTCAATGGAGTAACCGGACGCCGGCAATACAGGCAGGAATATTCCGGCAGTGGTTCCAGCGATAAATCTGCGTCGGTTCATGTTATTCGTTTTCATAGTTGTGAAGTGAAAATGTTGTAAGCGATCAGGGACTTCGAATTCGGGTGAAGCGACGTCCGCGCCGCCTGTTAGCGTTCTTTTTGGGTTTGAATTGGAAAGCTCACACCGACATCGGCAGGCATCAGCGGAGCAAAAACGACTTCCCCCGATTCTCCGGAAAATTCATCTGCGCCGACATCAGCACCGGATTCAGGACGTAGTTGACCGTCTATGTCCAGCCTTACTTCGATCCCACAATCTAACGCGGCGTCGGCGGCCGTTCCACGTGAGGACGGCCGCAAAAGGCCATTGCTCTCGGTAAGTTCCGGGTCGCCGCTGATTGCGATCAACTGACTGTTTGTTGACGGTCCGTGCATCAGATTGCCGACCCAGGTGATCTCCGTTGCGGGCAGTTTCAGGTCGATCAGCGGGCCGTTGCTGCTGACTATCAGGTTATTGGCAAAAATCCCTTGTGGCGGTCGCTCTCCTTTTGCGTCATTGAACAGCACACTGGATCTGCAATTCAAAATTGAATTGTGAGCAACGCTCAAGTCTTCAACCCTCTGGTATCCGTTGCTTTGACCGCCTGATAATTCGCTTCCTCCGATCACTGAGAGCGAGGCATTCCAGCCTGTACCCGAAAGATCCTGAAGATAATTGTTCATGATGACGTGATGGCTGTCGCTGATGCGAATTCCACCGGCATTTTCAGCACCATCAGCGAAAAAGAAGTTGCCTTCGACTCTCGCGTGATGGCCGTGACGCAGCACCAGTGCTCCGTTACACCGCCGGAAGGTGTTTCTCAAGTATTCGTTGTAGCTGGATTTGTTGCTGATGATTTCATTTTCTCCATCACAGCTGTAAAAACAGTTTTCAACGACGCTGCAGCCTCCTGACTTATTTTGATCCGCGCTTGAACCAATCCGAATGGTTTCGTTGTCGTTGCCCTCTGAGGGAGCGACGGATCCGAAGTAGTTGCGGAAGATCGTGTGCCCCGCAACGTCACTCTGCGTCAGGTAAGCAAGCTCAACGGTTACCAGCGCCCCGCGCGAATTCTTGCCGCTGAAGTGACAATGATCGATCGTGTTGTTCTGGCCGAATAGCAGGACCCACTTTGACGTGGTTTCGCTGGTATGCAAATCTGTGAATGCACAATCAGTCAGTCGAACATGTTTTGCTGCAGTGCCACCTTTGCTGCGGAATTGAAACGTGTTGTAGGCATTGGTCGAATCCTCTCTGCCACGAAAGTGGAAACCAGATATCACCCAATGCTGCGCTCCGATCGAAAATTGTGTCTCTCCCTCCAGAATGACAGCTCCGGGAGATTCAGCGCGAAGAGTGATGGGTTGGTTTTGCAGTCCGTCGATTCCCTCGACATTGAGTTCGATGTCCTGATAGTTACCACAAAGCCAGACGATCGTATCACCGGGGGCTAAGGCGTTCGTCTTCAGCAGCTCTCCAACCTGTTCAGCCGTTTCGACTTGAAAAATCTCGCTGCTTTCGGAATCAGCCGCATTACTGATCTGCAACTGGTAGGGGGCGGCAATCCACCATAAGCAGCTGATGGTCATCAAGATTAAACGAGTCACATCTTCTCCTGTCAGTAGTGCATCAAATTCTGAATTCGGTGTCCGCTTTGCGAAAACGCCTGCTTTTTTCTTGCGATTTAGATCGCAAAACGGGCATCCGATTCAGGTTGAAAGCGGTCGGTCGTGAACGTGGGAGGTCGTCGCGCATGAACCGGAGGGGGACTTTGAGTGCCCTCAAGCTCTTCAACGTTGGTCGCTACACCCCTATGGCTGCTGCACGTTTGAATCCCAGTTGAACGGTTGTTAACATGGGGCGGTCGAGCCATTTCATAATTATC
>JBCCFB010000429.1:0-3173 GCA_039029995.1 Planctomycetota bacterium
CTTCGGGGGTGCCTACAACTCCGACAACGGGATCATCGGTCAGATAACAATTGACGAACGAAACTTTGACATCTGGCGATTCCCGAGAAGTTTTCGAGAAATCGCCGATGGCACCGCATGGCGCGGGGCAGGTCAGTCGTTCCGGCTTGAACTGACACCCGGTGCAGATGTTGAAAGATACCTCGTTAGCTTTGGCGAACCCTACCTCTTCAATACACCGATCAGCCTGAACGTCAGCGGCTATTTGTTCACGAGGCAATATTTCGACTGGAACGAACAACGGCTTGGAGGTCGCGTTTCTTTAGGTTACCGGTTGACGCCGTTTCTATCGGTCAGTGCCGGTGTACGAGCTGAAAACGTTGAAATCTCTGACGTAAGACTTCCCGGGGCGGCTCCCGATCTCGACGCCGTCGTTGGAAACACAGATCTGTACGTCGGACACGTATCCCTTGTGCACGACACGAGAGACCATCCGTTCCTGGCAACAACCGGTTCGTATCTCTCGATGACATTCAACCAGGGATTCGGGGAATTTGATTATTCGCGCGGCGATATCGAACTACGAAGATACCGATTGATGTATCAACGACCGGACGGCTCGGGCCGGCATACGCTGACTGCAGGAACCAAACTTGGCTTCACCGGATCGCAGACGCCTGTTTTCGAAAACTACTTTGCCGGTGGCTTTTCCTCGATTCGTGGTTTCGACTTCCGTGGAGCCTCGCCGGTTGTCGGTGATGTTCGAGTTGGTGGCGAGTTCCAATGGCTGAACACCATTGAATATATGTTCCCGCTTACTTCAGATGACATGATCAAGGGTGTGTTCTTTGTAGACTACGGAACGATCGAAGAAGAAGTCACTGTGACCAGCGAGAACTTCCGTGTGGCCCCGGGCTTCGGATTCAGAATCCATATGCCGGCCGCCGGAATCGGTGCACCACTGGCGTTTGACTTCGCATTCCCGGTTGAAGAAGCAGCCACGGACGAAAAGAGAGTCTTCAGCTTCTATCTCGGCGTTCTGCGATAGCCCCGGCGGTTGCAACAGAGACAACTGAAAGGAACCTCGTTTAGACGTGGTTCCTTTTTTTGTCGGGCTGCATTTTTGCTGGTCGACCTCGTTTTATCGGTGGCGATCGCGCTAAAAAACCTGACCACAGCACGGCTGACCACAGCACGGCTGGTCACAGCACGGCTGGTCACGACACCATTGGTCACAGCACCAACGTCCTAGCCACAGCATCAAATGGTTTGTTTGTTACACCAGGGCCTGCCTACCGCAATAATCGCCACTGCCCGAACAACCGGAAATCCAAAGAGTCAAATCGGCCAATGTCCGATACCACTAGTCGCGGCATGGCGGCATGAGATCAAAAGCAGGCTAGTTTTTGCTTGATCTAACGAACGACTCCACTGCTCATTCGATTGCCGTACCGGCGCTTCACTCATCTATCGACAGGCCGTTTCAGGGCACCGTGTCGTGCCGGCCCACCGCAATTTCTTCTCCTATGCTTCTGACAATTCCGACTTTATCCGCCAGGACGCGCACGGCCGTTTGCGTTACAGCTTTGCCGGTAGCCGCCTGTGCATCGCTTTCATGGCTCTCGTGGAGCCCGCTTGCTTCCGTATTGCTCTGCGGAATCGCCGGCTTACTTGTATATCCCCTTGTCTACAGATTAATAATCCCGGTTGTGAATCGGCGGCAGGCGAAAACAAGCGAGGCACCAGCCAGAGAACCTTGCGATCAGCAACGAATCGCTGAAAGGGTTGACGAGTATTTCGCCGATGCGTGTTTCGTCTCGACGGGCAACTCGAATTCGTTGCCGGACGATTCGCCAGGTCGATACGACTGGATATTCAATGTCTCGTGCGGCGATGCGCGCCTTGCTTCAAGTCTGCCTGAAAAACAACGCGGAGAATCATGGCACCAATCGATCATCCAGAAACAGGGACAAAACGACTTCGAATTCAGCACCTGCGAATTTGGAGCTCGAAACATCGAGGAAGTATCATCTGTAGAATTTTCGGATCCTGATAAAGCCGATACGACGCCCCCGCAAACGCTGTCGATTTACAAAGCCTCTAGTTATGCCGATGTCGACGCCGGGGACATCGTGTCATCTCTCGAACTCGACGACGCAGAACAGCTCCGAACCGTTGAGCTATTCATCGCGAGACTTCACGAAACGTCGAGGGAAATGGTACGGGCAGCAAGACAACGCAATCACGACAAGCTTGCCAGGCTGATTCACTGGCTACAAGGATCCGGTAACGCATCAGGCTTCGCTCAATTTTCAGATTCCGCACGTGAGCTCTCAACTGTCGTGGAGTCAGGTAACGACCAGGCAATCTTCGAAAAACTCGGCGAGATCATTGCCATGACCCGTCGAGTCAGATTGCCCTCTGATACGTCCGCAATAGAGTCTGAAGAACGCGAGCAAATTCACTCGACATTGCCAATGCAGGACGAGGGCTACCGCGAGATTGTCGAACTGTTTGTTCAACGGCTGCGCGACAATACGAAAACAATGCTGGGGGCAGCAAGAGCGCGGTCCTACGAAGAAATTTATGAACTGGCTCACTGGCTGAAGGGATCGGGGCCGTGTGCCGGATTTGAGGTGCTCTATGAGCCAGCGAAAAAACTGGAACAGGTATCGCAAGGTGATGACCACTCAAAAATTGTTGAATCACTTACCGACCTGATCGGGCTGACGAAACGGATTTCTCCTTCAGTTCCTGCTTCCTAGCGGGGTTATCTCGCGGTTGGCGTGGCGTATGATGGCGGCTGACGGATTGAAAGGACACGCCATGAACGAAAAACTGAAGACTGCCCGGGAATTTCTTAACGAAGCCAGCGACGTGTTCGTAATTACGGGAGCAGGCATCTCCGCAGATTCCGGTCTACCAACCTACCGTGGCGTCGGCGGACTCTACGATGGAGTCGATACCGAGGACGGATTCCCGATTGAACAGGCACTGTCGGGAACCATGTTCCAGTCGCGTCCCGACATCACATGGAAATACCTTGCCCAGATTGAGAAGGGCGCACGCGGGGCGGCTCCCAACAGGGCAAGGTATTTCCATGTGATGTCGGGACGCGACTGGAACATGGTTCCCGACAGTGCCTGTTCAATCGGGAATCCGTCCTCGGTATCGACTCCATCGTAGAGTCCGCC
>JBCCFB010000430.1:0-3154 GCA_039029995.1 Planctomycetota bacterium
CCAAAATCCTCAAGGCGAAATTCACGTATGCCAAGATGCAGGAGTGCATCGGCACCAACGGTCGTCCATGGGGATTCAGCGCGAAGAGCCAGGACGCGAAGAAACCGTGGTGGAAAATATGGAACCGAGCAGCAATGTAGTTCCGCTCCGCAATCAAAATAAGCCGGCCTGCATTTTGTGCAGACCGGCTTTCTTCATGCCTGTCGGTTTTCTGCAGGCTAGACGTCTAATGTCTCGCCCCTGCCGTGCTGCTGGCGCGCAGCCTCGTAGATCGGCAGCGCCTCGTTCATCAACTGTTGAAGATCGGAACTTCGACGTGCGTCCGTCGGGTGAGTTGAATGCCATTCGGCTTGGGCAGCGTCGCCTTTTACTTGTCCGAATCGAACCCAGAAATCAGGGGCAGATGTAGGATCGTATCCGGCTCTGGACATGAGCATGAGACCGATATGATCGGCCTCTGACTCCTGTTTGCGGCTGTACGGCAGAATCAGCCCGTATTCCGTTGCAACGCCATAGGCTTGCAGCAGGGCTTCGCTTCGACTGGGGAACTTTGCTGCAGCTATTCTCTCCAGAGCCATTCTTGCTCCGTTAACACCGAGTTGCTGACTCATCCGCTCTCCTCCATGCCGGGCCAGTGCGTGCGCGATTTCATGTGACATCACAACCGCAACGCCGGCTTCGTCAGCACATACGGGCAGAATGCCCTCGTAAACAGCGACTTTGCCACCGGGCAGACAGAACGCATTTTGAACTTCACTTTCAACGAGTTTGAATTCCCATTGAAAGTCGTTTCGTCCGCTAACCGCAGCAATGCGCTCGCCAACCCGCTGAACGACTTCGGCCAGCGCGTGATTCGACGAAAGCCGCTGCTCGGCGAGAGTCTCTTGAAATGCGCTCGCGCCCAGCTGGACTTCATGCCCTTCCGGAAGCAACATCAACTGCCGGCGTCCGGTTACCGGTGCAGAATGGCAACCACAGCAACCGATGCCAAGCATGAAAGCACCGGCGACACCGGCGAACCTTCGACGACTCAACTGCATTGAATTCAGCCTTTGAAATGTGAAGTATCAGCTAATTTCAGCCTAAGCATGCGGCAATCGGGGCCCCGTTGGCGGAGAGTTACCCGATGTCACGTACGCTGAAACACGAAATTTGGTGGACACTACTGAAACAAACCGATGGCGTCATTACCATTGCTCGATTCCAGCTCGCGCATACTTTCGATTTGGCATTCAAAAATCCGTAGTCTGCGTGAATAATTGGCGTCTGGAAAGCTACTGCGACAGCAGAAGATGACGGCATTGCGTCAGAGCCAATCCGGAATTTTACAGATCATTCGATCGCCATATGCGGTCGATACGCGTCTTACGACGTCGCATTTCGTCGAGTCGCAACTGCGTTTATGGGCCAGGACCCGATGCCCGCATGACGGATCAATTAATCAGCGAAGATGAGTCTATGGAGCAACTCGCGACTGACCGCGCGCAGTCGCCTGAGTCTCTGCGCCATGAACTGGTTCGTTCGTTCACGACGTTTGAACGACAGTTCCGGAAGTCCTATCCGCTACTGTGGTTGATTACGCTGATCGGGCCGGCTGTGTTTACGGCGTTTCTGCTGACAGCCCTCGGTCTGATCTACGGATGGGAGTACCCCTCCAAAATTGTCTCGCATGCGATTCTGACATTCTTTGTGTTCGGTCGCTTTGTTGTCATCCTCGGTTCCACCGACCCGAGTGCGACACCCTCGGAAGCCGGTTATGACATATCGATGCAGTCATTCGAGCTGTTCACGATGGTCACCTACATGGACTTCATGGTTGCGCTTTTTGTAACTTTCCATATGGGAGTAATCTTCCGTTTACCGTTTGTCGGTGAGAAGATTGCGACTATTGTTTCCGACGGAAAATACATCATGGAATCGCAACCATGGATCAGACGCGTTGCGTTTTTCGGACTGATCGCATTCGTGATTTTTCCAACGTCGACCCCCGGCAGTATCGGTGGATCCATCTTCGGAAGACTGCTTGGACTTGGACGGTTTCTGACGGTCACGGGAGTTCTGATCGGCAGCGTGCTCGGCAACGGATTGATGTATATGTTCTCTCACCAGATAAACCAGTACATCGACCCGAACAACTGGCTTCTCAAACTGGCCGGTGTCCTGATCATCATCCTGCTGTTTGTCATGCTGGAAGTCCGATACAGGCGGATGAAAAACAAGTATTTCGCCGAAAGCGATCGCCACGAAGCGGATCCGGCCGGTGCCGGAAGCGAAGATGCGCCCGCGTAAGCTAACCCGCAAACAGCAGTGGGAACGACTCGATCGTTCTGTTGTACGGTGCAAGCGCTGCCCGCGTCTGCGTGATCACTGTCGTGAAATAGCAAAGGTCAAACGACGGGCTTACATCGATCAGAAGTACTGGGGCAAACCTGTACCAACGTTTGGAGTCTGGAACGCGGATCTGCTGGTCGTCGGCCTTGCCCCGGGCGCTCATGGCGCGAATCGCACGGGAAGAATGTTCACTGGTGATCGCAGTGGAGACTGGCTGTATCGAGCCATGTTCAGAGCCGGATTTGCGAGCCAGCCCGAGTCAGTCGACCGCAACGACGGTTTGAAGATGAAGAGATCAGCCGTCACGAGTGCGTGTCGATGCGCTCCACCGGATAACAAGCCCTCCCGTGAAGAAATTCTCCATTGCCGCCCGTATCTTCACAGGACAATTGAAATCTGTCAGCCACGTGTCTTTCTGGCATTGGGTTCGATCGGCTGGCGGGCGGTTGTGGATGTTGCCAGAGATAATGGCTGGCTGGAAACGCCATCTCCTTTGCCGAAGTTCGGGCATGGAGCAGTTATAAAACTGGTGCCGAATCAGGTTGTACCGAATCAGCTTGTACCGAATCAAAAGACCGGCAGAAAATCAGCAGGCGCGATACAATTGAAACATGAGACGACTTGGCTTGTTGGTAGCTACCATCCGAGTCAGCAGAACACGTTTACCGGTCGGCTGACGGAGCAGATGCTGGACAGCGTATTACAGCAGGTACGCAAGTTGATCGAAGAACTCCTGGAGCGCTACCCGAAGACGGTGTTCGGGCCGTCCGTGGGGCTCGAGCGCGCGCGCTCCTTCGACATCCAAGGCGATCACAAGGCCGCC
>JBCCFB010000431.1:0-3115 GCA_039029995.1 Planctomycetota bacterium
CCTTTACCTATAGAAACAGTGTTAACTCGCTCTGATGCGCCAGCTAAGCCCGATCCAAGCGCCTTGAATGCTATTGCGACATTATGGGAGCTTGATCAGTCTGAGTGGAACGGTTGGAATGGAGCCTATCAACAGGCCGCCGGATGGCAGACCTCGGAAGGAAATCCGCGATTGGATCTGGTCAACTTCGGATTCAACCACCCGTTGATGCCGCTGCTGGACAAGCGTGACATCGAGATGCAAATCAGGCTGCAAAAGCATATTCACGCAGCCCGTTTCCCGGGTATTCCGATGTCTCAGGGAATCTTCCCGCCCGAGACTGCTTTTGCGACGCGGATCATTCCGGCTCTGGAGAGCGAGGGAATCGAATGGGCCATTGTTGATTCAATTCACATTGAGCGGGCGACGTCAGGTTATCCGCATACGCTGGCATCGAGCATGTTCAAGCCGAACGCGGCTGATCAGATCAATCCGGGGCTTTCTGCTCAGGGCGGTCAGTGGGTCAATCTCAACGGCCTTTGGGCACCCAGCGCCGTTGCAGCGCCTTTCGCCTACCGTCCGCATTACGCCCAACACGTAGACCCCGAAACGGGAGCCATCAGTCGCATCGTCATCGTTCCCGGTGCAAGGTATGAAGGCAACGAAGATGGTCGAGGAGGATTTGGCGCGCTTCAGTATGAAGCGGTGATGGAACAGTACAGACAGCTGAACACGGATCCTGATCATCCGATGCTGGTACTTCTGCATCACGACGGCGACAACTTCGGCGGTGGTTCAGAATCCTACTATCACGGTAATTTCAACAACATGGTCAACTGGGCCGGTGCCAATCCCAATTACAACGTAACTACGATTCAGGATTACCTCGACCGCTTCCCGGTAGACAACAACGACGTTGTACACATTGAAAACGGCTCGTGGGCAGGAGCAGACGGCGGCGATCCGGAATTCAAGAAGTGGCTCGGCGACCCGGACGGAAGTGGCTTCAGCCCGGACCGGAATTCGTGGGCTGTACTGACGGCGGCCAGAAACAGAGTCTTCACAGCGGATGACATTTCTCCGGCGAGCAACCTGAACAACATCATTTATGGAATCGGTTCAAACTCCGAGCGCGCGTGGCACACGCTGTTGCAAGCCGAGGGTTCGGACCATTGGTACTGGGACGGAACAGAAGTCTGGGATTCCAATGTCACGATCGGCTGCAATGCTGCGGTCGGTCATGCCGATCAAGTCATTAACTCATTCGGCGGAACCGAGACAACGGCTCCAACGGTTTTCGTTCCGCAGCGTGAACCTTATAACCCGGGCGACTTTGAATACGGGACTGAGCCTGAGCCCTCTGACTTTGAGGTATGGACCTACGCCTACGACGTTAGTGGCCTCGCTACTGTCACGCTCTATTACCGGACCGATAACGACGGGATGAATCCGATCGGTTCGATTCAGAACGAAACCTACGCAGGCGGAAACGAAGTCGGCAGCTGGACTGCGGTTCCGATGAGCTCATCGGACGTTCCGCCTCCGGGAAATCTCGCCCAACCTGTTTACCGTGCGCTGCGATACGGAGCTATGATCACCGGCCATGAAAATGTTTTGATTGACTACTACGTTGAGGCGATCGACTCCAACGGAACTGTTTCGAAATCAGATATCCAGCATGTCTATGTCGGGCAGGGCACCGTTCCCGGAGGTGATCGGGTTGTCGTTAATCCGGATCCAGCCGTGGCGGGTCAGAATGTTGCGATCGAGTACGATGCCTCAAGCGGCCCTCTTTCCAATGCAGCCGAAGTCTATCTGCACTACGGAATCAACAACTGGTCAACGGTCTACGGTGACGTCCTGATGACCTTTGATCCAGTGGAACAGCTCTGGATGGCTGAAGTTCCCGTTGCAATGAATGCGACGTCGCTGAACATGGTATTCAATGACGGAGCCGGCAACTGGGACAACAACGGTGGCCAGGACTGGCACTTCAATGTCGTCGGAACCAGCGGCGGCGGTTTCGACATGGACGGGCAGCTTGACGCGATCGCGGAACTGGCAGCCACCAACAACGGCCAGAACCTGTATTTTGCGGTAGATGAGTTTGATCGCCTTTATCTGGCAACCGAGGATGCAGGCGAGGGAAATGATGTTTTCATTTACGTTGCTCAAAGCCCCGGGGCTCTGGTACCGGCCAACTGGGCCAAGTCAGGACAAGTCGCATCCTGGGATGGCTTCCTGGCAGATGAAAACGACAACGACTTTCACGGGTGGTTCGACCTGGCAGGTGACTCGGCGACCGGAGCCAATGGAGGATATCTGGAAGGCTTCATCGATTTGACTTCAGAATTCGGAGCCAAGCCGCCTTCCATCTTCGTTGCTGTAGGAGTCTTCGAAACAGCTGATGGGGGTCAACTGCTGCACCAGTCCCAAGTCCCCGGCAGTCAGGATGGAGACGCAAATCTTCAAGCAGTAGAGTGGCTTGAATTGAACATGGAAACGATCACGGCGGTTCCCGCACAGGGCTTCTTCGTTGACAAAGGAGAATACGTCGCTGGTGGCCTGCCGGAGTTGGACGAAAGCGACAACTCGGACCTGTCAGCGCGGCGATTGAACACTGACATTCAATCCCGAGTCATCGTTGAGTTTGAATCGACAAGCTCCACGAGTAATCCGACCACGTTCGAATTCTCAATTGAATCCTCGGTATTCGCGCGTTCGAACATCAGTCTCGAAATTGACTTCTTCAATTATGCCACGGCTATGTGGGAGCAAGTCGATTCGGCAAACGCTTCGCGGTTCGGAGATTCCACTATCGTGGTTGATAACCTGGCTGGCGATCTGTCCAGATTCGTCGAACCGGGAACCGGATTGATCGAAACGCGGATCCGCTATCGTTCTGCGTCTGCGAGACAGATGTTCTCGGCGAACATTGACCAGGTGTTCTGGAACATCGGCGGCTGATGTTACGCCGACTGCCCACGGTACACGGGAATAACATCTGAGCCACATCGTTCCATGTACGTGATATCGGGATCAGCCAACATGCGCAAAAGGTGATAGGCTGGATAGAAGTTCACTTCTTTGGACTTGATCTTCAATGACGACGTGTTGCCATCGTTCAGGAAAATCG
>JBCCFB010000432.1:0-3094 GCA_039029995.1 Planctomycetota bacterium
CTTTACTTTCAAATCGGGTCGTTTTCAAATTTCAGCACGCTGGAGAAGTCGCCGCACCGGTTTGCACCTAAAAAGACAAGGCGACGCAAGATAACAGGCAGAAAAAGTGACAACTCTACTCACGCGTCATAGCGAAGATATTCTTATCGCCTACTTTCAGGACGTCCGCATTATCGACGAAACGCGGATTCAGGCACTTGGCCAGGAACTCAGCGACCTGATCAACAATTCTGACAACCGCAAGATCGTTCTGAACTTCCAGAACGTCAGCTTCATGTCGTCGGCAATGATCGGAAAGCTGATCCAGTTCGGCAAGAAATGTGAAGCCGCCAAGGTTGAGTTGCGGCTCTGCAATATCAACGACAACGTCGAGGAAGTCTTCAAGCTGATGAAGCTGGAGAAGGTATTCCAGATTGACAAGGATGAGGAGAAGGCGGTTGCCGCGCTGGGCAAAAAGGGCCTGTTCGGCTAACCCAGGCTTTTAGATTCGTAAATATCCCGGTTCAGGCTGAGGCACGCGATGCCCCTGGCTGTCACCGGGATTTTTGCTGCGCGGTCAGACTACTGATGCGACGAATCATCAGACTTCAGCGCTTTGGCAATTGCTGTGAGCACGTCCGTAGCGTTGTAAGTTTCGGTGGAATCACGAACCGCCGGCATCGGCAGTATGACTCCATCCATCCGCATCCAGTCCCCATGCTGATCAAGCCCGGTAACGCCGGTTGAAATCACAACGGTTGCTTTATCTTTCCAGCGTTCCGGCTCGTGAGTCAACACAATCCGGTTCAAAGCGGCGTCGCCGTGTAGATCTTCTGGTTTAAGAGAGAGAGTCGAACTTATCAGCACACAGTCGATTGCTTCCTGTTTGAGCAATCTATCGGCGCTGTACTCAAAGCCGTTAAATTGCGGATGCGGGTGCAGGTTTACCGCGAATGGAAAACCGCAGTTCGCTGAAATAATGTGCTCCGCGTTCGTAGAGTTCAGTGGCTCTCCGACTCCGAGAGATACGAAACGGGAATTTTTGTTCACGCGCACCACAAATTCGTACAGCCGTTCAGTAAGCAACTCCGGAGCATCGCACTCCGGTTTACCGTGCAGGATCGCCGCATAGTGAGAACTCTGAATCTTCTCTGCGAGCTGTCGCCATGTTTCGAGTGGCTGACCTGTACTCTCAAGAACCTGGTTCTCATCAAGCTCATTGACGTTCTCCGATCTGGCGACGATCAGATTCAGAATCTTGAGGGCATCCAGTGCGTCTGCAGGCGCCAGGTCGATCGGCGTGCAATCGACGCCGTAGTTCGAATCAGTTTGGGAACCGATCACGATGACCTCCCGGGCCGATCTGCAGGCACGTTCGAATAGACGTGGATGAGTCAACGCCGGGTCTGTGAACCAGAGTATGACAAGCTTGCTACGCTGCGCGATCTCCCCGATCGTCGCAGTCGATTTCCCGCTTGTCTGCAGCGCAACAACGCCTGCTCGCTCCTGATTCTGCAATGAAATATCTATGCAGCTTTTCAGGGCAGCAGCCACCGACCAGGCTGCGGTCTGAGCTTGGCCTGACAAACCGTCGAGTCCGAAAACCAATGGAGAGTTTGCTGACGAGAGCATATTCCCAGCGCGATCGATGGCTTCGTTGAGAGTGGCATTTTCACCCTCGACGTAAATCTTCATTCGCGGCGAGGGTGTATCGAACCATGTCTTCGCGACTTCGCATTCGGGCAGTTCAGGCAGCCCGTCGAGAACTATTATGTCGTCGCAGAGGCAGGAGCAGCCGGCACAGATTGCAAGCTTCTGTTCACCTTCTGGATCTGCTGCGTTCATAAAGTTGAAGCCGGTTAGAAGTCGATGCCGGTCAGCGTGGTTTCCGGCATTTTCAAATTGTCTGATTCCAGCGAGGCAACCGGCCACGAACAGTAGTCTGCTGCAAAGTAGGCGCTCGGGCGATTGTTTCCGCTGCGACCACAGCCGCCGAAAGGCAGCTTCCCTGTGGCTCCAGTCGTTTGCCGGTTCCAGTTAACAATACCGGCTCGAATCTGATGAATAAACTGCTGGTAACAATCCGTATCGTCACTCAGCAACGCGGCAGACAAACCGTAGCGGGTATTATTCGACTCGGCAATCGCCGCATCAAAATCCGGAACCCGGATGACATTCAACAGTGGCCCGAAGACTTCGTGATCATCGCGGTCATCGATTCCCGTAACATCAATCAGCCCGGGAGAGACCAAAGCGTCGCAGTCGCGAGCTGATTCCATCTCAACAAGCAGGCGCCCGCCAGCCGCGACAAGCTCCTCTTGAGCCTTCAGCACACGTCGCCCTTGAGCTTGCGAAATGACAGTCCCCGAAAACGGCTCGGGATCATCGGAATAAAATCCGAATCTGACCTTTGCGATCATCTCGACCAACGTGTTCAAAAAACGGTCGGACTCTTCGCCCTCGACAACAATCAAACGACGTGCACAGGTACAACGCTGCCCGGCTGTGGCGTAGGCGGAAAGAATGGTCAGATAAGCCGCCGCCTTCATGTCTCCGGCTTTGTGAACAATCAGTGGATTGTTCCCTCCCATTTCGAGGGCAATGATCTTGTCCGGCCGGGCAGCCAATGCTTCGTTGATTGCAATTCCAGCAGCGCTGGATCCGGTGAACAAAAGCCCGTCCAACTGATCATGCTCGACAATCGCAGCTCCAGTCTCCCTGGCTCCGTGAACCATGTTGACAACACCTGCCGGAAGCCCGGCCTCATGCCATTTGTTCATCATCCACTGTGAAACCGCAGGTGATTGTTCGCTGGGCTTGAAGACGACTGTGTTGCCGGCGATCAACGCTGGAACAATATGCCCGTTGGCAAGGTGAGCAGGAAAATTGAATGGACCGAGAACTCCCAGAACACCATGAGGCTTGAAGCGGGTGACTGCGTTGACTTCGCCCATTTCGAAAGACGATGTATCTCGACGTGTGCGGAATGCATCCACTGAAACCGCGGCCTTTCCAACGGTCGCGGCAACCTCAGTCTTCGCTTCCCAGGTGCCGGCTGCGAAGTCACACTTTTTGCGGGTTTACAGCTACAAACCGCCGGGTCGGGTCAAAAAAC
>JBCCFB010000433.1:0-3069 GCA_039029995.1 Planctomycetota bacterium
CTGTCTTCGGGAGCCGTTTCAAGATTGGAAATGTCTCTGACTCCAACCAGAGACATATGCAGCGTTCTCGGGATGGGCGTCGCTGACATGGTCAACAGATCAACTTCTTTGCGGAGGTTCTTCAATCGTTCTTTGTGTTCAACTCCGAATCTCTGCTCTTCGTCGATAATGACCAGGCCGAGGTTGTAGAAGCTTACATCTTTGGAAACCAGTCGATGAGTGCCGATGACGATGTCGCATCGACCGACCTTAAGCCGCTCGATCGTCTCCCGTTGTTCCGCCGTGGTGCAGAACCGCGAGAGCTTGCCGATATCCAGTGGAAACTCGCCCATGCGCTCTTTGAATGAGCGGTAGTGCTGTTCGGCAAGAACCGTCGTTGGCACGAGCATTGCCACCTGGTATCCGTTTTCGACTGCTTTGAAAGCAGCACGCATTGCAACTTCGGTTTTGCCATAACCGACGTCGCCGCAAAGCAAGCGGTCCATCGGTCGCGGCTGTTGCATGTCAGCCTTGATCGAGTCGATCGCCGTCAGCTGGTCAGGTGTTTCACGGTAAGGGAAGGATTGTTCAAATTCATGCTGCCATTCGGTATCGCGGCTGAAGGAAATTCCGGGCCGGCTACTACGGGTGGCCTGAAGTTCGATCATTTCCGAGGCCAGATCGTTTACAGCATCTTCAGCAGCTGCCTTTTGCTTCAGCCAGTTCTTGCCACCGATTTTTGCCAGAACCGGACGGTTTTTCGTTCCACCGATATATTTCTGGACCAGATCAATTTTGGATGCCGGAACGTAGATTCGCGTGCCGCCATAAAATTCGAGTTCAAGATGCTCCGTCATCTGGCCATCTTTATCGAGCATCTTCAGGCCACGGAATCGGCCGATTCCATGCGAGAGATGAACGATAAGATCGCCCGACCGGAGATCCAGAAAACTATCGATCGCTTTGCCAAGCCGTCGACGTCCCCGGCGACGAAGCTCAGTCCGGTGGAACAACTGATCACAACCGATCACCACCAGGTTGTTCACACCCGGCGGTAGAGCCGCGGCGCTCTTGTTGGCGGACTCGACAAACGGTTTGCCTCTCAACCGGAAGCCTTCGTGCACGCATCCGGTCGTCAGGTGAATCCGGTTCTGCTGAAACGCACTGGTGCTGGATAAAATCTCGCGGACGCGACCGATTTCACCATCCACCCGCGCGACAATAATCAGGTCGCTGTCTACGGCCAGTCGTTCCACCTGAATGCGGACTTCACCGATGTCACCACTGAAGCGCTCGACTGAATCGACGGGCATCTGCCAGCGACTGTCCAGTTCGCCGGCCGCCAGTCGGTTCGCCGTAGCCCGCGAAAATCGTGACCAAGACTTTTCGACTTCAGGAAATCCGAACAACTCATCCGGAAGGCTGGAGCGTTCGATGTATCGCTTTGCGGCTTCACGAATGAGTTCGGGTTCCACTTCTATCAGAACGGTATCGGCGGGTAGGTAATCTGCAAGATGGCCGCGTCCTTCGTTTTCGCCATCTTCATCAGGAATCGAGATTTCTATCTGCGACAGGACTTCGATGCTTCTTTGAGTCGCCGGGTCGAACTGCCGTAACGATTCAATTTCATCATCAAACAGCTCGATTCTGACGGGGCCTGTCCAGTCCCATGCGTAGACGTCGATGATTCCGGCGCGTGAACAGAATTCCCCCGGCAGCTCCACGGCGCTGGTCTGGTGGAATCCCCGCCCGGTCAGCCAGTCGGCAAAGTCTTCGCCGATCGATTCGCCAGTCTTAAGTCGCCGGACGTGAGCGGCGATAGAGTCGCGGGCGGCGACCGGCTGCATCATGGCTGCTGCGTCGGCAACGATGACTCCTGCTTCCTCTCCGGAATTGAGCGATTTGATGATCCTCAGCCGGTCACCGTACTCAAGATCGACCGCGACTTTTGCGCTGGAACCGGTCTGCAGGCTGGCCGGAAATCTCTCGATAATACCGGCATGGAAAGTCTCGAGGTCATCGAGCAGGTTGTCCAGATACTTGTTGTCCGGAACAACGGCGACCACGTTATCAAATTTGCTGGCGAGCGATGCCACCAGAAGCGCGCAGGCTGAGCCCCAGACTGAATCGAAAGTCGCCACCTTTCCAGCGGCCAGTGCGGCGAGGCATTCGCTAAAGCCTTTGTCGGAAACCAGATTGTCGGGTAGTGAAAGAAGCCGGTCTGTTGCTTCTTTTCCACCCTGCTGAACAGGTTCAGCAGCGGTCTCAGCCATGGCAGCCCAATTCTAGAATTCACGCTCTGCCAGGGTCAATATCAAGGTCGGCGGCAATATCAGGCTGTGGCTCAGCTGCCGAACTGATCTCGAAGATATTCGTCAGTGGGATAGTCTCCCATGTCATCTTCGGTGTACTCGTAGTCGTCCATGAAAGGCATTTCGACCACGTCGCCCAGCATGACTTCTCTGCAATCGCCAGCGTTGTTGGCCTGCCATATCTGGCCGGTATGGACGTCGTGGGCGGACAGCCATTGATCGCCGTAGCAGAATGTATCGACGACACGGATGTGCCCGAGGTTCAGCACATCGCCCTCAACCTGAGGGGTATGTCCGACAATCGCTGTTTTGCCGCTGTAGTGACGGCGCGGCGTATATTTTCCCACATGTTGCCAGAACATCAATTCATCAGGTTGCTCGGCAAGCGGAAGTTCGGCGTCGTAGTTCGCATGTACGAAAAAGAAATCATCTGTTTCGTAGTAGCGGACACAATGACTTAGAAATGAAAGGTGGTGTTCGGGAATGTTCTGCGGGCGTCCGCCGTAACTGGCAACCGTTGAATTGCCACCGTGCTGGAACCAGAAATCAAAATCTTTCGGTTCTCCGTGAAGCCCCTTGAACATCATGATTTCATGGTTGCCGATTAACGGGACGAGCCGGCAGATTGAAACGAGATTGATCATGATCTCGATAACCGCCGAAGACTCCATGCCGCGGTCTACATAGTCACCCATTCCGATAATTGTGTCGTCAGCTGTCGGACGAATCGCGTGTAACAACCGGTCCAGCGCTGCAGCACAGCCGTGGATGTCGCCGA
>JBCCFB010000434.1:0-3019 GCA_039029995.1 Planctomycetota bacterium
CTAGAGAACGTCTGGCCGCATCTGATCCGGGTAACGCCAGCTGGCAACGTGACCTGGCAGTTTCACATTCAAAGATTGCACAGCTTGCGGAGAAGGTTGAGATCCAACCCGCTGCAATGGAGGCTTACAAAAAATGCTTCGATGTCCTACAGGGAATGAAAGATCGAAATCTACATTTCGATCCAGCCCTAGAAGGATACTACCAGATGCTCAAGGAAGGTTTTGGCAGCGAGAATTCAGAATGAGAGCTGAAGATCATCAACCCGTCTTCATTACGTAGAAGAACGCTTCGCCGGAATTGTCGTACAGCATGATCCGGTAGCCCTCATCATTCAGGACTCCGCCTCCGTTTCGCTCGATCCGGCTCGTCGCCTGCACAACGTCTTCTACGGCGAATGTGCAGACCCAGTATTCCTGCTTTCCTTTGACTTGGTTCGGAACTTCGACAATATCAGTAACGTGATTGTTGTTCGAATCGAAGCACTGATACGTCGCGGCTGTTTTGTTGAATGTGAAATTCCATCCGAACAATTGCTGATAAAACGACAATACCTTCGTTGCGTCAGATACGTGCAGTTCGTTCCAGCATAGTCCCGTGCTTCCATCCCTTACGTGCAGTTGTCCACCGTCGTAAACGGCGAAGCCGGCGCCTAACGGATCACGAATCAAAGCGATCCTACCCCCGTAAAAATCGTCCATTAGTTCGACTTTTGCCGCGTCGAATTGGCTTGCGATTTCTGCCGTTCTTTGTGCATCCTCAACGCCGATATAGCTCATCCAGAAATGAGGCATTTTGATCTTCTTGAAGAAGTCCGGCGTCTCGTAGATACCGGCAACCTCTTCAGTTCCGTTCATCGCAACGTGGTAGCCGCCTGAGTCGTAGAACTGCCAGCCGAATACGTTTTTGTAAAAGGCGATCGAGCTTAGCGTGTCATACGTGGACAGATCGGCCCAGACAAAGTTGTTCATATGCATCCGTTGTCAGCGACAAACCGTTGCGTTACTTTTTCGGCGATTGCGGCTTACGAAAGTTCTGATGTCGATGTTGTTTCACTTCTACCAGCGTCGTCAATCCGATGTGTAATTTCCTGCAGCCTGACATACTGTTGATAAAACAAAGGGATAGAGATGACGCTTTCGATGTAACCAAAGACGTACATCAGGATCGCGAGAACCTGTCCGTGCGTGCTGACACCGCTTCTAACAGTAACAAGTATTGCAAACAAAAGGACCCCGATCATCACCACCCAGCTGAGTGCGTAGTTCATCGTTTCAAGATCCGACAGCCGGATGTTCCAACGCACTATTCTACTGAAATGCCCCGCAACTGCTTGGCGGTCTTTTGTTGCCAAGACCTTGACTCGCATTTCAGATTCATCATTGAATCCTTTGTTCAGCCGGTAGGTCCGACGGCTAGTGAGACCATACAGCACAGCAATAACTGCCGTTGCAATCAGACAGCCAAGAAATACGTTGAACTGCAAAATTGAGACCATGACAAGCGTGCCCGTTAGAGCGATGGTCGCGTCGATGATCGCCGGAAACGAATTCTCCATGAATTCAACCAGCTCGCTGACCATGTTTACTCGCGCAGACGTGATCGAGACCCCGGAATCTTTTTGATTCTCCTGCTGAACAATCTGCTCCGCTACGGAGGCATAGATCCTTGAATAGAGGCGGGTGTCGTAGAATCGTCGCAGGGATCCGACCAGATTGGTGGCGAACCCTGTTGCGGCAAGAAGATAAAGGCCCCTGTAGCTCTGTTGAAACAGATCATCAATCGCGATCCCCATCAACAACGGAAACAGCAGCATCAACGCTGCTTCAATAACGACCAGACTCCATGTACCAAGAATGCGTAATCTGTATTTCGCAAAGATGGATTTCAATGAGACAGTCGTAACGTTGGCGTTCACTTGGATGAGTCCTCAACTCCATGCGATGATCCCGATGTTGGATGGCAGCGTGCGCCAGCGAAGCCGGTAATCCTATTCCAATCGTCCGAAGAATGTCATGCGAGCCGACTCAGATAACGCGACGTCGGGCTCCGTGTTGTAAGCCAGTACGGCCAGCATCCTTTTTGTGTCGCCTTCTGTCGGCGTTACCCGGTGCATCGAATTGCGCCCTCGAAAAAGTACGAGCGTCCCTGCGTCCATTGCCAGCGTTTCCACGGGATGCTCCCCGTCGAGAATTTGTGCAGTCAACTCGTAGTTCATCTCGCCGGCGTCTGAATCACGAGCGTCTTTCACGTACTCAAACACGCCGCCCGAATCCGGTTTCTGAATCAGCAGCGTTATTGCAAAAGACGAATTGTCGAAATGCCAGCCGAGTTCCTGCCCCTCGCTGGCATAGTGAAGGTTGATCGAGGAAAGCGGATCAGCGTACTCATGCAGTTCGTCCACACTCAGAACGGCGCAAAGAAACGATCGGAAACGGGATGAATCATAAAGCGAGCGTAAGGCCGAATCGCCTGGTATCTGATCGGTCGTGATACAACCCTTCGACGAAATGACTTCTCGGTTGCGCGGATGATCGGATGGAAAATCGGGCGAGGGTTCAAGCAAGTAAACGTTATGTTTGCTTTGAGTGTAGAACGCCAGTTGCTGGTTCGCCCTGCCCTCCTCGCAAATCGATTTGACCGCCGCCGCAGTCAGAAAATCGTTGAGCATCAACACGCCATTCGTTTCCAGCTCGCGCTTGCAGGTGTCGCGGAACGAATCTTCATCGAGCGGATATCGCTGCAGTTCTACGATTTCATCGAGATTCTCAGACATCGCAATTTCACTTGCCGGGAAAACACTTGACTTGCTGGGAAAACATCTGGCACCTGGTTATGTTTTAGCACAGTCAGGAACTTCCGGTTAAACCCAGCCAGGATCAGATGAATCGAACCCTTCAAAACGCGATTCAAATTGTCGCAATTGTTCTCTCCGTTGTTTTGCTCACATCGAATGTCTCGGCGCAGGATGAACCGCAACCGCTGAAGGTCTTTGTTCTCTGCGGTCAGTCGAACATGCAG
>JBCCFB010000435.1:0-3019 GCA_039029995.1 Planctomycetota bacterium
ACGGTATTTCACGAGTACGCGGTTCAAAGACCAAATCAGATTGGCTTTTAACAGTCAACTGGAAGCCACCTGTTGCAACATCATCACTCCGTTCCAGATGCCCGATCATCAGTTGCTTTATGAGTTCGGTTAGCTTTCCCGAGATGCGATTTCATATGGAGCCGAATAATTGACATCGACATGTTTAAGACGGCTACTTATCGCGTGGCCATTTTCTGGACCCGGCAGGCTAGCTAATCGTGAAGCAGTGTTGGCAGGCTACGCGGCAACAGAAACGCGCCACCTCCGAACAATTAGTTTTTCTTATCGAAAACAGGCATGGAAGCGATCGAGCCGATGGACCACTCTGTGGAAGCAAATTAATTTGATTGACGCAAACAACTGCCTGAAAAGGGCTTGTGATTATGAAAAACGGGCGAAAACGGCCAATTGTTTGACTGTACCAAGGGCCATACATAGAATGCGCCGCTCAATTTGCTACACAGCCGTACTTGACAGAGCAATCCTCGGCAGTAGGCGAATACTTCAGGAGAACATGAGATATGGCCAAGATGAAAAAGGCTGAGGTCAAGCCTTTCAAGGAGTTGCTGCTTCAATTGCGTGCTCGAATGCGGGGCGACGTAACGACGCTTGCCAATGCAGCGTTGACTCGCAGCGGTGGTGCCAGTGGTTCATCGGCAGTGCCGAGCCACATTGCTGACCTTGGAAGCGATACCTACGAACAGGACAACACAATCCTGCTAATGAATAACGAGGGCGAGACACTCAACATGATTGAGAGTGCCCTTGAGCGGATTGAAGCGGGTGTTTATGGTATCTGCACAGAGTGCAACAGTAAGATTCCAAAAACGCGTCTCAAAGCAATTCCGTACACGCCATACTGTGTCAAATGCGCATCCGACATCGAATCAGGAAAATACTAGCCTGAGCAGTCCGGCGCAAGCTGACATCAAAGATACACATCAGGGCGAACGACTACCCATTAGTCGTTTCGCCCTGTTTTTTTCCTTGCTTGCTATCGGGCTGGCTTTCGATCTCTGGACTAAGACGTATGCATTCAGCAACTTCTTTGATCCGGAAACGTATGGCAAGCAACCACAGGCCGTTCATTGGTGGGTGGACGGCGTATTCGGGTTGCAGACTTCCACTAACCCCGGAGCGTTATTCGGGATGGGCAAAGGTCTAAGCTGGCTTTTTGCTCTGTTGTCCTTTGTCGCGCTAAGTGGAATCATCCTCTGGCTGTTTGTCTGGAAGGCCGCTCGTGATCGCTGGATCACATTTGCGCTCGGGCTGATCAGCGGCGGAATTCTCGGCAATCTTTATGACCGGGTCGGCCTCGGATACGTCGAATCCTGGGACCTGCCCGGAATCCGGACGGACGTTCGCGACTGGATCCTCTTCCGCCTGGATGGCGTACCCATGTTTGATCCATGGCCGAACTTTAACATTGCTGATTCTCTTCTGGTCACCGGCGCAATAATGTTAATGATTCATGCGCTCTTCGCCCCGATGGACGACGGAAATAATGATGACGATTCGAGCGGCAAGGAACCGGATGCTGCTGACGCAAGTGATTCAAGCGACTGAATCAATCACAAAGAACACGCCCCTGGAGCCGCTGCCATGGATGCAAGGCCGGAACACGCCAGACGCCTGGAATCTGCTAGAGACTTTGCGATACAAGCCGGAAAACTAACGCTTGATCATTTCTGCACCGGTGTCAAAGTCGAGAAAAAAGGTGATGGCTCTCCGCTGACGATAGCCGATCGCGGCGCCGAGACCTTGCTACGCCGGTTGATTGGTGAGCACTTTCCCGAAGATGCAATTGTCGGTGAGGAATTCGAAAACAAAGACGGCACGTCAGGCTGGCGCTGGATTCTCGACCCGATCGACGGGACCAAGTCGTTCATTAGCGGAGTTCCGCTGTACGGGACGATGGTAGGAGTGGAATTCGAGGGCAGTTGTGACATAGGCGTTTGCTATTTCCCCGGACTCGATGAGGGCATTTACGCGCTAACGGGAAACGGAGCCTGGTCCTTCGCAGGAAGCAACGAGCCGGTTCGAGCCAAGGTATCCGGTTGCACCAGCCTGTCCGAATCAGTGCTGGTTACATCCGAAGCAGAGACGTTTTCGAAACGACCTGCGGCTGAAGTTTATCAGCAGCTTGCCAGCAGTGTTTACTTCGCGCGAACCTGGGGCGACGCCTATGGATACTATCTCGTCGCAACCGGTCGAGTGGAAATGATGATCGATCCGATTCTCAGTGTCTGGGATGCGGCGGCCGTAAAGCCAGTGATCGAAGAAGCAGGCGGTAGGTTTACCGACTGGGCTGGAAACGTGAACATCGAAGCCGGTGAAGCAATCGGCTCAAACGGATTGATCCACGAGGCTATTCTGGAGATCACCAGATCTTTTGCCGGTCGTTTCCAGTAAACCACTGTGCCGACTGATAATTGCCTGTTAGCGAGGCGCCGATGTCCTTCTCTACGGTGGTCGTAGACTCTCCGCGGTGGTCGTAGACTTTCTGGCGTTCGTAGACTACGGCAATCTGGTGCCTTAGTAGCCTGCGCCTAGCGGATAAACAGACTCACTTGCCGCGGGATAAGCAAGAGGCAGTGCTTGCTGTGGCATCCCTTGAATCATCTCACCCGGGTAAACCTGTGCAGCTGGAATTCCACGTTGAATCGGCTCACCTGGAATTCTGAAATCAACTCCTTCAACGCCACTTACAAGCTGGCGACTTTCACCAAGACAGCCATACGGATCGCGATTGTTGCCCCAGCAGTCTCCGCACTCACCGTTGTCGGTTCGTTGATATTCAATTAGCCTGAAGTTTCTCAGACAGTCGAAACAGTCTTGCGGCCTCGGACGTCTGGTGTCACCGCTGAGGCGGGGATGCTTTTCGTTTTGCCCGACGGAAAACGGGCGCGGCCAGTAGATCGAGAAATCGGGCTTGTCGCATCGTCTGCAGCCGCGATCTCCGCAGGCACAACCACCGGGTTCCTGCTCTTGATGCGGC
>JBCCFB010000436.1:0-3009 GCA_039029995.1 Planctomycetota bacterium
AAAAGGCAGTTCAGCGCCGTAACAGCCGAAATAAACAGCGACGAATGACCCGAGCGACACCACGATCGATATCGCAGTCCAGATTTTCACTTTCAGTGGCGCGCCTGACTGCTGGTCATAAATTCCCGGTTCAAAAAGACCAACGATCCCGCAAACGACTCCGGCGCAACCCGCAAGAACGAGGATGAGATAGACCTCCCGTTGGAAAACGTAGAAGGCATGATTAACTCCCAGACTGAACAGTCCGGCAATCAGGCTCGTTAGCGAACGATTTAGCATTAAGCAGTCCCATCCAGCGCGGGCTCCTTCGGCTACAATGTCAGCATGAACGTTAAACAATACCTGCCGGTTTTTCAATTTGCATTGACATTATTGTTCGGCCTTCATCTGCCGGCCGGTCTACTTGCTCAGGATGACACCCCTGAAAGCAGCATTGATCGCCCGAACATTCTGTGGCTGACCACCGAAGACATCGGGCCGCAACTGGGCTGTTACGGCGACGAAGTTGCTGCGACTCCCAATCTGGACGAATTCGCTGCTCGCTCACTTCGATACCGGACAGCATGGTCCAACTATCCGGTTTGTGCTCCGGCAAGGACGACCATCATTTCCGGTCGGTACGCCTGCGCTGACGGAGCCGGCAACATGCGAAGCAGCGTTCCTCTGCCACAGGCGTTCAGTGCATTTCCTGTCTATCTGAAAGAGCAGGGTTACTACTGCACGAATAATTCCAAAACGGACTACAACTACAACAACCTGCAGGGAATCTGGGATGAATCATCCCGCAACGCTCACTGGAAGAACAGGGAAGTTGGCCAGCCGTTTTTTGCGGTGGTGAACCAGTTCATCACGCATGAAAGCCGCATCCGACAACGACCACATGAAGCTGTCACTGATCCTGCGAGTGTGCAACTTTCTCCATACTGGCCGGACACGCCGGAAGTGCGGCAGGATTGGGCGCAGTACTATGACAACCTGATCACAATGGACAACTGGTTCGGACGACAGCTCAAGGAGCTTGAGGAAGCCGGACTGAGTGAGGATACGATCGTTCTGTTTTTCGGCGACCACGGCAGTGGAATGCCACGACACAAAAGGTACGCCGGAGATTCCGGATTGCGAGTTCCTTTCATTCTGCATGTCCCTGAAAAATACAGCCACTTGATGCCTGATGAATATCAAACCGGCGGTTCAAGCGACCGGCTCGTCAGTTTCGTAGATCTTGCCCCGACCATGCTCAGCCTCATTGGTGTCGCACCGAAGGAGTTCATGCAAGGCAGTGCTTTCGCCGGACAATTTGAAACACCTCATCCGGAATACATGTATGGATTTCGAGAGCGTATGGATGAACGGCCCGACGTCAGCCACCTGATCCGTGACAAGAAATTTCTCTACGTGCGCAATTACCGCTCGGATCTCATCGCGGGTCAATTCGTTGACTATCAACAGCAGACTCCCACCACGTCTGTGTGGTACCGGATGTTCAATGATGGAGAACTCAATGCCATCCAGTCTCAATTCTGGTCGGATCGTCCAGTTGAGCAGCTATTCGATCTTCTTGCTGATCCCCACGAAGTCAACAACCTCGCAAATCAAGCTTTGTTTTCAGATATCCAGGCAGAGCTGTCCGAACAACAGCGTCGCCACGCCTTAGCAATCGGCGCGCAAACGCTGCTTCCCGAACCGATCCAGTCAGCCAAATACGGCGACAACCTCGACCGGGTGGTGGACCCGCTGTTACTTGAAGCTGTCCTCGACATAGCGGAACTAGCCAGCGTCGTCCCTGACGATATCGACTCCCGAATGTATCGGCAGCGAATGGAGTTAAACATTGTGTCAGACAGCGCGGCGATACGTTACTGGACCGCAAGGGCACTCAGTGAACGGCGTTTCGAAGGCGTTGACGGATTTGCCCCTGTCGATTTGATTGCCCGTCTCACAACCGACGACAATCCAACTGTCGCAATTGCAGCCCTCAATTTTCTCATACGAAATGGCCTCGAAGATCAGCGGCAAGATCGAATTCACCCGTTGATCGATTTTGCGGACATGACTCAGACCGACTATTACACGGCTGTGTACGCACTCAACGCGATCGAGTCCGTTCGCGAACATCTGGATGAAAATCAACTGGAACGAGTCCGCGGTTTGCCAACCACCCCCGCAAACATAAAACGTGGTGACAATTATGTCGAAAGACTGGTAAACCGTTTCAAGTCAGAACCCGACCGGTAACCGCAAGTCAGAACCCGACCGGAAACCGCAATTCTCGTTAGCACAGCCAGTATTGAACTTCCGGTTGCTGACAGTACATCGTGGCGTCTACACAGAAACGCTCAATTCACTAGAATCTGGTTGTAGTTCCAGGGCTCCGGCATTCGATCAAGACCGGACAAATACAGCGATTCAAGGATCCAACATGCCTATTGCAGATATTCTTCTAGACACCGAAACAAGGATGGAAAAGGCGATCGAAGTCCTCAAAAAGGCCCTCAGTGGTATCCGGACCGGTCGTGCAAATCCGGGCCTCGTAGATTCGCTCCGCGCGGATGTATATGGCTCGCCGACACCGATCAAACAGATCGCTTCGGTGGGTGCCCCGGAGCCAACACAAATTGTCATCCGACCCTATGACACCAATGTCATCAAAGAGATCGAAAAAGCGATTGTCGCCAGTGACCTTGGATTCAATCCTCAAAGCGACGGACGCGTAATCCGTATCAACATCCCCCCACTATCCGGTGACGTTCGCAAAAAAATGGTTTCGCGAATTAAGGAACTGACGGAAGAAGCAAAAGTATCCATCCGCAACGTCCGTCGCGACGGGAATAAGTCGGCGGAACAGGAGCAGAAAGATAAGGTTCTCACCGAAGACGATCGCGATCAATGCAAAAAAGAGATTCAAGACCTCACAAAGAAATTTGAGGATATGGCTTCCGAAGCTGCCAAGGCTCGAGAAGCTGAAGTGATGGAAGAAAGTTAGTTCCACCTTCGCCAACTGAAAAGCTG
>JBCCFB010000437.1:0-2997 GCA_039029995.1 Planctomycetota bacterium
AAACATTCAGCGGGTAGTTCCCAAAACGCTCGAAATTCTGTTGATGAATTTCCGTGGAACGGTAGACGTGAACTCATCAGCGCGCGGTCAGCTTGGCTGGGGTGATTCAGCTGACGGTGGATTTTTTACCGACGCTTTTGTCGACCAGCTGGAATCGACATTCAACAATTCGGCCCCCGACTGGGCGACCATGATTAATGTTTCAGGGCAAACAGCCAATCAACGGTTTCTGACTATGAAACAAACGGAACTGCAGAAGTTCAGCAACTTTCCTGCACTTGCCAACAGCCCTGCACAGGCATCTCTCCGCGACTCGCTGCAGAATTCAAGTGCTATGACTCCCGGCGTTTTCAGCTTGAATGTGGCTGGAACGCGCTGATCGAACTCGATGACCAGAACAAAAAGACACGACCATAATTTGTTACCAGACAGGCAAACCATGCATAACTTTTTCCAGTATCCGCTTGTTGCACTCCTTCTCATTCTGGGTGCGTCGCAAGGTTGCGGCCAGACTGAATCGGAAGAACCCCGCGAATTGAGCCAGCAACAGCAACGTGTCGAACCCGTCACGCAGGAAGAGCCTGGCGCGCAGGAAGAGCCCGTCATGCAGGAGCAGCCTGCAGTCGGAGCACCGCCTGAAACTCAAGAACAACAAGCTACTGAAGACGAAAACGTGGAAGAACAAGCTACTCCCGACGCAGCGGACGACATGGCAAACGTTTATCTTTCTGAACGAATGTTTGCGATGAACATGACGGCACAGGTTGCGTCATCTATGCCCGGTGAGAACTTCGTTGTTTCACCCTTCGGAGTTTACGAATGTTTGAACGTTCTGGCAGTCGCCGCCAATCCCGAAGCCGGCGGTCAAATTGCAGAAGCAATCGGCCTGACTCCCAACCGCAGTTATGCAACTGAACTGGCTCAGATCCGGCAATCGCACATTCCCTATGTTGCGCCGCAACAGAACCAGGAAGGACAACAGCAGACACAGACAGCCGCACTACCTCTCAGCCCGTTCATTTCACGCAACGCAATGCTATATGACAGCCAGTTTCCCATCGGGGAATCGGTCATCGAACGAGTGTTTGCACCCTTCAAAATCAATGCGATCGGCTTGAACTGGGAGGATCCGGCATCCGTCGAGGAGACCGGCGCATTGATGAACCGGATGTTTGCCGACGCGACATCAGGAAGAATGACTGACCTTGTATATGAAGCTCCGGGGCTTCCGGCGGAATCTGCTTCGCTTGTGAATCTCGGCTTTTTCGGCGCAAACTGGTCAACAGAATTCAGCGAACTCGATCCGCGGTACGCGCCGCCCATGATGTTTCAGGTGCCAACGGCTGATGGAGTCGAGGCGGTCAACGTACCCTATATGCAGCATTCAAGTCTGACAGCCTTTTACCATGAGAACGAAGCGTTCCAACTGGTTGAGCTGCCGTACTTGAACAGCGTGATGACGATGGTACTTGTCCTGCCCGCGGAGGGAGCAACCGAGCTGGACGTCCTTCGGGCGCTTGTTGAGGACAACTGTCTTGGCTCACGAGGCGACCGGCCTCAGCAGGTTGTTCCGACAAAAGTCTCCATTCCGAAATTTGCATTCGAAACCGGTGACATTGATCTGAACGGCATTTGCAGTCAGATGGGAATCAACGGGGTCTTTCAGGCCGGATGCGGACTTGAGGATCTGTTCAGTCATGACAAGCCGATGTTCGTTGAACGCTTCGAACAGAATGCGATGATCCAGGTCGACGAAAAGGGTACCGTCGCAGCGGCCGTTACTGAGGCGGATCTAGTCTGGATGGGATCTACCGATGCCGAAAAGGAATTCACCGCAAACCGCCCGTTCATGTTCTTCATCGCAGACGTCAACGGGGGGGTGTATTTCTCCGGACGAGTCGCAAATCCCGTTGCAAATCAACAAGTTGATGAATAACTGTCAATTCAAACCACAATTCAGAGCTTCGCACCTCCGGGTGAGCTAACTAACTACAATTCAGATTCGAATCAGCTCGTCGGGACCATGGTTTCCGGCGGGCGCACAAGCGGCGGCGAATGCGGCCGTGAAACCTCTATTTCTAAGGAAGAAAAATGAAGAAGTATATTGTTGCCGCAGTCTGCGTTTGCCTGATGTGCGTTTCCAGCGTATCGGCTCAAAACCAGGCTCAACCATTCGTCGCACCTCAAACTGGTGTTGGTGTTCCGCAGACAACTGTCGCACCGGTTTACCCGGGTCCTGTTTACCCAGCTCCAGCTCCCGGATTCCAGACACCGATCATGCAGCCGCCTGCAGGACAAGGCTGGTATCCGAATGCTCCGGTCTACCCGACCTACCCGCAGTACAACCCACCCGTCGTTCAGACTCCAAACGTTGTTACCGGCGTTCAGTTTGATGCGTGGGGACGTCCGATTGTTAACAGCCAGTCGACTACCGTCCTGAACTCTGCGACGCAGCCGGGTCGTGACCAGTACGTCGCCGGCTCGCTGCGTCAGGTCAACCGTTATGAGATGGACCAGTTCGGACGTCGCGTTCACGTGACCGGATGGGAATGGATTGGCGCGTTTGACGGACAGCCACACGGAAATCTAAACCGTCAGGTCGTAACAACCGGACCGGGCGGAACCAACGTTCAGAATGACGTCATCATGTTCAGCACAGACGGCGCTCAGCCTAATACCCCACCACAACCAGCCGGTAACGGTAGCGGTAACGGTGGCTAAGTCCATGGTTTCGCACGACGCGAATCATTGAGCCGCAAAAACGGCTTGTGAAAAATGCGAGGCGCCAACTCTGGCGCCTCGCCTTATTCCCTCTATTACTTCCATTGTCTGAAAGACTCAGTGATGCAGCGTTCAGTCACCGCCGTTTCCGCGCGAATTGCAATCGCCATAATATTTGTTTTCTCAGCCCTGACCGGCAGTGAAGTTGCAGCTCAGCAATACTCACTCGGCATCATGGGCGTCGACTCATTCGGCGGAGTTGAAATCAGTTCCGTT
>JBCCFB010000438.1:0-2996 GCA_039029995.1 Planctomycetota bacterium
GCACGCAGCCAGTGACTGCGTGCTCTTGATAACTCAATTCGCTGTTTCTGTCGGAAACAAATCCTAGTTCCAGACAGGGATACGACGACCCGGAGTCCACGGTGCGCCGGCTTCGTCAAGCTGGCGATGCAGTTTCGGGAGGTCTTTTTCCACGAGTTTCCGCAGGTCACCGATAACCTCGTTGTACTCGGCTTCTGCGATCTCAAATTGCGTCCGGTGGGTTGCTGTCGGGCCTTCGGTGCTACCCATTGCTCCGAACATCATGGTTCGAATCCGGCTCTGGAAGCCGGGGTAGGCCGATTCATTGCGACGCGAACGGGTCGGGTCACCGGAGAATTTCTCGTTGATGTCCATCAATCTCGACTGCATTTCGTGAACCGTCACGAGCAACTCCTGATCGAGATCAGGCTGGGATTTGATTGTGTCCTCGATCTCGTCGAGAGCCTCTTCAGTCGCGTCGAGCACCTCGCTCGCACCTTGAACCGCCCGCGCGAAAGCGGCGGCTTCACGTGCAAATTCAACGATCGCTTCCTGATCCGAATCGCTGGTGTCTCCAAAGGAAACAGGTGCGATTTCGAAATCAACCGGCTCGACAAGAACTGTTGTCTCGTCATTCACGATCTGAGCGATGTCGACACTGTAGGTTCCCGGAGGCGCCAGAGGACCACCGAATCCGAATCCATCCAGTTCCATGTCCCAGTGAGTCCGGTGCATACCCCTGGATGTGCTGCCGTTTAGCCGCGATACGACTTCGCCATCGGAATCGCGAATCGTCAGAACAACGCGAGGCGAAAGTTCGCGATCCTCTTCCTTCAGTTCATCCCATGACGGATACGGCGTGTCCTGTCCGGCACGCGCCGAGCGACGGTCACGGGACTCGCGCTCCTGACGCAATGTCTTGAGCGAATCTTTCAGGTGATAGGTAATCGCGACCCCGTATTCCGGATTGTCAGCGATATAGAAATTCGCTCCCTGAAAAGCGCGACCGCTTCCAGCCAGGGGATTCGCCTGAGCAAAGATCTTGCCTTCCTTGATCTCAAAGATGTGGTTGGTGTCCAGCATCTCTTCAGACAGTTCGCGAAGCGGCGAGTAATCATCAAGGATGTAGAATCCGCGACCGAACGTAGCAAGAACGAGATCGTTCTCAACGGTCTGAATGTCAATGTCACGAACCGCGATCGTCGGAAGACCGGCGCTCAGTTCGCTCCATTTCGCACCACCGTCGATCGTGAAGAAGCAGCCGAACTCAGTACCGCAGAACATGAGGTTTTCGTTCTCATGATCCTGCTTCAATGTGTAGACGCTTCCGCGTTCGGGAAGGTCGCTGTGAATGACAGTCCACGTGTGGCCGCGGTCAGTCGATTTGACGATGTAAGGCTTGAAATCGCCTCGTTTGTGATTGTTCACTGCAACGTAAACGGTGTCCGGATCGTGCAGGTCAGCTTCGATGTCGTTGATGTAGCCGTATTCGGGAACATCCAGCGAACCGAACTTGCTGACCGCCCGCCAGTTCTCGCCACCGTCTTCGGTGATTTGAACCATGCCGTCATCGGTCCCGACATAGATCAGACCTTCTTCCAGCGGAGACTCGCTCACCGAAACGATGGTGCCGTACAGTGAAGTCGAAGCATTCTTCGCCACTGCGTCGACACCCCAGATACGACCCATGACCTTGAGCGTGTTGCGATCGAGGTTGCGGGACAAGTCTTCGCTTACCGGCGTCCACGAGTCGCCACGATCGTCACTACGGAACAGAATCTGCGAACCGTAATAAAGTCGTTCACTGGCGTGCGGCGAAATCATCAGCGCGCTGTCCCAGTTCCAGCGAAGGGCTGGACCACCTTGTTCGGGCTGCGGTTTAATATCGACCCGCTCACCGGTTTTCCGGTTGAAACGAACAAGGCCGCCGTACTGCCACTGCGAATAAATCGTGTCAGGATCAAGTGGATCAACCGCCGGCTCGAAACCGTCGCCGAAGACTGTGATGAACCAGTCGCTGTTGCGAATGCCGTGGGTGTTGTTGGTTTGTGAAGGACCACCTTGAGTCGCGTTGTCCTGAGTACCACCGTAGACGTGATAGAAAGGACGCTCATAGCTGACCGCAACTTTGTAGAACTGGGTCAAAGGCAGATTGGCTTTGAAATCCCAGTTGCGTCCGCGGTCCCATGATTCGTAAACGCCACCGTCACATCCACAGATCAGGTGATCTGCATCAGCAGGATCGATGATCATCGCGTGGTTGTCCACGTGCTTGTTGGACTCGCCGAGGTTCGACCAGGTAGCACCGCCGTCTTCGGTGATTCGGTTGTATGTGTCGAGCGAGTAGATGCGATCAAAGTTGTGCGGGCAGGCGACCAGTTCCTGGTAGTACTGAGGACTTGAGGAGATCTCGCTGCTCATCTTTGTCCATGATTCACCGCGGTTGGAACTGCGGTAGAAGCCACCGCCACCCTGGGCTTCGACGATTGCGTAAAGGACTTCGGGATTGATCGGTGAGACGGCCATTCCGATGCGGCCTTTGTCTCCGCCGGGTAGTCCACGGTTGATCTCTCTCCAGGTTTCGCCACCGTCAGTAGACTTGTGTAAGCCTGAGCCGGGGCCGCCATTGATCAGTACCCAGGTGTGGCGACGACGTTGATAGGAAGACGCGTAGAGGATCTCAGGATTTTCCGGATCCATGTGAACTTCGTTGACACCGGTGTGCTCGTCGATATCAAGAATCTTCTCCCAGGTCTCACCACCATCGGTTGTTTTGTACAGACCGCGATCACCACCTTCTTTCCAGAGCGGGCCCTGAGCCGCAACGTAAACGGTGTTCGAGTCATCGGGATGAATCAGGATTTTGCCGATGTGCTCACTGTTTTCGAGACCGACTTTTTCCGCACGGTGGTGTTATGGGAGGTCGCAAGTGGGCGTAAAGTACGCCGCCTGGAAGGTCACGCCGATGAGGTCCACGCGGTGGTCTTCCACCCGAACGGCACCACCCTCGCCTCCGC
>JBCCFB010000439.1:0-2989 GCA_039029995.1 Planctomycetota bacterium
GACGATTCATGGCATAGAGAACCATGCCGAGGTTGAAGTACGCATGAGGGGATTTCTGTTCACTCAGCTCAATCGCTTTTTCGATGTGCTGGATGGCAAGGTCGTATTGTCCTGCGTCTTTGAATGCGACTCCTGTGTTGCTCCACGTGTTAGCGTTCTGCGGGTTGATCTGAAGTGATCTTGTAAGGTCGGCAATAGCTCGTTCGACTTGATCAAGTTCCCGATAGATCATTCCCCGCGTGGCAAAGGCCTCCCAGTCATTGGCGTTGTCTTCAATGCGTTCGTCATACTGCTCTTTGGCACCGTCAAGGTTCATGACCCGCTGCAGAGGCAGCCAGCCCCGTACATCATCCAGCGCGCACCATTTGTCATTGACGGCGATGATCGTGTGAATACTGCCACCGTAAACTTCATCCACGATGTCTTTCCGGATCTTCGTTTTGGTTGTCACCATGACGACCACGCGATCTCCCGCTTCTTGAGCGAAGGCAGCGGTCGAAAAAACATTACCGGCCAACGCAAGAATAAGAAACAATCCGAATTGGCGGACAAGTCTCGAGGACATAGTCAAATCCTGACAATAACTGAATGTGTAGGGTTGGAAGTTGTTGCGATGGTGACAAGATCAAGGGTGAGTCACTGGAGCAAAGAAACGGCTCCATTTCCGGTTTGAGCCAGAGGTTACCGGAATCAGCAGAATTGGAACCTCCAATGATAACAACGGCAGGTGTTGCTTTCATAGGCAGACATTTATTCTCTTCGGCGAGAAACCTGCGGAAATCAAGGCAACAGCCTGGCGGCTGAACTTGCTTCACCACCCGCAACAGGGCAGTTTTCCCTACTTGCCGATACAGAACCGGCTGAAGATTCGATCCAGAATGTCATCGGTGTAAATTGTCCCCACCACACGCCCCAGTGAATCAAGTGACTGCCTGATTTCAGCGGCGACCAGCTCAAGCCCCGCCCCGGACTCAGCGGCTTGACCGGCAAACTCGACGCTATTGAGCGCCTCGCGCAATGCATCAGCCGCGCGAACGGCGGTGGTGGCGACGATCCCGGTGCCACTCAGCCGCGAATCCCGCACCGCATCGGCAATCGCCAGACCCAATTCCTCGATCCCCTTACCGGTAACATTGCTGGTAATAATTCCCGGCGACCTGGGCGCAACTGGTTCATCAAACAGGTCACTTTTGGTGGTGACCTCTACGATCCGTACCGATGGAGGGACCTCAGGCATCTCTCGCTTGCCGCATCCGGCGACGTGACAATAAACAAGTACGTTTGCGGTGGTGAGCATTTCCGTCGAAAACGCCTGAGCCTGATGATCGATGGAATTCTCTTGCTCTGAAACCTCATCCAGTCCTGCGGTATCGATCAGTTCAAATTCGACTCCATCGCAGCTGACTCTACTAGTGACATAGTCTCTCGTTGTTCCTGCAACGTTGGAAACGATCGCTTTTCCGGAAGCTGTCAAAGAGTTGTACAGGCTGCTTTTTCCCGCGTTAGGCAGGCCGGCCAGTACGACGCGCGGAACATGGTTTCCGGCATCACGGGTATTGATCTGTTCGACAAGAGACGACAGTTGTTCACGCGCTTTTTCGAGTCCCGTCAGGAGGTCCGACTGCGAGATGAATTCAATGTCCTCTTCAACGAAATCAAGTCCGGCTTCAAGCTCGGCGAGGATGTGGATCAATGAAGTCCGGATTGCGTCCAGAGGCCGGGATAGGCCGCCGGCAAGCTGTCGCAGCGCGTCATTGAGTTGTTTCTGCCCGCTTGAATCGATGACGCCGAGCACCGCTTCAGCTTGAGTCAGATCGATTCGACCTGAAAGAAAAGCGCGCAGCGTAAATTCGCCGGGCTCCGCGAGCCTCGCGCCGTTTTCACACAGGGCTTCGAGAGTCAATTCCAGCAAAGGCAGGGAGCCTGCCGTGTGAAATTCGATTGTAGGTTGACGCGTGTAACTTCGTTTTGTCGGCCAGAAGAGCAAGTGTCCTCTTAGAGGAATGCCGTCGATGTCGAGCGAGCAATCGATTGACGTTACCTTCTTTATTCCGGCCAGCAAACTGCCGTCAGCAATATCAAAAACGCGATCGCAGATTTCCGCGGTTTCCGGTCCGCTGATTCGAACAATACCACGAAGTCCGCCGCTATGCGCCGAAGCTATTGCCGCAATCGTGTCGTCTGTGTCCCAGGCAGTCATTCGTTTTCTTCACGTGCCCGGGATAAATCGAGAACTTCAGGCTGAACAATTCTCAGATAGTCGGCCATCGGCATAATGAAACTGGTCGTCAAAGAAGCCGCATTGAAGGCGACCCGATCGTTTTCGGTCAGTTTGCGATCAACAAATAGATCAAGCGGCAGGACGGGCCGTCCGAACGGAGGCACGGACCCGGGGACAAGTCCGGTTAACTCATCCAGTTCATCGCGAGTCGCGAATCGAATCCGTTTGCCCATCGACTTGCGCAACAAGGTCGAATCAAGTTTTCGATCGGCCGGAATAACAAGGAGGACGAACCGGTCTGCGCCCGCCTTCATGACAAGAGCTTTACCGCCGATGCTCATCGACTCGCCGCGGGCCGCGGCGGATTGCTCGGAAGTGTGCGTCGGCTCGTGTTCAATTTCGCGGAAGCTAGCGCCTCCCTGCTCGAGAAAGCTTCGTAGCCGCCGCTGCGTTTGAATTGATCCCGTCTGCTCCGACACGTCGGCCTACATTCCCCGCTCGCGAAGTTTCTTTTTGCGTTCTTTGTCACGTCGCTTGCGTTCGGCCAGGTTGGCTTCGTTGCTATACGACTGCCCGTTGTCATTGGAATCGCTGAAATCAACGGTTCCATCGAGTTCTGAGCCTTCGTCAAATTTCGATGTGTCCAGAACCGGTTTAGGAAGCATTTTACGTTCGATAATGCCCCAGAGGCTCGATGTGATGAAGTACAGGCACAGCCCCGATGGCACTTTGAAGAAAAGGACTCCCATCGCAATCATCATGAAGCTC
>JBCCFB010000440.1:0-2911 GCA_039029995.1 Planctomycetota bacterium
CAAAACCAACCTGCCAGAATTAATGGAGATGCGGGCGGTTGACTCACGTCTGCAAATCAAGCCAGTCATTAATCCAAACGCATCCGCGGTATTCAAAGGAACGTCGTGTCCAGATTTCTAGTCGTCGCCGTTTTCGTCGTTTGTTTTGCAACTACAAGTGTTTCCGAAGGACAACTGCTCCGCCGTGTACTGGGTGGTCGACCTGTTGCACCGCAACCTCAGGCGTTTAACGGTCCTCAAATTTTTGGTCCGAATTCATCGCCATATGGTTACGCACCGCAGGGCCAGTTCGTGCAGCCTGGAAACAACGGTTTGCAACTTCGAATCCTCAATGGTCATTGGCGTCTTGTTCAGCCTGGAGGGCTTCTGCAGCAACGCCTGGGCAATGGACAGTTGTCGGCTCAAATTGACAACCGGATTCAGGAATTGCAGCGGCAGTTTCAGCAACGTGGAAGCCTGCCGCAGCAGAATCCCGGAGTTGCACCGGATACCGATTCCCGCCAGGCAAACCAATCGAATCCTGAGCGGTACAACAACCCTTATGCGAGCCGGCAGTATTCCGCACAGCAATCCGAAACGCAGACTGAAACAGCCGCGAATACGCGAGTTGCCGGAGAGGCTTCGGCAATACCAACGACCGACCTCGAAGAGATTGCGCCGCCGATTGTTCCGGCTTCGGGAACAGATATCTTTGTTGATGACGAGGAAATGAATATCCCCGAATCATCCACGCTGCTCCCTGAAGCCCCGTACTCGATCCTGGAAAATACGGGCGGCGACGGCTAGATCTCCCATCGTTAGCTATGCGACCAAACCTGACCCGCGCGGAGTAAATGCCGTGCGGGTCTTTTCGTTTTGGCCCGTATGACTTTATTCAGAATCGTCAGGAACGGTATACTGTCGCTCGAGAGGCGAAATGCGACTTTCGTCCGTGCTCAATGGTCGGACTCAATCAATGTGCAGCAGAATGAAATTTGCTCCATTCATTGAAAAGCATGAACGTCGAATCAGTCACCACTGCACTTTGCAGACTCCCCTTTCCAAGGACATTTCATGAGACGCTTTTTTAGAATCACCCTGTCAGCAACGTTCGTCGCATTACTTGCGTCGACACCGCAGCTGACGATTGGTCAGGATGTCGAACTGGATACATCGGCATTTGATCGCGAGATCCGTCCGCAAGACGATCTGTTTCTGTTTGTAAACGGAACCTGGTTGCAGAATACCGAGATTCCTGCAGACAAATCCAACTACGGTTCGTTCATTCAGCTGGCTGACCTTTCTCAGTCAAGAATTCGAACACTTCTGGACGAAGTAGCCGCCGGACAACACGAGCCCGGTTCAACAGCTCAGAAAGTCGGAGACTTTTACAAGGCATTTCTCGACGAGGCGGGCATTTGCGATGAGCTTGGGATGAGTCCGGTTGAGGACCATGTCGCCAAAGCCAAGACTTTGAGTTCCCACGCGGATGTATTCAGATTCATGGGTGAGTTGCAAACAATGGGCGTATCGACTCCCGTTGGATTTTTCATCGCTCAGGATCCCAAGGAATCTACTCAGTACCAGGTACAGATCGTACAGACGGGGTTGAGCCTCCCGGATCGCGACTACTACCTCGAGGACAACGAGCGATTTGAAGCAGCTCGCGCTGCTATGGCTCAGTACATCGAAAAACTGTTCGAACTGGCGGCAATCGAAGGCGGATCGGACGCTGCAGCAAACATTCTTGCTCTGGAAACCAGGCTCGCCGAAGCTCACTGGGCGCGGGAAATCATCCGTCAGGCTGACAAACGCTACAACAAATTCACGCGCGATGAGCTTGGAACGCTGACACCTGAACTGGACTGGAACGCATTCTTTGACTCAGCCGGGGTCGGTGAATTCGATGAATTGAACGTGATGACTCCCAGCTATTTCGAGGCATTGAATGCGATTGTCGTCGAAACGCCAGTGGAAACCTGGGTTCAGTACTTCCAGTTTCAGATGCTTGATGGCGCTTCGCCGCTGCTGTCCGAGCCATTTGTGATGGCTCACTTCAACTTTCACGACAAAGCGCTCGCTGGAATCGAAGAATTGAAAGAACGCTGGAAACGTGCGGTGGAAGCGACTGCAGGCGCGGGTGCCGGCGATTTCGGCGCACTCGGCGAAGCCGTTGGCGAACTGTATGTCCAGCGACATTTCCCGCCGGAGTATAAGGCTCAGATGCAGGAGCTCGTTGATAATCTTCTAGCCGCGTTCGGACAGAGCATCGATGAACTCGAATGGATGACTGACGAAACGAAGGTGCGAGCGAAAGAAAAGCTGGCCAAGATCAACACCAAGATCGGCTATCCCGATCGTTGGCGTGACTATTCGTCAGTGGAAGTGAAGGCTGACGACCTGTTCGGCAATGTCGTCCGCGCCACGACATTCGAATACAACCGCATGTTGAACAAACTCGGTCAGCCGGTTGACCGCGACGAATGGGGAATGACTCCACATACCGTCAATGCGTACTACAACTCTTCTTTGAACGAGATCGTCTTCCCTGCGGCCATTCTGCAGCCTCCGTTCTTCAGCCCTGACGCGCCTGCCCCTCTGAACTACGGCGGAATCGGCGCAGTGATCGGCCACGAAATCAGCCACGCATTCGACGATCAGGGAAGCAAATCTGACGGTGACGGCAATCTCAACAACTGGTGGACTGACGCTGACCGGGAAGCATTCGATGAACTCGGCGGGCGTCTGTCAGCACAGTTTGACGAGTACGAACCTCTCCCCGGAAAATTCGTCAATGGCAACTTCACACTTGGCGAAAACATTGGTGATCTTTCCGGCCTTGCAATTGCCTACAAAGCAATGAAGCTCGCAGGTCTGGAAATTTCCGACGATGAACTTTACGGGTTTTCTGAAGACCAGCTGTTCTTCGTCG
>JBCCFB010000441.1:0-2828 GCA_039029995.1 Planctomycetota bacterium
AGATTAAGTGTGCACCTCTCTTCAGCAGATGACAGTCATCCAAAGATGGGATCTCTCCGTAGGCCTACCTTGAGTTGGCGGGCCCTGTGCTTGAAACCTCAGCGAGTTGATTCAGGTATTGTTATGCGTTCATTTCCCATAAGGTGCTACATGAAATCGCTGCTTTCGCTAACGGTTGCTTTGCTCATACTGGTTCCGGGGGCTCTATATGCCCAGACCGATCCGGCCGAACAGGATCAGATCCAGTGGACCGACGAACAAACCGAAAAGCTCGACAAATACATTGAGTCTGCGGTTGAAGAAGAACAGTTCAACGGGTCAGTGCTGATCGGAATTGATGGCGAAATCGTCTACGAAAAAGTCGTCGGTTTCCGGGACATCAACGAAGAGCAGGAATTGACTTTCGATTCCTCATTCAGACTGGCCTCCGTCAGCAAACAGTTCACTGCCACCGCCATCATGATCCTCGCTGAGCAGGGCAAACTGGATTACGACGACGATATTCGCGAATACCTGCCGACGATTCCGTATGAAGGCGTAACGATAAGGCATCTGCTACATCACACAGGTGGCATCTCCGACTACATGATGGTGATGGGACTGACCTGGGACCAGGGGACGCCCGCCGAAGATAAAGAGACCGCATATAACCACGATGTCGTTGAAACGTTCTCAGAACGCAATCCTCCTGTCGTCTTTGAACCAGGTGAAAAGCAACAGTACAGCAACACCGGCTACGTACTTCTCGGTCAGATCATCATCAATGTTTCCGGACAGTCGCTGCCGGAATTCTTCCGCTCTGAGATTTTTGACAAACTCGAGATGACTAACGCGCATGTCTTTGCAACGGACGACTCTTTTGCGCCTGCTGAACGAGTATTCGGATTTGCATTCACTGACGACGGCCACGAAGACAACGACTGGCACTATCTCAACGGCATGGTTGGCGACGGCGGCATCTACGCTTCGGCTCGCGACCTACTGAAATGGGATCAGGGTATTCAGGAAAACAAGCTGGTTTCAGCCGAAACCCTGCAACAGGCTTTCACGCCGGGTACCACTAACGACGGCGAGTCATTTCCTTACGGATTTGGCTGGGTCATCGAATCCGACGAAGAAGGCAACACGGTCGGTGTTCAGCATTCCGGCGGCTGGGTCGGTTTTGTGACCTACATCGAACGCGATCTGGAAACAAACGTCACTGTCGTTGTTTTGTCCAACAATTCAGGCGACGGGTTCGGCAAAGTACTTCGCGGAGTCAGCTCGATAGTGGAATAGATGTTGAATAGGGTCGTATTCGGCGCGACGTTTCCCTAGTTGCTCCGAGATTGGACGGCTCGATCAAATGCCGGCGCGAATCACGTCATATTCCGGACTGCAACTTTCGTGATAGTTCCACAGGCGATACTTTCGACAGCGCGGAAAGTCGCAGATATAGACGGTAAAAAGACCACAACCATTGACCAGAGCGATGTTTTTTACGTCCTCCGGGTAAATGCAGACACCGGCTGTTTTTTCGGCAACCCTGATCAACGCATCGCCAAGTTGCGGATGAGGGGCAAACCCATTATTGATTGAGCCAACGACCTCAAAGAGCTGTTCCTCATAGGGAATGTCCAGCCAGTCGTGGGCCTGAACGTACAATCGCGGACGATTCAGCTCAGTAGAAAAGCAAGGCAGGAGAAACGGACCGGCCATCGCGCCTAGAAAAGATCTTCGACTACTCTTCATCATGTAAGCTAAAACCGGTATTCGAATTCAAAAACAGCTCGCACGTTACAGAAGACTCCACCTCACAGACAATCGAAGTTGTCGAGAAGTTCGCGCATCGGTGGCGATTCTGTTTCAACTCTTCTTGGACTGTTTCAAATCTTCTTTGTCAGATAGGCAGCAAACCTGACGGCTGTCCTGGATTTACGGGTATCGACTTTGCCTCAATCCCAGTTGCCTGCCTGTATCGCGAAACGACTTCCTCACAGAAGGCTGCCACCTGAGGGGTATCGACGAATGCGATCATACCGCCGCCGAATCCACCTCCGGTCTGCCGGCAACCGACGCACCCTTTCGATAAGACCATTGCCGAAAACATCGTTTCCATTTCTGGGACACAGATTCCGAACAAGTCACGGGCACCGGCAAACGATGCTGCGCACAGTTCCCCGATCGAGGTCCGGTCATTTCCGTTAATCGCTTTTGCAACAGCATCGACTCGTAGGTTTTCTTCGATGATGAACCGTGCTCGGGCTCGAACTTCTTCCGGCAAGCCGCCCCCATGCCGTTCAAGCATCTCCAGCGGTACATCTCTCAGCGTCTCAACAGACGAGTCAACGCCTGCGAACCATTCGGCGGCCGACTCGCATTGCTCGCGAAGTAGATCGTAGTTTGATCCAGCCAGCTCTCTCGAAACTACAGTGTCAACAACGACAACCGACAGATCGTCCGGCAGGCTGACCGGCTGGTGGGTCAAGCTGCGACAGTCGAGCAACAATGCAGCCCCGTCGCCACCGAATATCGAGCTGTATTGATCCAGTATTCCGCAGCTGACTCCAACGTGTTCGTTTTCTGCACGCTGGCAGAGCCGGGCTTTCTCAAGTGCCGCCAGTTCGTTGCCGGTCATTTGTTCAAGCAAAGTAGCGACCGCGGTCTCCAGTGAAGCCGAAGAGCTCAGTCCGCTGCCTAACGGAATCGTACCGTGAATCACTGCATCGAATCCGACTCGGGCCGCGGAACACTTCGGAAACTCACGAATCGTTCCCTGAACGTAAGCCGCCCATCCCTCTTTCAACACACAGTTCTCGTCCGAAGCATCAAACTGTATTTGCTGGTCG
>JBCCFB010000442.1:0-2796 GCA_039029995.1 Planctomycetota bacterium
CGGTTGACCCGTCAAGTCATCTGGATACATCTTGTTTCCGTCTACCCGACGGAGATTTGGCGGATCGTCAGTGCTGTAGCTGGTGGCATCCCATTCGCCGACTGCAGCCGCGTGCAGATTCTGATACCTCGAAGCACCATTATTCAAAAAGTATGAGGCAGCCCAGTAATCACTGAATCCCTCTCCAATCGCGTCCAGCTCAACGCCGCCGGCAGTGAACACAGCATTCTGGTCGTGCTGAATCGCATGCCCGTATTCGTGCCCGATAATGTCCCCGTCTTCTCCGTCGTCAACACCGCCGATTCCGAAATGCAATGAGTTGCCAGCCGGAGAATAGAACGACTGGTCATCTTCAAACCATCTCGCATTTGCGATCGTTGTGTAGTCACGGATGCCATTGGGAATTCCGTTGTCGTCGTCGTACCCGAGGTCATGCAGATACTGCTGCATCCGATCGAGATGATAGTAGACATTGACTTGTTCAAAACGATCGTCATCGCGCGTGTACTCAAAGAACCCTAATGGCTCCTCGGCGTCTACATCACCGATCTCCGGGCTGTTCAAGGATGCAACGTCCGCCCACTGTCCGACCAGGAAGAATTGACCATCAACCAGGTTTTCGATCTGAACGTCGATCAGATTTGCTTCCAGAGCAAAGTTGTTTGAGTCATCGGCATCAGCCAGCGAAACGCCGTTGCCCTGTGTCTGCCAAGGGTTGGGAACATAAACATCTCCGTCTCCCGTCCAGAACGCAGCACGGTTTTCCTGCTGGATCACTTTGCTGGTATCGGCGTCAACAATCGTCACGAAATCACCGGCAGGCCGGAAACCGAAAACCGTCATCTGCCAGGCGCGAGTGACCTGTCCCTCGGAACCGGCGTACCATACGAGGTCGCCGGTTGTCGCTGACCAGGTTTCTTTAATGCCGGCATGTTCCCGCGCGGCAAGATCAGCCTGCGCCATTGTCTCCACTGTGAACGGCATCTTCTCTGGCAACCGTAGCGCATCGTGCGCTTGATCATGAATCTGCTGAACCTGACCGTCAGGCCCCTGAGAAACCGTTACCCAGGTGTTGTGCACGGGCAGACCGTGAAACGTCTGCTGGAACCGGGTCGTCGTACTCGCCTGTCCATGCTTAATCTCAATCAGATTCAGACCGTAGTCGCCAGTCTGAAGATTAGACGTGTCCTGATAACTGTTGAGATAGTCACGGATCAATGATTCCTGCTGACTATCGACGATGAATTCGCCCGAAGACGCAATTGCCGGAAAAGCGTCAGCTGCAAGCATCTGTCGCGGCTCACAACGATCATATGTCAGGGTGTTTTCTTTTCGTGGATTCCGAGAGGAGTTGCGAGAGCTGGCATTTCGTTTGCGTGTCATGAATCAATCGCGGGTACGAGGCATAAAGTGGAAGAATGAAAGACATTGCTATCGTAAATCAACCGCGCGAAAACCTCCAATTCCGTGCCCCTTTTTCGAGTCGAAATTCACTTTGGCATCGCTGAATCCCAGCAGTTTCATCACCTACGCGCAGAATTCTGCCGTAGCGACCGATTCATATTGTTTGTTTGTCAGAAATTGACATTTTTCGCCCAAGGCTCGTCTACGGGACACGAATAGGCAATGAATCCGAAGATTCCCCTGGACTGCATATGTTCCAAATGACGGAATGGGCCGTAAGGACACACCGCATTTCCCGTCAATCGGTCGAACGAAGAGGAACGATGCTTCGTAATCCTTGCGGAACGATCGGGTGCAATCCGGTTTACTCCGGACCCCACCTATCTCTCTTGCGAGACTCCTCACAGCCATATCGTTTGAAACGGAAGTGATCCAGCGATCACTACAACTCCGTTTATGCGATTGGTTCCCGCATGGTCCGACTAGTCGATAACGATATGAAGGTCTGCTTCGGCGCACATAGTGGTTGCGCAATATACAAGTTGTTCGTACTCTGCCTGTTCAGGCATGCGCGAGTATTCAGACACTCACGTGTTCAGGAAATTGGCACGCAGGACGGTGTAACCCCTTTGTCCTCGCGGGTCGATCAGCAAACTCCGCCGCGCAATGTACGTTCCAATGAGTCAGTTCTTGTCGATCCTCAATGGCTTGCTGCGCGCATCAATACTGAGGGTTCGAACAATAGCGGTGATGCAATCCGAATCATCGGCATGGGGCAGGGCATCGAACAATATCTCGCTGCACATATCCCCGGCGAAGTCTTTGTCGATTGGAAGACGGAGATTCACGACTCACACAATCCGGAGATGTTCAATCTTCCATCCCGGGATCAGATCGAATCACTGCTAAGTCGTCTTGGCATCACTCCCGATACGACGATCGTCTTATCCGACAATATGAGCAGCCGCCTTAGTGCGCGAATGTTCTGGACACTTCGCTGCTATGGCCACGAGAAAATCAAAATCCTCGATGGAGGAAGACGGGCGTGGATCCAGTCCGGCCGCAGCTTCACGACAGAAGTTCCTGACATCAAGCCATCCCGCTACATCGTGACACATGAGAACCACCGGATTCGCGCCGAACTTGCTGACGTAAAAACGCGTCTGGAAAGTGGCCATCGGAACTTCCTGATAGACAGCCGGCCCGTTGAGCACTTTACCGGCGAGGAAGCTGGAGCTGTTTACCACACCGGCGAACAACATGAGCGCAAAGGGCATATTCCGACTGCTCACCATATTGCGTGGACAGACAACTTTTCAGAGTTCGGTCGATTCAAGCCGGTCGAACAGTTGCGCGATATGTACGAACACGCAGGATTCGATAAAAACGCAG
>JBCCFB010000443.1:0-2790 GCA_039029995.1 Planctomycetota bacterium
CGGCAATATGTCTATCAGTCGTCCTCCCAAATATATCCGTCCTACTCGTCAACAGCTCAAAGTTTGCTCCCTCCTTTCATGGCTGCGATTGGGGATCTGGAAAGTGATGCGACGTTTGCCTGGGTCCGACGTGAGCGAGGTGAGACAACGGGATTCGCTTATCGGGAGGCGACAACACTGAAAATTGACGGTGAACCGCTGTATCAGTCACGGGAATTGGAAACCGGCGCAAGTTCACGTTAGATCGCAGATGTGACGATTTGTTCAATGGCCCGCGCATACAGCGTTAACAGCGTGGAGCCGGAAAAGTAAGAGGCTAATTTAAAATGAGTGATGTGGCGCAACAGATCGAGAACCTCAAAGTGGTTCCCGTTGTAGCGATTGAGAATGAAGATGACGGCAATCGTCTTGCGGACGCACTGTCCGAAGGCGGAATCCCGTGTGCAGAAATTACGCTTCGAACGGACGCCGGTATTGCCGTGATCGCCGCACTTGCAAAGCGAGCCGAATTCCTGGTTGGTGCTGGAACGGTTCACAATGCAGATCAGGCAGCGCGGGTTGTGGAAGCGGGAGCCGAATTTGTGGTCGCGCCGGGCTTTAACCCGAAGACTGTTGCCTGGTGTATCGACCACAAAGTGCCGGTCTTTCCCGGGATTTCTTCGCCAACGGATCTTGAGCAGGCGCTTGAATTCGGGTTGGGTGTTGTCAAGTTCTTTCCAGCCGAGGCGATGGGTGGCGTGAAAACTTTGAAAGCGTTTCACGGTCCCTACAGGTCGATCCGTTTTATGCCGACCGGAGGCGTCTCACCTGACAATATTCTGGAATACCTGAGTCTTCCTTACGTCATTGCGTGCGGTGTCAGCTGGATGGCAAAAGCCGACTTGATTTCAGAGGGGCGTTTTGACGAGATCACAAGACGCGCGGCTGAAACGGTGAAGATGGTTGGTTAGACGGTCGACTTTCGCCTTGAAGATTCGTGGTAAAGATTCCGGTTAAGGTGGCGTTTGTCGAAATTGACTTTGCGACGTTCCAAATCCAATCTAATATGTGTCTAGTTCTCACCTCAACATTTATGTTCCCGCCCGTGAGGCTGTCTTGTTGAATTTTTCCATCCCGTCGTTCTGCCTGTTCATGGCGGCTGTACTTAGTTGTCAGTCCGGTTCACTCGCGCAGGTGATCTATTCCAATAACTTTGAAGATGACCCGACCGGCACCTATTCCGCAGCAAACCTGAATGCTGACTGGAATTCACCACCGTTCAGCAACGGTGTAGACGAAGGGCGCGTAACGGTCGTCAACGAAGAGCACGGGAAGTGTATTCGAGTTCTCTATCCATCTGGTCTGTATGGCAGCGGAGATGATGACACGGGAGCTCAATGGAAACTTGAATTCGGCCAGGGGTATGAAGCTGTTGAGCTGGAGTACCGTGTCAAATTCGGAACTGGATTTGACTTCGTTCGCGGCGGGAAACTTCCCGGGCTGATTGGAGGCGCAGGGAACGTTGGCGGCAATGTTCCGAACGGCACCGATGGTTTCAGCGCACGAATGATGTGGCGGACAGATGGTTCAAGTGGATCGAGTCTTCCGCCTGAAAAAGCAAACATCGTTCAGTACGTTTATCATCCTGATCAACCGGGAACATTCGGCGAAGACTTCCGTTGGGATGACGGTCAGACCGGCGACTGGATGGAGTTTGAATCTGATCGCTGGTACCACTTGCGGCATCGGGTCGTGATGAACACTCCCGGCCAGAGTGACGGCGTCATCATGGCCTGGCTGGATGGTGAGTTGGTGCTGGTCGTGGACAACATCCGCTTTCGCGATGTTTCCACATTGCAGATTGATCAGTTTTATTTCAGCACGTTCTTCGGCGGCGGTTCAAGTATCTGGGCAACGACCAAAGACGAGTACGCTTTTTTCGATGACTTCAGGATCACCGCTGTCCCGCAGGATCCGTTGATCGTTTCCCCCGACTCGTTCATGGTGACGCGAGGGACGTATCGTTCGGGAGGGATTCCGGAAATCGAAGCCAGCGACAACAACGACCTCAGTATCCAGAGAAACTCGGCTGATGTTCAGTCGCGGTGTGAATTCGAAGTGAAGGCCGTCAGCCCGATTACGTTTCCGGGGCATCTGGACTTTACCCTCGAGTCTTCGGTATTTGCCCGGTCGCTCGTCAATCAGAACATTTCGTTGTTCAACTTCGAGACGGGCGCGTTTGAAACGATTTATTCCCGGGCTGCATCACGGTTCGGTGATTCTGTTACTACGATATCAGTTGGCGGCGACGTGAGTCGATTTGTTGAACCGGCGACCAACTTTATTGAGGCGCGGATTTCCTACGTGTCCGCCAGCCCGAGACAGCGATTTACGGCGAACGTCGATCTGGTGAACTGGATCATTGCAGAGGGCCCGCAGCCTGATATGGTTCCGCGTGCAGTTTTGTATGGCGGTGGCGGACAATGGCCCATCTGCTACAAACTATCTGAGTACTATGACGCACCTGATGTAAACCTGATCAACAATCCGGATCACGAAGTCACAGAACAGTTTGAAGCCGGGTATGACGAGAATGGAATTCCTGTCATCAAGAGCTTTGTAATCTGGTCAGGAGACGGGACATCCAACAGCAGCAATCCGCGGGTTGAACTCCAGATGAAACCTGAGTGCGCGGTAGATGCGTACAACACGGATATGTGCCTGCGAATCCGGTCGCGCGTGATGTCCCTTTCTCCGATGGGGCCGAATGCAACAAAACCTTTTGAGACGGTCACGCTAGGGCAGATTCAC
>JBCCFB010000444.1:0-2728 GCA_039029995.1 Planctomycetota bacterium
CCGCTCAAGAGGCTTTACGGTCTGCTCAAGCCGGAGGCACAGGATGTCAGAACGATCCTGATCTTCTCAATCGTGACCGGTCTGCTCAGTCTTACGACGCCTCTGGCTGTTGAAGCGGTCGTGAACACGATTGCATTCGGCCAGTATCTGCAGCCATTGATTGTTCTATCGTTGATTGTTCTGGTCTTTCTCGGATTTCGTGCCGGCCTGAACATTCTGATGACAGTTGTTACCGAGGTGATCCAGCGCAAGCTGTTTGTGCGAACGGTCGAAGACCTGGCCTACCGGCTGACGAGGGTGCCGCTGTCGAAGTGGAAAAAGAAGCATGGTCCGGAACTGGTAAACCGGTTTTTCGACATCGTCAACATTCAGAAGATCACGTCAAAGCTGCTTCTTGAGACGTTGATGTTGCTGCTGCAGACGATTATCGGGCTGACGGTACTTGCCTTCTACCATCCGTTTCTACTCGGTTATGACATCGGCTTGTTGATCATGATGTCGGTAGTACTCTGGATAATGGGCAGGGGAGCGGTAAAGACGGCGGTCGATGAGTCCGAGCTGAAATACAGTACGGCTGCGTGGCTTCAGGAGATAGTCCGTCACCCTTCTACGTTCAAGTTCAATGGCGGACTGGATTTTGCAATCAGCCGCGCGGATGAACTTACCGCCAGCTACATCAACCAGCGGCAGGGTCACTTCAAGATTCTGATCCGGCAGATCACGTTCGCGATGTTCATGCAGGTTCTGGCGGCGACGGTACTGCTGGCGCTTGGTGGGTACCTGGTCATTCAAGGCGAGATGACCCTTGGACAACTTGTTGCGGCCGAGTTGATTGTGACCGTGATCCTCGGATCGTTTGCAAAGATCGGCAAAGACCTCGAGAGTTTCTACGACCTGATGGCATCAGTGGACAAACTCGGCAAGCTGTTTGATCTGCCGGTCGAGCCGGCCAACAAGTTTCAGTTCCCGCGTCGGGAAGGGGCATACGACCTGACGCTCGTTGAAGCCCGAATCACTTCATGGCACAAAAAACCGGCCAGTTTCGGGTTTGAGCGAAACGGCTTGTACGCGATTCACGGTGCATCAGAGTTGCAGCGGCGTGAACTGATGGAGGCACTTACCGGACAGTTCAAGCCGGAAGCCGGTCACGTACTGGTCGATGAATTCCGGATTGATTCGATCACTCCTGAGTCTCTGCAAGAGAACGTCAGCTTGATCCGTGAGATTGAGTTGTTCGCAGGTTCGGTAGATGAAAACATCCGCATGGGCAGGGCAGGTATCGGTTCACGCGAAGTGAACGAGATCGTAAACCGGCTGGGACTCAGAGAAACAATTGCCGGTTCGAAAGACGGATATGCAACCAGGCTGTGCATCTCCGGCTATCCATTCTCAACCGGAGAGGCGATCCGGCTGGTACTGGCGAGGGCTTTGATTTCGAGGCCGGGAATCCTGTTCATTGATGGTCTGCTGGACCGTCTGTCAGATGAAGCTACCGAAGACGTGCTAAACCGGCTCAAAACGTTCAGAGAACAAACCACGATCGTGATTTCCACCGGCCGCGGAGCGATTCAGAAGAACGCAGACCAGGCAGTAGACATCGGCCAAGCTAGCTGGCGCCTGGAAGACTGTAACGGTTAGGTCGTCACTCAATCTCAATTCACCGTCAGTAGTGAAACTTAAACGGATAATACGATGATATCGAATAATGGTCTGATGAGTCGTGAAACGGTTGTGCCCGCACGCGAGCGAACGGCGACGCTGCACCTGGTCCAGAGTTCGCGACTGGCCAAGCGCCTCGCGAGACTGCTACTGGTGGGGCTCTTCCTTTCGATTTTGGCGATGGCGTTTCTGCCATGGCAGCAAACCTCCAGAGGCAAAGGGGAAGTCGTCGCGTTTGTTCCTCAGGAACGGCAGCAGGCTATTGAATCCAGAGTCAAGGGTGTTGTGGTCCGTGTCGCGGACGGCCTTGTCGAAGGGTCACGAGTACAGCGAGGTGAATTCATACTTGAGATCCAGCCGCTTGCGTCCAATCAGGTCGAGCAGTTGGAACTTCAGAAGATTGCACTGCAGGCGAAACGTGATACAGCCTCTGTTCAGGCAGATGCGTACGCTGACAACATCACGGATCTGACTGAGGCGATGGAGTTCACGATCAGCGCCGCCAACCAGATGGTCGAGGCGGCGAGAGCGAAACTTAGAAGCAAGCAGGAGCTGATCTCGAGATACGAAGCCAACGAGCTGCAGGCACGTCAAGCCTACGAACGAATGAGCTCGTTGAACGAGCAGGGGCTGAAACCGCTCAAGGAAGTTGAGAAGGCGAAAAAGGACTGGGACGGAACACGTGCTGAACTTCAATCGATTCACGAAGAGGTAGAAGCATCCGAGCTGGAGGTTGCCGCCAAGGAAGATGAGCGGGAAGAAAAACGCCTGCTGGCCCAAACAAAAATCGACTACGCCGTTGCGATGCAGCATGAAGCACTGGGAAAAGTCGCGACGGCAGAGAAAGAACTGGCTGAGATCGAAATATCGTTGACCGAACTGAGCGGGCTGGTCATTACGGCTCCGCGCGACGGAACGATTTTCCGAATGCCGGTTTATGAAGAGGGAATGATCATCAAAGAAGGCGACCCCATCCTGACGATCGTCCCGGACACAACACAAAATGCAGTTGAGCTGTTCGTCAACGGAAATGACATGCCGCTTGTTCAGGTAGGTCAGACCGTCCGGC
>JBCCFB010000445.1:0-2595 GCA_039029995.1 Planctomycetota bacterium
CACGGCCGCAGACGATGGAATGCCGGTTCAACGGAACTCTGCCGCGCGGGGTAACCTCCAAGGATCTGATCCTGTTCCTCATCGGTCGGATCGGAACGGCTGGCGGAACCGGCTATGTGATGGAATACACTGGCGAAGCAATTCGTGCACTTACGATGGAACAACGGATGACGATCTGCAACATGTCCATCGAAGCTGGAGCCCGGGCCGGGATGATCGCGCCGGACGAGAAAACTTTTGAATACATTCGGGGCCGTGATCGCGCGCCGGCTGATTTCGATGCCGCCGTCGAACGCTGGAAGCTACTCCCGACTGACGAAGGCGCGAAATATGACCGGGTCGAAATCTACAACGCGGCTGACATCGCTCCTCAAATAACCTGGGGCACCAATCCCGGTCAGGTTACGACGGTTGATTCCACGGTACCTGAACCCGCATCTTTCGAAGATGCCGTCGATCGCAAGTCTGCCGAATCAGCACTCAGCTATATGGATTTGAAGCCCGGCACACCGATGACTGATGTTTCCGTTGACCGCGTCTTTATCGGCTCATGTACCAATTCGCGGATCCAGGATCTTCGGGCTGTGGCGGATGTGATCAAGGGATACCGGGTATCTGAGAACGTGAGTGCGATGGTGGTACCCGGCAGCGGCCGCGTTAAGGCCCAAGCAGAGGAAGAAGGGCTCGACCGCATTTTCACCGAGGCCGGTTTCGATTGGCGCGAAGCCGGATGCAGCATGTGCCTGGGTATGAATCCCGACATTCTTGATCCCGGTCAACGTTGTGCGTCAACAAGCAACCGCAACTTTGAAGGACGACAGGGACGCGGCGGTCGCACACACCTCGTGTCACCGGAAATGGCCGCAGCCGCTGCTGTAGAAGGCCACTTTGTTGATATCCGTGACTGGGATTTTAAAAATTAAGCCGCCCTCGAAGTCAACGCACCAAAACAATTCAGTTGAAGAACTACTCTTATGAAGCCTTTTACAAAACACACAGGTCTGGTCGCAACAATGGATCGTTCCAATGTGGACACCGATCAGATCATTCCGAAACAGTTCCTTAAACGGATCGAACGCACAGGGTTCGGACAGTTTCTGTTTTTCGACTGGCGATTCGATGACGATGGAAATCCCCGTCCTGAGTTTGAATTGAACCAGCCCCGGTTTGAGGGAGCAAGTGTTCTCGTTGGCCGGCAGAACTTCGGCAACGGCTCCAGCCGTGAACATGCGGTCTGGGCTTTGGACGACTATGGCATACGATGTGTCATCGCCGAGTCGTTCGCTGACATTTTCTACAACAACTGCTCCAAGAACGGTCTGCTACCGGTAGTGCTGACGACGCCGGAAGTCGAACAGCTACACCAGAACGTTGCCGCAAAAGAAGGTTATCAGCTCACGATCGATCTTGAATCGAAAACAGTTACTGACGACTCAGGGTTCTCGGCAACTTTTGAAATTGATGATTTTCGCCGCCAGTGTTTCCTCGAAGGCCTGGATCAAATTGCGTTGACACTGCAAAACGTTGACAAGATTGAAGAATTTGAAACACGGCGAGCAGAGATGCTGGCAGGAAGTTCGTCGCCGGGCGCTTGATGTCGCCTGCATCTGGATCCAGCCTCTAGTCTTCCATTACGAGCTGGACTTCATCGACGCTCGCGCCGCCTTTTTCAAGTATCTCCTTGTACCAGGCTGCTGCCGCGCCTGCTCTTCCACGGATCTGTGTGGTTCCCCAAACGATTGACAACGTTCGCACAGTTTTGTCCGAGGTCTTCGTTCGCTGCGAGTCTTTGACTCCATTGGCGCACGGACCAAGGGCGTCGAAGAGGCAGATCAATCCGTCAACTTTGATTTCCTGACCTGACTGATTGAAAACATAAGTGGAATTCTCCGGCGCAATTGCAACCTCAAGTGCTCCCTCTGTCTTATCGAGATCAACGACACTGATCGGCAATCGGCTGTGCAGTGAAACCACGTTGCAAGCATCAACAACAAGATTTATCGAACCGAGTTTGTTGTCTGAAACTGCTTTGATCAGATACTCTGATGCCGGTTTGCCTCGGCCAGTCGGTTTGTATCCACCATGCCTCAGCAGATCCCGCACGAGTTGCTTCGCCTCGTCTAACGGCTCAAAACGACTATGGGCGTCGACATCCAGCTGTTGCAGCAACTCAGCAGGAGATTCAATTTCTCCCAGCGGCTGAGGGAACCGCGCAACGAAAGCTGCGAGTTCAAGCAGCGGATGGGACTGCACTTTCAACGGAACCAATTGTTCGGCCTTTCAATCAATTTGTGTTCAACCGGTCACATTACTGTCTACATCTGAACGGCAGAAGATGTCCAGTACGCCATCCTCGTCCGATTGCTTTCGTTCGAGCTCAGCATCCGGTCGTTTTTTTCAATTTGCAGTCGCCGATTGTTGCCGGAATTTCAAGGCGGCATACTATTGTTAGAGACCTTGTAGACCGAATCTAACCTCAACCGCTTCCACGGATGATCAACGCTGAACTAGTTGACTGCTGGATCCGCAGTGGCGAATCTCTGCCGGACATCTGTTGTACTTGCGGTATGTACACGGACAATCGGGTAAAGATCG
>JBCCFB010000446.1:0-2582 GCA_039029995.1 Planctomycetota bacterium
CGAGCGGGACGCCTGGGTACGTCATGTTTTGAAAGACCCATCTAGCCCGAATTTTGAAAGCTATGTTCAGGACTGTATCGAAATTCGCGCTGAGTAGGCATTAGTCTTTGACTATTCATTGGCACGTTTCAGAAGCCCTTGAATGACCCGGTGGTCCCAGCTGGGAACGTCGCCTGAAGCATAGCATGAACTGGCTTCAACCCATGTGGCCCATTGCTTTTTGCCGTCGCCGTCGATCAGTCCGACTGCGTCGACTTCATTCCATCCGACGACATCCTTGCTGTTGATGTGCACACGAATTCTTCTGGTTGTAATCTCAGTTTCCAGACTAATCAGCGCGACATGAACTCCATTGGTGCCGGGTTTGGCCGGATCATTTCCGGTCCAGACTGAATGCTCTTCGCCGTCCTCATCAAACAGCGTGATTTCATTGACCGCACCGGGCGCAAGATTCTCATAGATCTCTACCGAAACAGGAATTACCGGGTTTTCATAGTGAACAATCAGCCATTCGTTCTGACCGTCCTGAGTTTCCGACGCCCACGCACGTGAATCATCGCCTGAACCTGAATCCGGCTCTCCAATCGCCTGTTCAGTTCCCCAGCTACGCTTGCTTTCGACTTGCGGCATTACGTTACTCAAGCGGTCATCAGCCATGTCGACAGGTGTCATCCCTGCATTGTTCTGAACGCCCGGATCGGCGCCGGCAGAAAGAAGCCGTTCTACGATTCCGACGTTCCCCTGCCATACAGCTTTATGCAGAGCCGTATTTCCGTCCGAGTCAGTTCGATGGATGTCTGCGCGGTTGGCTATCAGGTAGTTCGCAATTTCCGTCTGACCCCACCACGCAGCAGAAAGTAACGGTGATCCTGAATCCTGGATCCCGTCAACTGATGCCCCTGCCTCGATCAGCAGGCGGACGCTCTCAATGTTATTGCCAAGTGTTGCGCTGTGGAGCGGGCTGCGTCCGGATTCGTCAGGTAGATTGACGTCATCCAGGCGGTCAATCAGCAAGTCGAGTATGTCGTTCGAGCCATTCCATGCGGCAACGTGCAGAATTGACTGGCCGTTTACATTGCGTATTTCCAGATCGACTCCATTCTCGATGAGTACATTGACCACATCGGAGCGGCCGCGATGAACGAAGTCGAACAGCAACTCATTGAAGAGGTCGTCCTTGATCTCGTTAATATCTATCGTTTCATTTCCGAGAATCACTCTTTCATACGCGCTTAGATTCAAAGGTTCCGGAGTCGAATCCGGCGTTTGGGCCTGCGTTGAAGCGGTGGATAACGTCAGAAATATGGCAAAGGTCAACAACGTTTTCATATCAGCCGTCCTCGTTGCGGAAGTGAGTTCTGATATCTGACGCGCGAATGGAAAAAGAGTTCCGGCTACCCCTTCCGAATGCTTGTGACACGCCAATCCGACCAGGCACAGCATGTAGAATGAAGCCTTGCTGGATGGCGAAATCTAACCGAACAGGATTATTCAAATGAAAAGCAGATTCAGGCGATGCCGGTACCGGATTCTGCTCGCTTGGGTTGCATTCCTGTTTCCACAGACAATTCTCAATGCAGACTGGCCGGAGCATCGAGGAAACAGGCAGCGAACCGGATACGTTTCTCAGACAATCCAATCAAAGAACTGGATGCCCGTCTGGCGTTGTGACTTTCTCAGTCCGCCTGAGCCTGCATGGCCCGAACCGGCTCGCGGGAGCCTGTGGCAGGAACTCGATCACATTGAGGGAAGAGTCACCGACGATCGCGCGGACGTACCATTGATTGTCACCGACCGGTTTGGATCGACTCATATCCTCGTGGCTTCATCGGCAAATGACTGTCTGGTATCGCTTGATCCGGCCACGGCACAAGTCAGATGGCGCTATGTGACCCGGGCACCAATCAGGTACGCACCGTCAGTTGCAGGGGGAGTTGCCTGCTTCGGGTCCGACGATGGTGTGATCCGTGCGTTGGACATTTCTGATGGTCGGGAACTGTGGCACGTTCATCCGGGACCCGATATGCCTTGTGTGATCGGAAACGGGCGGATAATCAGTTCCCATCCTGTGCGAACTTCCGTGGTGATTGACGCAGGAAGAGTTTTTGCCGCAGTTGGATTGTTTCCGTCTCAAGGAGTCTATCTTGTGGCCCTCGAAGTTGACGACGGTGACCTGATCTGGCGCCGCAAGCTCTATCAATCTCCGCAGGGATACCTGTTGAATGACAATGAAAATCTGTTTGTCCCCACGGGGCGCGCGCAACCGTTCGCCGTCCGGAAATCGGATGGAGAATTCCTTTACGACCTGCCCTCGCCCGGAGGCAGTTTCTGCATGTTGACTCCGGAGGCATTCTTCACCGGCCCGGGAAACGACTCTTCCATACAGATAAAACCTCCGGAAGGCGACGCAAAGATGCTCTCCTTCAAAGGAAAGCAGGTCGTTGCAGGAAACGGCATGATCTGGACCGCCAACGGGGCGAAGCTTGCCTGTCACGATATGACGTCGATAGCCGGTGGCGACGATGGCTGTGTCTGGCAGACGGACAGTGCGCTGGATACTTTTTTGCTGGTAACCGGAAACG
>JBCCFB010000447.1:0-2570 GCA_039029995.1 Planctomycetota bacterium
ATTCCGCGAGCCGCATTGGGCGCTTTGCTGGTGTACATCGGAATCAAGCTGGTCAACATCAAGCAGATCAAAGCGCTCTGGGCGACCAGTCGCAGTGAAGTTGCGATCTATTTCGTGACGCTTGCTGTGATCGTAGGCCAGGACCTGCTGATCGGCGTTGTAGTTGGAATCATGCTTTCGGCTCTCAAGTTGCTTTATCGCTTCTCACATCTTGAGCTGAACCTTCGAAACGAAGGGAATACGACGTACCTGGAAATGGAAGGTGCCGCTACCTTCCTGCGGCTTCCTCAGCTTGCAGCCAAGCTTGAAGAGGTTCCAGACTCCGCAGAATTGCATGTCGATTTCGAGCATCTCAGCTACGTTGACCATGCCTGTCTGGATCTGATCATGAACTGGGCCAAGCAGCACGAAGGTACCGGTGGAAAACTGGTGATCGACTGGTCTTCCTTGCACGGAAGATTCTCAGAGGATCCTCAGGAAGGCATCAAGCGTGTGAAGCTTGCTATCCGCGCTCCGGTGACCATGGAGAGCAACGGCTATTCACGTGAATCGATTTCCGTGTAGAAGCAGACCGGTAACGCAGGACTACCACTCGAAAAGTTCGTTCCTTGCCTGTTTGACGATCTCCAAAGTCGCGGGATGTTGAACACGCTTTTCGGCGGAGATCGCGTAAAACTTGTCGAGGGCATCGGGGATGCGGCCGACAAGATGAACGCCATACTGCTTTTTGATCTGACTTTCGATGGCTGTGGGGACGGGGAAGATTCCCTGTCCCTGCTGTCCGAACACTTTTAGTAGCGCGCTGTCTTCGAACTCGGCGACGATTTCGGGAAAGATCTCGTTATCTTCCAGCCAGATATCCAGCGATCTGCGTACGGCAGTGTGATCGGTCGGTAGCAGGCAAGGCGCGTCGGTCAGTGACTCAGGGAAGCCGCGCCGGTATTTTTTAGCAATTGCGGGCACGGCAAGCATGGACAGGCCGCATTCTCCGAGCTTGTGGTTGTAGACCTTGAATTCGAGAGTCGATGGCGCAGGGGCATCGGAAATAATGACATCCAGTTTATGAAGCGCCAGGTCAGCCAGCAGCTGATTAAGTTTGCCTTCATAGCAGATCATGCGCGGCCGTTCCGGCATACTGAGCGCCGGCTTCAGAAGTTCAAAAGCGACATGTTTGGGCACGACGTCGGGAAGACCGACAACAAACCTTTTCCGTGTGCCGGTGTGACCGGTCTTCACAAACTCTCTGAGCTCGTGGCCGATCGAAAAGATCTCGTCCGCGAATTTGTGCACCTCGGTACCGAACTCCGTCAGGACCAGTCCGCGCCCCTGTTTTTCGAACAGTTTTTCTCCGAACGATTTTTCCAGTTCTTTGATCTGTGCGGCGACGGTCGGTCTTGCCAGATGCAGCGCATCGGCTGCTGCTGAGACTGTTCCTGACTTGACAGTCATCCAGAAATAAAACAGGTGATGGTAGTTCAGCCATTCCATTCTCGGTTTCCTCCGACGCTGGTTCGCATGGTTTCATTACGTAGAAATATTCTACTACATGTGTTGTGAATTGTGCATATTTCTTCGTGTCATTTTTGTCGTATAAGAAGGTAGCAAAGCTGTTTCGTAGCGCCAGACTTCCACTTCGGAGCCCACGATGTTTTCTGCCTTTCGAACAAGTTCAAGAGTTGCATCCACACCGGAAACGCCGGTTACCGGCCACAGCCGGAAGAAACTCTCGTGCCCGCGATGCGGTGAAAATCTCGCCCGCAAAAGCCTGACAAAGGGGCACGCACTTGAGTGCCCCGCCGGGTGCGGCACCTGGCTTGATCAGGCGACCATTGATTCCTTTCCGGCGGGGCGTACGGCCGGTTCAGCACAGAGTTCGCCTGTTGGCTTCTGGCGAACGCGTCGAGCCTATTGACTGACAACCGTGAACTGACGAACAACAAGCATCCAACTACCTGCCAACAATGAATGCAATTCCTGCTGCCTCGGCGATCGGGGCGTCTGAAGACGGCGTATTGCTTCGCCGGATCTGCGATCACTTCAGCATCGCATTTTCGGCGAACATGCTTGCTCCTGCACTGGCTGACTATCAGCAGAGCGAAGAATTCCAGAATGAAATCGTTCCCTCGGACCTGAACCGGCTGAATGCGGCCGGTCGGGCCTTTGGTATCCGGTTTCGTGATATGGAGGGTAGCCTCCGTGATCTGGTCAACTCAGTGAGTGATTCAGGGCCGGTCGTCGTTTCATCAGGAGACAACGAATTCCGCTGCCTTGTAGTCAGCGTCGGGCCGAGGAGCCGGTTAACGATCCATGTGAACGGCAGTGACGAGGTCGTCAGCGTCCGCTGGTTGCAGCGGCAACTGAATCGCAAAAGAGGGCAAAGCTATCGCTGGATTCTTGTTCAGCCGATGCTTGCGGCAGGGTCTGCATCAACGTTTCACTATCGTTTCGGGAAACAGCAGGGAAAGATCAGACCGCTCAAGAGGCTTTACGGTCTGCTCAAGCCGGAGGCACAGGATGTCAGAACGATCCTGATCTTCTCAATCGTGACCGGTCTGCTCAGTCTTACGACG
>JBCCFB010000448.1:0-2470 GCA_039029995.1 Planctomycetota bacterium
CCCGACCGTCCTGGCCTTCAATAAAACCAAATCCCTTGTCAGTAATTTTCTTGATCTTTCCTTCTGTCATTTCTCTATCTAAACCTAAAAAGAACTTTGGAGAACAGGTTGCAGGAAACGGTCTAGCAACTGACCTCCAATGGTTGATCTGTAACGCCGGATATCCGACACCTTAAAATATTTTTTCTTCGCGTGTTTCTAGCGGGCGTTATTTCGCACGCGTCGTCTTCGTTTGCGACTCTGATCATTACCCGAGCGCGTCCGGTCCTGCGTGGCGTTGCTTCTTCTTCCTTTTGTGGATCGCCGCTTTGCAACCGCCGTAGCTGCACCGCCTTTGCCTGATTTACTGTTGTTTGAACTGCTGTCGGCCGAGCTACTGTTACTTGAATTGTCTCCGCTGGAAGCCCGTCCTGCCACCCCGCGGCGGTTTGATCTACGTTTCTGATTCGAACTGCAGTCGCTTTCATCCCGGCGACTTGTCTTGTTTCGCCTTCTACCGGCGGTGTCACTGCGACGGTTTTGTCTACGTTGCCCCCGCGTTTTACCGTCATTTCCGTGCCCGTCAGCCGATCGTTCCGCAGGAGATTCCTGATCGTGGTCCTCAAAAAGGCCTTCACAAAACTCCTGGAAACTTTCAGTATCGTCGTATGCGCGGGGCTTCCGTTTTGCCGGCGATTTTCGATCTTTATCTACCGGAACTTGCTCGTCGCGCAATTCCGGCATCTCCCGGGCATTCATGATGGCCACCTTCTGGCCGATCATCTTTTCAATCGACTTCAGATAGCCCCGTTCATCGTTTGAACAAAGCGAGATCGCACTACCGGTGCTTCCGGCCCGTCCAGTGCGACCGATGCGGTGAACGTAGCTTTCCGGATCTTCGGGCATGTCATAATTGACGACGTGGGTAACACCATCGACATCGATGCCCCGTGAGGCAACATCGGTAGCCACCAGAACCTGCACTCTATTTCCGCGAAATGACTCGAGGGCTCTGACCCTTGCGTTCTGGGATTTGTTTCCATGAATGGCTGCTGCGCGGATACCGGCTTTCTCCAGACGTTTTGAAACACGATCTGCCGTTCTTTTGGTCCGTGTAAACGCAAGAAGTCGGCCGACGTCTGAGCCGGATGCAATCGCGTTGAGTGTCTTTTGTTTTGCCTTTCTGTTGACAAACATGACGTGCTGGGCGATCCGTTCAACTGTCCTCGTTTTCGGAGTCACGTTCACGTGCGCCGGTTTGTGCAACAGCTGCTTTGAAAGCTGAACAATGTTCGGAGCAAGAGTTGCAGAGAAGAACAGGGATTGCCTTTGTTCGGGAAGACGGCTGATGATCCGTTTCAGGTCGGGCAGGAAGCCCATATCCATCATGCGGTCTGCTTCGTCCAGCACAAACATTGACAGCAGATCAAGACTGATCTGCCTTTGTTGCATCAGGTCAAGAAGTCGCCCCGGAGTGGCGACAAGAATGTGTACGCCTCTTTGCATCTGCCGGACTTGTTTTGCCTGATTGACTCCGCCATAGACGAGTGCAGTACGCAGACGCAGGTGTTTTCCGTAGATTGCAAAACTCTCGCCGATTTGAATGGCAAGTTCCCTCGCCGGTACCAGCACCAGAGCGAATGGCTGATGCGGAATCGCTTTCTTTTTCCCGCTTCCCAGCCTGTTCAGAACTGGCAGCCCGAAAGCGGCAGTTTTTCCGGTTCCTGTCTGGGCGCAACCCAGAACATCACGACCCGAAAGTGCCTGGGGAATTGTCTTCGCCTGAATCGGCGTCGGCTCTTTGTATCCAGCTTCTTTGAGAGCCCGCTGGATGGGACTAATCAGTTCAAGTTGTTTGAAGGTCTTCACGTCTTAATATTCTTTTTGGTGTTTTCGATATTCGATGATGCCAGCCACTTGCGGGATGGAGTTCCATCGGCGCGGAAGTAGCTATATTGCTCCGCAATACTGGCTCGAAGTCATCTGTATATCGGCCGGCTGCGCGCGTTCATAACTGAGGAACGCGAATTCGTAATGATGCAAAGTGGCGATCTGTGCTCACATGCAATCAAAGAACTCTGGATAAACAAGAAAGTCTCAGAATCCGCTGCGTAAAAAAATTACGCTGCAGCTTTTCCAGAGCGGTCAACACAACCGTTAGTCAGCGGCATATGGTCAGCAATCGCTGACAGGAATGAAAATCCAATTCATTGAAAATAGAGGCCGGTATCAAAAACCCATCAGAGGGTAGTGTCTCGTTTATCCGGCCGGAAGCAACGCAATATGCGTCAGATGACAGAACAATAAGCTTGAACCGCCCCGGCGACAAGACAAAATCCCGCTTTTAAATGGTAGCTGGCCAATTAAACCCGAAATCAAGTGGCAATATCGTCAGGAAGCTGGTTCCGGGGGTGAAATTGCCGGCAAATTCGGGCTTTCAACTGCGCCAGCGCCCGACAACATCAACACGAAGGGACATCAACCCTCAGGC
>JBCCFB010000449.1:0-2464 GCA_039029995.1 Planctomycetota bacterium
CCCAGCAAACATAGCGCCATTTCCATCGCCTGGCGACGCCAGGATGGTGGCTTTGCTGTGTCTGATTTGCGTTGGCAATCCGAATTTTCACAGCTTTTGCCACCTTGTTGGTCAAACTCACCAGCACTCTGCCGACTCGATCTACAGTCACAACCCCGACGCAGGGGCGAGTAGCCTGTACCCTGGCACGTATGGCGCATTTGACGAGAACGGTCACGATTCAGTCGACCTGAAAGAAGCCTTTGAAGATCTTCAGAGGACTCTGCCTGCGATTCAAGGAATTTCCCGAAGCTCCCTCGTTTGCAAAGTTGACGCGAAAAGTGCAAACGGCTCAGTACCCGGATCGCCTGATCGCGAACCCGGCGAAAGTGACGGACCTTATTTCTGTCTTCACCTGTTCGAATCCGAAGCATGTTCTCCAGCTTCGTACGAGTTGGATCTGGATCAGGCGTTGCCTGCACTGGATGATCCCGACTTTTCGAGCACAGGATTTTCTGTATCTGCCGAATTGGGCACCATCGGTGCACGCGGTCCGCCTTTGGCTTAGGCCGCTCTCTAAAGCACGCGGATTTGATCGGGGCCGGTGTTTCCGGCAAATCCGGTCTATTCCAACTTCTACTCACTCCATGAGCGGTTGATTCGTGGCACGTGCGCGTAGGGCTTTCAGTTGCGCTCGTAGTCTACCACAACAAACGTTCTTGATTTCCTGAGTAGTCAAATCCCAATTCGAAATCATACAGAAGAAGATAAATTCAATGCTTAATTCAACATTCAAAAGCGGCCGTGCGCGCACAAGCGCCGGCTTCACGCTTGTAGAACTACTCGTCGTCATCGCCATCATCGGGATTCTGATCGGTATGCTTCTGCCGGCTGTCCAGCAGGTTCGCGAAGCAGCACGGCGTACCGCCTGCAAAAACAACATGCGGCAGCTTGGCATCGCTCTGATCAACTACGAAAGCGCATTCGGTGCGTTTCCTCCGGGCTATCAGTACATGAGCGGAGCAGACTATGGTGCGGCTACCGGCTATTCAGTGAGTCAACCAACGGCCAACTATCTCGGACTGGCGTGGGGAGCCCTGATTCTGCCTCAGATTGAACAGGGCAACCTGTACGATTTGATCGACCAGGATCTGCCTGTATTTGATCCTGCCAACCTGGCAGCGCGCGAAACGGAACTATCAGTCTTCATCTGCCCGACAGATTCGTGGTCGCCGAAGGCATTCGTCGTTCGTGACGAAACTTCCAGCCCGATCGAACGCTACGCTGCGGCCAGCTACTGTGCGAACTGGGGACCTGCTTCGGGCGTTGTTGAGACGCCGACCAATCCGAGTGACGATATCAACCTCGACGCGACACCGGACCTCAGTGCAGGACCGTTTTATCGCAACAGTGAAGTCGGCTACGGAGACCTGAGAGACGGAAGTTCGAACACGCTCGCTATCGGTGAACGTACCAACGGCCCGATTCTCGATTCCGCTGGTAATCCGATCGGCGTTCCTCCACATCCGAACTTTGAGAACGTCTGGTTTGCTGCTACCCGCGACATTGATGTGCCTGAGGACGATCACGGCCACATGGTTCTGTTCGATTGCGAATACGGCCCGAACCAGGCTCGCGGCGAAGGAACCGGTGCTGACCGTGGAGTTTCTGCTCCGCATGCAGGACTTGCCCAGTTCGTCTTCATGGATGGATCAGTTCACACGATCAACGAAAATATCGACATCGGGACTTATCGAGCACTGGCCTCTATTCGTGGCGGCGAAGTGATCGGAGACTATTAACAGTTCGGTTGCAGGCAATCATCAGCCTGCCCAGTCAAAACTCGACTCGTTGCTGAGTGCAGCATCGTCTGCCTCGACGAACTCATAAATCTATTCGTGTGAACGAGCGGGAATTGATTTACAACAAGCAAGGCTTGAGCCATTTTGGCTCAAGCCTTTTTTTGTATCTGGATTGCGTCAGGAAAAATTCTTGCATTGGGCTACCGAGTGCTCCGATCGCCTTAACGTCAACATGCTGGTAAAGGGAGACGATGTGGAGTTCAACCGCGACAACATCTATGTGCAGCCGGCAAATTTAAATGGCGGAGATGGCCAGGGTGATTGGTTGCATTCCGAGTTGGACTGTTTTGTCGAGAATCATCCGTCGCCGAATTTGACTATGTTGATCTCCGGTAGACTTAGGGAAAGTTCAATTTGTCGAATAAAATGAATCACCACGAACCTGGAGTATTTGATGGAAAATCCGCTATGACTTCTTCGGTCTTGTCTCGAGTCGCACTGGTGAAACAGGAGTTTCGAACCAGGTTCGGAACTGAACCGCTAGTCGCTGCCCGTGCTCCGGGAAGAGTCGAGTTGATGGGCAGCCATACAGACTACAACGAGGGCATGGTGCTGACGCTACCAATTGACCTGGATACCTGGATTGTTGCGTCAGCACGGATGGATTCTCTCGTCAGGCTTTA
>JBCCFB010000450.1:0-2456 GCA_039029995.1 Planctomycetota bacterium
GATCGAAAGAACAATCAGCTGGCTACACGACTTCAGAAGGCTTGTCACCAGATACGAATTCTATTCGTTCCTCTTTCTCGGCTTTGCTAAACTTGCCGCTCTAATGATCATCTTGAGACGGTTTTGAAACTGCCTCTAGATGAATGCTTCCAGATGAAAGCATTTATGCCCTTCCAACCCTTTGGGGCAGGTCGAGTTGTATCAAAGAAGCCGGTTGTTCTGCATTTGATGCCGCGAGCCACGTGGGCAGGAATCTTTGCAGCTGAAATCCGCGATTCATGCATTATTCGTGTCGAAACGAATATCTGAGTGGGTAGGACTGCTACTACTGTATCGGCGGAATCAGAGGGGGATGTGATGCTTCAAAAAAGTAAAGCTGTGCTGGTTGTCCTGATGTTTGTGGCCTCTGGTCAACTATACGCCCAGGATGTAACCACGTCTCATCCGGCCACCGTCATAGGGTCACCTGTCATCGGTAGTTCAGTCAGCTCAGCTGATTGCGGCAGTTGTGGTGAGGCCGTTGCAGTTTCCGGCCAGGGACACCGCTTTTCAGGATTGGGCACATGCGGCACACCGGGCCGGCTGTTCAATCAATGCGGAGAGCAGCAGTGTTGCGGATGCGAAAAGAGTTCTTGCGGATGCGGATCAGGCAGAGGTAATGGCAGACTGAGCAATCTGATTTCCATGTTGCCGTCGATGGAAGTGACATTTGATTGCAATCCGTGCCCCCAGCGCTACGTTTCATTCTTCGGAGGCGGAGTCTATACCGAAGAATACCAGGGGGAAGTCGCACCGAATCTGTTTACGGGTTCTTTCAACGACGGATTTGTTGTCGGTGTAGCGCGTGGGCAATATCTGAACTCGCAAACTCGAATCGAAGCAGAAACAAGTTGGCGCAACAACTCGGGTAAAGACTGGTTCAACCCTTTCGGCGGCGTCACAAACTTCGATGGTCGTCTGAACAACTTCTCAAGCATGGTCAATATTGTGCGTGAGTCCACGCCGCAGGGACGCGTCGGTTTCTATAGAGGTGCCGGTATCGGGGTCTCCCGTCAGGACGGTGAATTCGTTGTTGGTGCCGACAACTACGAAATTGACGACTGGGCTTTCGCTTACCAGGGTTTTGCGGGAATCAGTCTCCGTGATCGCCCCGACCGCAGCCTGTACGCTGAGTATCGTTACATGGGTAACACGACCACTGATCTTGAGTTGAACGGCGCATTCTTTGATTCGTTCGTTTACTCAAGCCACAACCTGATCTTCGGTATTCAAATCATGAGGTAGTGGTTCGGCATCGAGTGCGGTGCAAACATCGCCATGCAACCGAAAACAATCCGGTCCTTTCCGTTCCAACGGACAAAAGGGGCCGGATGTTTGCTTTGATGCGACACGCCGGCCACCATGTTTTGCGAGCGCCGGTCGAACCTCGAATATCTGCCAAGCATCGAATTTGCACTGGAGCAGGTCGCCCGCCATCGATGAACAGGTCATCATCAACTGGCGGCAACCATAATGTGTCGCTGTCTTTTTACTCCGGTCGACTTCGTCGCCAGACAATCAGCCCGAATGCTCCCAGAGCAAGCATCCCCATCGAACCGGGCTCAGGGATCTGACCGAAAGAGATCGATTCCCCGGGATCAGCGTACGCATAGTCGATCAGTGTAAAAGAATTCATCTGGGGTCCATCCATATCGACCTGCGCCCAGCCGTACTGTGTTCCAAGACCGATATCGAACTTGAAACCGATGAACCCGTTACCGGGATTTACGAATGGTCCGTAAATCTGCGAAGCCATGGAGGCGAAGGAACCGTAATAGCCACCGGGTGCGTTCATCAGGAATGAAACGGCAGAAACCAGTCCGCCGGAGGCATGCCGTTGAACATGCAGTGTGTTGTTGCCATAGCCGCTCGCAGTAAATCCTCCAAACATTGCGGTTCCTGACGGCGCGTTGATTTGAAAGCCGGCGAATCCCTCACTACCGGGGCCGATGTAGACGTTTGCAACCGAAAAGAAGGCGCTGCCGGCTAGAGAGAAGTTGTAGACTGCCGCATTGCCGCCGGGCGCGCTGGCGTAATTGACCTGCTGATCAACGGAGGAGTAATGGACGTCAGCCTCGGCAGTTGAACCGGTTCCGAGCGTCGTTGCCATCGCAGCCGCAGCATATCCGGCCCAGCGCTTGTTCGTAATTCGAACCTTGCTTCGAGAGGAACGATTTCGCTTTATTGTGGATTCTGTTTGGAAGTCATTTTGAGCCACGAATTCACCTCAAGGTTGCAGAATTATCGGGATTAGTTGTGCGTGGAGTCACTAAATCGTGAAGGCTTTAGTTGGCAATTGCAAGTCTCCGCGGGGGAAAGCCCGGAAGGATCGAACAAGACACCGGTCCTGACTATTATTGAGGGCTTGAAGCGACATCATTTTCGTGGGGATTATCAATGCGCCGCCTCGTAGTTAC
>JBCCFB010000451.1:0-2436 GCA_039029995.1 Planctomycetota bacterium
GTACACACCGCCCGTCAAGCCACTGAAGTGGGGATGGCCTGAAGTCGCTGACTCAACTCTTCGGAGAGAGAGGCGCCCAAGGAGGTCTTCATGACAGGGACTAAGTCGTAACAAGGTAGCCGTAGGGGAACCTGCGGCTGGATCACCTCCTTTCTAGGGATACTAGAAAGATAGCTCCGGCTGTTTATTCAGTCGTGAAGCACGGTCAGTCATGGTGACATGTCTGACTTATCCGTGGAGATGGTCTTATGTGAGCAAAATAAGTTTCATTACTGACGTTGCTCAGGTGAGAGGTCAGCCGTTTAATCGGCATCTACCAAATTGATAGTTAAAAGCCGCCTGTTGGTTTAAGCCAGAACCGACAGTGCGGCTTTTTTCATGCGCTGAGGTCAGTGGAAGGACCGTAGGGAATCTCCTGTTGCTGTCGAAGGCCATGTCTGCTCATTCCGAAAACTACCTGTCGTTTTTGAAAATGCAAATCACAAAATACACAAACAGTGTCACAGTCGATGTTCGGGCTTGTATTTAATGAAAACCAGATTGTTCGGGAGCCGGAAAGTCATGACCCGCAAAGTAATTCAGAATCTTTCGTTGATCAGAGTTTTGTGCCATGCGAGATCACTTCCGATCATTTATTTGATTTTCATGTCCTGCTGCCCGTTTGTCGTGGCTCAGGAAATCTCCGACGAGCCGCCTCCGTTTTCTCCTCAAGCCAGGGAAGCAAGCTCAGATCCTTTTGCTTCTGGCAGGAATGACACTGTTGAAGAACGATACCAAGGGTCCGGCGGCCCATGCTTCAGCGAAGCCCGACTGACTTCGGAGGAGTTCGTGCGATTGGAAAGCAGGCTGGCGCAGGACGCCTTGATGGCTGCAACCCGGATTCTAGAGCAGTATCAATCGGGGCAATTGCAATCCGACGGTGAGTTTCCCTGCCGATCCAATGTGTTCATCTGGGCGAGTGAAGAAGTACTCGCGATGGCCGCGCAGAACCCACGCCCCGTTATCCGCTCGGTTATTCGACATTCCGAAATCAAGATCCCCAATCCTGAATCAGACTCGGAGCATGATCGAGAGTTGCACCAGCATATGGTCGAACTGGATGGCCACTGGTACCGAAATGGAGAAATGACCGTCTGGGATGCAATGCCCCAAGGTCTGCTATGTGATCACGAGGAATCACGAATTCTTGATGCTGCAAACAGGAATCCTGAGATCGCTGACGGAACCGTCATGAATCGACTTGAGTCGGGGTTGTACTATCGCGATGTTCAGGCTGAGAACTGGGCCGAACATGAAAGCGCAGGGGTGTCCGATGTGCGTTTGCAAATTGAAGTTGCAATCGAATTTCAACTGGCCGACTCAACGGATGATCCGCTCACCCCGGTCGGAGTCATGAGGTTCTGCATCAATCCGGATTCACCTGCCGATTGCAAGCCCGAGGATACTGTTTACCTCCTGCAGATCAACACAGTCCGCCAGATCGAATCTGCCCCTGTCCCGTCATTGGAGAAGTGTGGTCATTTGACTGGCACATACAGCGAGTTGCTGGGGCGGCTCTTCAAGTACGACTCAGACGGTCTGATCGACGTATGTCGTGAGCTCATTTCCAGCGAGGAGTCGAAAAAAATCGCGGCGCCGTTTGTTGCAACTGCCCTCGCCAGTCGTAGATTTGGGGACAACGGACGTAAGGCCTTGATCGAAGCGATCGGTGCAACCGGACAATCTTCAGACGTTTTCGAGCTGGTATTCCAGTGGGCAGACGAAGAAACGTTGCCTGCAATTCTCCATTCGCTAGATCAAATCGCCGAAAGGGAAGGGCTGGAATTTCCGGTGCTTGAGAGTATCGATTCCGTCAGGCAATTTGATGGTCTTCGTTTTGTGATCGGATACCGCCCTTTGATTGAGGCCCCCGGGGCTACAGCCGAACGAATTCAGCGCGTGGGAGCGTGAGAATTGTGCGAGATGTCTGGCGGAAACGAAATTGGATGATGAGTTGATTAGTCAGTTATTCGTCGATCTCGATTCCGAAGTAGTAGATTGGCATTTCGTAGCGGGAATCGCTTCCGCTTATGGTGACAAAATCGAGCCGTTCGTCTCGATGACAGCTGAACGGGTCAGAAAAGATCCGGGTGAAAGCAAATACCGGCGTTTGCTCTTCGCACTGGCGGGCGATGCACCGGGCGAAGTTGCCCGCATTCTGCGCGAGGATTTCTGGATCGTGGAGATGGCAATTGAGTGTGGAGAGGCGGACCCCTTGCGACAGTGCTTTGAGGCGATGGGAGAAGAGGCTGGTTCTATGGGGATCTACCTGACCCGATCGATCAACAACACTGAGGACCCGTTTCAGCGGGAACTCGCAATGGAGCTGTTTGACTTGACCATGGAGAAGTAGGGGCAATCGGATAGCAAGCTAGGGTCTGATGGGTCCTATATCAC
>JBCCFB010000452.1:0-2356 GCA_039029995.1 Planctomycetota bacterium
GAATTCAGAAACGTCGAATTCAGAAACGTCGAATTCAGAAACAAAGCAAGTTGATAAAGCCGTAGCAAAATGCTCCGGCTTTTTTTGTTGCGCTGACTGAACTCCAGAATTCCCTGACTCCAGCGGACTGCTAACCGGGCGGGACTATGATTCTTCTTCTGAATCAAATTCCTGCTCTTCCTGCCCGTCCAGCGGAAGTGCGTATTCTTCGTTGTACCAGCGACCTAGATCAATCTGCTGGCAACGGGTGCTGCAGAAAGGGAATACCTTGGTGGATTCTTTTGCAAACCTCTTGTTGCAAATGCAGCAAGTGAATTGCGGTGAATTCTGTCCGGTCGTTTCCGGATTCGTCGGTACCGAAGATGAGTTGCCTACGCCTTCGTAGCCGTAATTCTTGTTACTGTCTTTGATCATTTCCCCTTTTTCCTCCCGGACGTCTAAAAGCTTATCAGCGTGCCCACTGGTGGAACAGGTTTCGAATCATAAAATCAGTGCATCGGACTGTGAAGTCTGATTTTCGCAGCTTCAGAACTGATCGCATCCGCAATATTCCGGAAAGAAAAAAATGAGTGACGCGGCTGAGACTAACGAACAACGGTTTGAGAAACTCGGTCTTGAACTACCTCCACCTCCGGGGGCTGTCGGGGTTTACAAGCCGGCGATAACAGTTGGCGGCATGGTTTATACCTCCGGTCACCTTCCGATCAATACTGACGGGTCGATCATCACCGGCTGTGTCGGTCATGAGATTGATCAGGATGCCGGTTACGAGGCCGCGAGGCAGTGCGGGCTTGCCATCCTTGCAACCCTCAGGCAGCATCTCGGCTCGCTGGATCGAGTCAAACGGGTAATCAAGTTGACGGGGATGGTGAACTCGACGCAGGCGTTCACAGGTCAACCCGCAGTTGTAAACGGCTGCAGCGAACTGATGGCTTCAGTATTCGGCGAAGACGCGGGAGTCGGCACGCGCAGCGCCGTCGGCATGAGTGGTCTACCGCTCGGAGCAGCCGTCGAAATAGAAGGCATGTTTGAAATCGATGCCTGAAGCCATGTCTGAATCGCAAGTAGCGCTGCAATCAATTCCGGATAGAGAATAATGTCAATTTTCGACCACGCCACGGCTCTACAGGGACAGGTCTCCGAACGTGTCATGATCGCAGTGCGGAACATGGAGTTCGCCCGACGTTACACAAATTCGTTGCTCGACGACCTCTCCGAAGACGACTGGTTCTTTGTACCGGAATCTGGAGCCGGCTATGTCACTCACATTGCCTGGCAGGCGGGCCACCTTGCGATGGCGCAGTATGGACTAACGTTGTTCCGCCAGAGAGGGCGCAACCTCGAAGTAGACAAACAATTGATGTCGTCCAGGTTCCGGAAGCTGTTCATGCGTGGGACCGAGCCAGAGGCGGATCGCGAGAAATATCCTGAGCCTGCCGAGATTCGTGAGGTCATGGAAAAGGTCCACAGCCGGATGCTCATTGAAGTCGCGGGTTTTGAAGATGCCGAACTCGATGAACAGACCGACCAGCCTCATGCGGCTTTTGATACCCGTTATGGAGCGTTGTTGTTTGCGGGTGACCACGAGATGGTCCATGCCGGCCAGATCGGGATGCTCAGACGCCTGATGGGGAAAGTTCCGCTACGTTAGCCGGACCGTCTTCAGCACTTGTGTTGTTGAATCAAAGTGTAATCCGAATCAAAGATCAGCCGTGACAGCTCTCGTCGAAACTCACTCGCTTTGCAAAACATTCGGCGACCTCAAAGCGCTGAAGGATTGCACGCTTTCGATTGAGCGGGGAGAAACGTTCGGGCTGCTCGGGCCCAACGGTGCAGGAAAGTCCACACTGATCCGCTTGCTGATGGGGTTTCTAACTCCAACCTCGGGAACGGCGAAGATTGATTCGCTGGATTGTCTGCGGGATCGCGTTCACGTTCACCAGAGGGTCAGCTACATACCCGGTGATGCGCGGATGTTCCGGATGATGCGTGGAAGAAATGTACTGCGTTTGCTGTGCCAGATGCGCAGCGACTCGGACTATGACCAGGCGGCCGCGCTGGCCGAACGGCTGGAACTGGATCTGTCCCGGCTTGTCGTCTTCATGTCCACCGGTATGCGGAAAAAACTCGCGCTGGCACTTTGCCTGTCATGCTCGTCTCCGCTTCTGATTCTGGATGAACCGACCGCGAATCTTGATCCGACGGTGCGCGGTGAAGTCTTGAAACTTATTGACGAAGCGAAAGCGGCGGGCCGGACCGTGATTTTTTCATCGCACGTGCTTTCCGAGATTGAAGAGGTCTGCGACAGGGTTGGAATCCTGCGCGCCGGTCAGCTTGTGCATACTCAGTCGATGAC
>JBCCFB010000453.1:0-2352 GCA_039029995.1 Planctomycetota bacterium
GAGGGTTGCGTTGGATGCCATTCAGTGGAGAGGCAGCTCACTTGAGCAAAGCCAGAGGCAAAATCGGAAAACTCCGGGTAACCGGTAGATCCTGAGCCCCGGTTGTGATGCCTCACACGTTTTCAAAGCGGTTTTTGAAGGGCAAAAGGTGCCCGCCGAGTTTAAATCGCTGAAAAAACACTGTCAAACGACCGCATGTGTCAAAGGTATCGACGAAGCTGCTAGTAGCAGACGATCCGTAAACCCGTTCGCAATGGAGGCGTATTCAAGGAAATCGCGGCTTTGGCCCGAACCCTTCCGGTTAGAATACGTAAAAAGACATGGAAGCCAGAAACCCCGATTTTCTCAATAACGACGCGAGGCAGCTCGCTGCCAAAACGATGCCCATGACTGACGAACAACTATTGCTGGAATACCGCCAGACAGGCAACCGTGAGCTGTTTGCTCAGCTTGTCTATCGCTACGAACGCGAGTTGTTCAGCTATCTGCGCCGCTACATCGGAAATGCCGAAATGGCGGAAGATGTCTTTCAGACTGCTTTTCTGCAGGTGCATCTGAAATGCGAGTTGTTTGAGGAAGGACGGCGTTTCCGTCCATGGCTTTATACGATCGCAACCAACGCCGCCATCGACGCCCGCCGACGTAACAAGCGCCATAACATGGTCAGCCTTGATACGCCGCGCGAGCAGGACAATGAAGATGTCGGCCGACTGGTAAATCTGCTGGAATGCGAAGACACAGGTCCTGAGGACGCTGCCGTTTCCGCTGAACGTGGACGCATCGTTCGCCAGAAACTGGATGAGCTTCCGGAGATCATGAATGCGGTTATTCAACTGGTTTACTACCAGGGAATGAAGTACCGCGAAGCTGCCGAAGTTCTTGAGGTCCCCGTGGGTACGGTGAAAAGCCGGCTGCACTCAGCAGTCGCTCGTTTGACCGAGACGTGGAAGTCACGGGAACTGACGGACTAACAAGATATACGCACACAAGATATACGCACAGGCGGCTCGTCAATGAATGACGGCTGCTCTTGATAAAGTTACATTTTGGGACCAGACAAAGTGAAACACCCATCGCAAGAAGACTTGCTGGGTTACGTGTTAGGAGCACTGGAAGCTCAACAACAGCGTGAAGTCCAGCAACTGATAGATTCCGATCCGCAGCTTGAGGAAGAGCTGCTGAAGATCAAGGCGTCACTGCAGCCGCTCGATCACCTCGATCCGCCTGCAGGTCCGCCACCGGGCCTTGCGCGCCGTACCTGCGAGATGGTTGCGTCATTAGACAAGACCGGTCGTGCAGACCTGGTTGCGCAGTCATTCTCAGCCGGCGCTCCGGATCGAATGGCAGGTTTCGGACCTTCGATCCCTGTCGCAGCAATTGAAGAGCCGGAGATCCCGGCCGAAGAAGACGCGACGCTTTCGCCTGCCGCCGATCCTCATTCTTCAACGGTTGGCGGATGGTCAATGAGCGATCTGCTGGTAGCCGTTGCAGCTATGGCGGTCCTCGTCTCGATTCTGTTGCCGGCAATTTCATACAGCCGCTATCAGGCTCGCGTCTCCTCCTGTCAGAACAACATGCGTTCGCTGGGAGCTGCGATGCTGTCTTTCAGCTCGAGTGACCCCTCCGGGCATTTCCCGAGTGCCACTCTCGAAGGCAATCTGGCAGCCAGCGGAATTTACGCTCCTATCCTTAAAGAGTCCGGCCTTGTAGAAAACGACAGTGTCTTCTCCTGCCCCGGGCGTGTGGAAGACCAGCCGGTTTTCATTCCTTCAGTCAGCGAAGTTGAGTCGGCCGTCGGACCGCGACTGATTTATCTCCACCACACAATGGGTGGCCACTACGGTTACACGATGGGCTACGTCGATGAATCTGGCCTCAGAGCACCTGTTAATCTCGGCCGTGGCAATCTGATACTCCTCTCGGATATGCCTTCACGTGACCTTGATCGCCGTCGTAGCGGCAATCACGAAGCCAAAGGGCAGAACCTGCTGTTCGAAGACGGGCGGGTCGAATTTGTACCGGGTTTCGCATGGGTGAACGATCCGATTTTCGAAAACGACTACGGCGTGGTCGCTCCCGGTGTTAACCAGAACGACAATGTGATTGCTCCCAGCCATCTCGGCCCGAATCATCACTTCAACGGGCTTGAGCCCGGAATGAGCTACGGCAAAGTCAATTAGAGTTGTCGATCAACAGAATTGCATTTCCTTGAAGCCGCTGCCCGAACGGGCAGCGGCTTTTTTGTTTTGCATCGTTTTCAATTCGTGCACCGCAAGCCGGATTTGCGCACCTGAACTCGTCGGATCATCACGCCCCTGCTCTTCACCCCTGCTCTTCACCCCTGATCTTCAC
>JBCCFB010000454.1:0-2333 GCA_039029995.1 Planctomycetota bacterium
GGCGTAGTTGAAACGGATTCCAGTGAAAACCAAATGGAGTTCAACAATCGAATTTTGTTTATCGACGATACACCGGCCATTCACTCCGATTACCGGAAGATCCTGGAGGCGCCGGAAAAGCAGGACTCCGATCCCGCTGACCTCTTTCTCGGAATTCAAGCTCAGACCGCAGTTGAGTCTATTACTTATGACCTCGTGTCAGCCTACCAGGGGCGCGAGGGAGTTGAACTTGCGCGACAGGCTTGTGAAGAAGGCCGGCCGATGGCGGTGGCGTTTGTTGATATGCGGATGCCTCCCGGCTGGGACGGACTGAAAACGATTCAAGAGCTCTGGAAAGTTGATCCGCAGCTTCAGATCGTTATCTGCACCGCCTACTCTGACCACAGCTGGCAGGATCTACAACTGGAACTGGGGCGCACTGACAATCTTCTTATCCTGAAGAAACCTTTCGACAGCGCAGAAGTAAACCAGCTCGTTGTCGCCCTGACCGAAAAGTGGCGTCTGCAACGGGAACTCGAAACTGCGCTTGACGGGGCGCTGGCGGCCAATGAAGCCAAAACCAGATTTGTCGCAACGATGAGCCACGAATTGCGAACTCCCCTTAATGGAATCCTCGGGATGACGCGTCTGCTGGAAGCCACCGAGTTAACCAGCAGGCAACGCAGCTATTTGAGCGCGTGCCGGACAAGCGGCGAATCACTACTCAATGTCATCGGTGACATCCTTGACTTTTCTAAGATCGAGGCTGGACAGTCGGGGCTCAGTGTCGAAGAGACCAATTTATTTGATCTTGTCGAAGGTGTTATTCAATCCGTAGGAAGCAGTCTCGCAAAGAACAAACCCGAAGTGGACCTGACCGGATTTGTTGACCCTCGAATTCCAGTGCAGATGATTGCCGACGCCGGCAAGCTGCAACAGCTGATGTTCAATCTTGTCGGTAACTCGGTCAAGTTTACCGAGGAAGGAAGCATCTCAGTTTCCGCACATGCAAAGTCGGTAACCGGGAAGAGTGCAACGGTTGAGTTTTTTGTGCGAGACACCGGCATCGGAATTTCCGCCGAAGAACGCGAAGCTATCTTTCAGCCCTTCAGCCAGGCTGACAGTTCCAATACGAGGAAATATGAAGGCACAGGTCTTGGACTGAACATCTGCCTCGAATTCGTGAAGCTGATGGGTGGTGAACGAATCGACGTCGATAGTACCGTCGGCGCCGGAACAGAATTCAGTTTTGTTCTCGATTTCGAACTCCCCGAAGGCGCAGAAACACGAGAGCCTCCACAGGACCTCGAAACGCCGCTAATCGTCGGGGCACTCGGGCTTTCAAGCGCACTTGCCGGCAACTTCGGTGAATTATTGCGAGCTGTTGGCGGCGATTTGAGAGTGCTGGACGTTGATTCCACTTGTGACCTCACCAACTTTTCCGCGGTGGTCATCGATTTTCATGACAACGCGGATCATTTGCGTCTGTTTCACGACAAAATCAGGAACTGCCGCGGTGGCAGCGATATTCGAATTGTCCCCGTCGTGACCGCAGGATCCGAGCTCAACGACGAACAGACTGACGGTCTAAAGCTCGAGAATGCACTATCCAAACCTGTTTGCCAGTCCCGTTTCTTCCACGCACTAAGGCTGAAGTCGCTTGCTTCAGGACATGCTGAAAAGCGATACAGCTATACCGACTCCATTCCACTGGCTCGCGAATACGGTCTCGACAGGCCGATCCGGCTGTTGGTGGTTGAGGATAACGCTATCAACCGGATGTTCGCAGAAGATCTATTCGAAACGGCGAACTTCTATTTCAAATCCTGCGTAAACGGCCGTGAAGCGATTGATGCAATCGCAGAAAATGACGACTACGACCTCATCCTGATGGATTGCCAGATGCCGGTAATGGATGGATTTGAGGCTTCGACGACCATCAAGAAATGGTCAGCCGATGGCCGTATAAAGGATATTCCGATCGTGGCTTGGACAGCCAATGCTATCTCGACAACACGTGAGAAATGTATGAATTCGGGAATGGTCGACTATTTATCCAAACCGTTTGAGATCGAGGACTTATTCGGAGTCATTGATCGTTGTCTCGGCAAATTTGCCGGCAGCCCCTCCTCGAACTGAGTCTCTACCTTGTCATTTTGTTGAATTCTCCACATCACGAACCGCGTTTGGATTAATTCCGTACGCTCCAGTAAGGAATCCGCGGCATCCCACGTCTCGCCGTTGCCTGCCCTCCGGACTGCCTCTAGACTGCGTTGGTTCGGACGGAAAGCCGATCTGGCTGCTTTCGCGGGCCGCGACTTCATCGAGTCCGACCTTCTTACACATGATTTGGA
>JBCCFB010000455.1:0-2330 GCA_039029995.1 Planctomycetota bacterium
ACTATGAACTTGAACGGGAACCGCCGCAGAGTATCTATCCTGTTGGGCGCACTTTTTTCTGCCACACTCTTTGCTTGTTCAATTTTTCCGTTGTCAAATGCCCATGGTGAAGATCTTCGTGCGATCTGGGATAATGGCGGTGGTGATCTGGAGTTTTCGAATCCGCTCAACTGGGCGAACCTCGATCCAAGCGGCCTTGCAAATCACACTCTCCCCGGGGCGTGGCTGGATACCGGGGATGATCCTGTTCACCCGAATGATGACGCCAACGATACAACCAACGCGATTATCCAGAATGGAAACAACGTGCTGCTAAGCAGCAACTTCAATGCGGCGAATCAATTTGACATTCTTATTGTCCGATTCGGCTCATCATTGGACATCCAGGCTGACCTGAATACGAACAACAGTCCGATCCTTCTCGGGCAGATCGCGGGGAATACGGATTCCATAACACAGTCTTCAGGTGCTGTTACTGCTTCGGCACTGACACTAGGTGACGCATCATCGACCTATACCATCAGCGATGGGTCGCTCAGCCTTAGCGGAGGGCTGACGCTTAACAATGTTGACGGGTCCACGTTCAGTCTGTCGGGAGATACTGCAGACGTAGGCGCCGGTAACTTTACACTTAACGGAGCATCGACGCTTGATCTCGCGTTCGGCGCAACGGGTATCAATGCAATCGACGTCGGCAATACGTTTTCGATCAGCGGATCCGCAATACTGGACATCGATGGCTCTGCCTACTCGGGCGGACCGGCCACGATCGACCTGGTCACGTTTGCAAATCTGTCCGGTGCATTTGCCGATCCGGCAAATATCAATGTCACCGGCTTCAGCGCGCCGACATCCATCGGGTATGACGGAGACAGCATGTTTCTGATCGTCGGGGTTCCTGAACCGTCTTCGTTAATGGTGTTAGGTCTGGCAGGCTTCGCGATGGGTTGCCGCAGGCGCAGGTAGATGGAAATCGCGGAAGACTGCTTTTCGATCCCCCTGAGTTGCCCGACGATTTCAATTGGAAAACAGCGGCAAATTCAACTGGAAGCGTGATCGAGCGGTTCCGTATTTCGCGTCAGAACAATTGGCCGATGGCGCGATCGCACCTGGTATCAATTTTGACACTAAGGACCTCTGAGCCGACAATGGCTGGTGGCAAGGCCGTTTGGACAACCAAGGCCGTTTTGAAAAACGCGGGTTCAGCCGCTTGATTGCAGTTCCGAACGACGAGAATTGAGATATGAACACGAAACGCTGTCTGTACGAATTGCTTGTAAGGGCTGTTTTGCTGCCAGCTGTGTTCTTGTTCTCCTGCGGTTGTTCTTCGTTGGTATTTGCAGACGATCTCAGAATCGTCTGGGACAACAACGACGGTGACCTGCTGTTCACCAATCCGAACAACTGGGGGCATGTAACGCTTCCAATTGCAAATAACACTTTGCCGGGCACGTTTGTAGACTCGGGTGATACCACTAACGCGATCATTCAAAACGGTGATTCTGTTAATCTGACCAGCAACTTTACTGCAGCAAATCAGTTTGACATTCTGATCGTCCGGTTTAATTCGTCACTCAACATTTCTGCTGATCTGAACACTGCCAACAGCCCGATTCTTGTCGGACAGATCGCCGGCGCGACGGACGCAATCACTCAGACAGCGGGTACGGTCAGCGCTTCCAGTCTTTCGATCGGAGACGGGGGCGGCGATGCGGCTGTGACATACAGCATGAGTGGAGGCGCTTTGAACCTCTCCGGAAACCTGTCGATGACGAACGACTCTGCGACTTCGCTACTTAGTTTGCAGGGAGACTCCGCCAGTATTACCGTCGGCAGCAACTTTGCTATGAACACGGGTTCAACGCTGAGCATGCAATTTGGTTCCGGCGGAGTCGACGCGATCGACGTGGCAGGGACTTTCACCGTAGATCCGTCAGCAATGCTTGAGGTTGATGGATCTGCCTACACAGGGGGTCCGGGCATCATAGATCTGGTGAAGTTTTCAAACATAACAGGGGCATTCGCAGAGCCCGCCAACGTCAGCCTCACAGGCTTCAGTAGTCCGGTCTCACTTGGCTATGATTCCGACAGCCTGTTCCTTTCGGTTTCTGGTCGTTCCCTCGCCCTCTTTGTCTTGGTCATCATATTACACAACTTCTGCGGGTTGTGATAACAAACATGCCCCTGGCTTGACCAGGAGAGCTGTTCATTACATACATGCATTTTACAGATGCCTGAACTCACTGAAAGCACAGAACTCAATTTAATGCACCTTGCTCAAACTCTCTCTTGAGCTCTCAGATTAGAACAAGGGATGTGCAGTGGATCTG
>JBCCFB010000456.1:0-2257 GCA_039029995.1 Planctomycetota bacterium
CGAAATCAAATACGACCTGATCAATGTTGGCAGAGAAGTTTGCCCGCTGTACGGCAGCCCGGTATCGGATCCGGAATTCCATGTTCCCCGTTCCCGGCTCGACAAAACGGCTCACGTCTCCCGGTAGATCAACTGAAACGACGAGGTCCTGGAACCGGCTGGCATTTCGCTGGTCAACTTGCTCGAAACTTCCCGCAACATAGTCGTACACGAAGATCGTTTGAGTCACGTTGCCCCGCGAGAAAACACTGGACTCCAGAGTGCATGTGACGGTGTCAGGGAACTGTGTCGGGCTAGTGAATCCACCTTCCAGTTCGACTGTCGGGTTGAGCGTGGTGGACGATCGTTGAACCGAATAGTCAACATTGTCGCTTTCGTTTACATCCGCCGGAGTCCCTGCGGAAACAGTGCCTTTGGTAACGTCGAGGTATTCGACCGGAATCGTCCCAAAGTCGATTTCAAAGTCCCATGTACCGCGACCCCATGTTGCAAATCGAACCAGGTTTTCGCGTTCGATGTATTCAAGCGAGGTATACCAGTTGATGGGCGTGTAGGAACCGATCAGCGGATACCATTGATCGTCCGCCACGATGTATACAAAAGGTCCAACGTCAGTTGCTGCAAACAACATTGTCTCAGCAGGATTGGCGATAATATCCTGAACCAGAGTGTCAGGAAGACCGTTACTCATCGGAGTAAACGTCATGCCTCCGTCAGTCGATTTGTAGACGGGAGGATTGTCGTAGCCGGCACCTGACGTCCAAACGAGGTCCGGATCCAGATTTGATGCCAGAATCGTTGACGTGTAGATCCATTCGGTCGGCGCGACCGTGAATCCCGTCGTTTTCTGCCACGTTGTTCCTCCGTCGCTGGTCCGGAAAAAAGTTCCGTCGCCGGTGGTGACGAACATAGTGTCGATGCTATGAGGAGACTGTTCGATGGCTGAGATCCGTCCGCTGCCGGAATCCGAGTTGGCACGGAAGTCGTAGGCGTACTGCGAAGTCGTAATGTCGTGCGGTGCCGACGTCATCGCGGTCAGCTTGACGAGATGCGAACCCCCGCCGCCGTTGACATTTCCTCCTCCCACGAGGATGGCATTCTGCGAAGGTTCTGCTTTCAGTCGAGCCGTTGGAACGATCCACGACGGGATGTGGTTACCACCGAGGTTGTAAGTATCGCCCGTGCTGGTCGGGTTGAACGCATCAGGATAATAAAAGAACCAGCCGCCGGGATATTGAGTCCAGTAGCTCTGAAAATTCTGAGTCAGATGCGCCTGACCGAAGTCACCTGAGATTTGTTGCACGACAGAAACAGGGCCGGGAATGTCAGCAGTACTTGTCCATTGCCAACCTTGATCCTGAGTGCCGAAAAACACCAGGTTGGTTGATACAGGGTGAGTGAGAACGTCGTAGTACTGCCCGGTCAACAGCCCGTAGTCACCAAGGTTATCGGTCGTCTGCAGGTCATCGTAGGATATATGCAGGCCACCGTGATTGGCAATGAGAACAAACGGGGTTCCTCCGGGGGTTTCCCCGAACTCAAAGTCCATCATGTCTGCATGAAGGAAATCGTTGTCAGGATAGTAGTCCTGCCACCGGTTCACCCGCGTCCAGCTCGATCCGCCGTTGTAGCTTCTGTAACACTCCTGTGCCCCGAGGAATAAACGATCGGAGTCGTCAGGCGAACATACAAAACCGACGTCCCAGGCCGTGTCAGCAGTTGCGCCCATGGAAGTCCAGTTGGCGCCGCCGTTGGTTGAACGGTAGATGTTATTGCCGTCTACCATCGCATAAAGGGTCAGCCCACCGTCCAGGCTGCCTGCGAGACGGTATTCGTTACCTGATGACGGCAGTCCGCTGCAGGAGGTTTGCGTGTGTGTTGACGCAGTGAATGTATGCAGAGTCTGGTCTTTTTCCAGAACATAAGCTGCATTTCCGCTTTCCGGCAGCCACATGTGCAAATGATCTGCTGTAGGGTCGGCAAAAATGTGAGCTTGATCAAACGTCTCGCCCCCGTCAGTTGAACGGTACATCCATTGCCGGTAGGCCCACGGGTCCGGGTCCCACGTGCGCACCAGATAGAACACTGTGTCGGTATTGCCGGGCAGGTGGCCCATGACCAGAGGGCGGCCGAAGCCAACAAAACCCATTTCGGGGTTGAAGGTCGCAGCAGTAAAGTTCTGGCCTTCGTTGTCGCTGTAATAGAGGATTTTGTCAGAGCAGGTAATCACCCGTACGTTGCTTGTTCCGGTAGGAAC
>JBCCFB010000457.1:0-2216 GCA_039029995.1 Planctomycetota bacterium
CCGGAGAAGGATCAGTATCGAGTGCTGCTGGCCCCAGCAACAATGCGGTCGTCCCGTTTCCGAAATCCTGATCATCATCGGCATAGACTTCAAAAGATGTGATCGATCCTGCGCTGCCTGAATTCCAGATCACTACTCCGTCGAGATAAGTCGGCCCTGACAACGCAAAGCTGAATTGCTGCGGACCGTTGTCGGACGTATTGGTGAATCCTGAACCGCTGAGTCCAGCATGAGTTGTTGTCGAGACGAAGCTGGCAAAATCGGTTACGCCACTCGTATACGAATTCGACAAGCCGACCTGGTTTATGATGTCAACAAGCGAAAAAACACTACCGAAATCGCCTTGCGGGCTCGTGATATCAACTGCACCGATGATTTCATCCGCTTCAGCGGAAACTGGTGCGAGCAGTGTGCAAAAACAAATGGCCAGGATCGTTGGCAGAAAAGTGGAGCGCATGGTGAATCCCTCAGAATAGATGGCTGAACAGCCGTGATTAGGAGATTCAGTATATGCGATCCGGCGTGCGAATGTGCATCAACCAGAGTCAGGCCGCACCGGCCCTGCAACACGCTGGTTTTTGCCGGGGAAAGGAATCAGGCTGAGACGCGTCAGGAGCGGGCTGTCACTATCGTTTACGACGCGACAGGCACCACATTCCGATCATCATCATGGCAGCTGTGGATGACGGTTCCGGGATCGCGGAAACGTTATCAATCGAAAGGAACGATGCGGCAAAGCCGGTCACCGTCGCATCGGCACTCGCTGAAACCCCTTCGAACATGTAGTCGATCAGGATGGTGCGAGACATGCCAGGCGCCAGTTCAAACTGGAAGGTAAAGACGTCCAGTTCCGAGACTTCGCCTCCGGTACCCGCAACCGGCTGTCCATTGAGGACATTTCCGAAAATCGTGTCGGAGATGACGTTGACGTCAAGAAGGTTGCTACCGTCCAGCGATAGGCTGTACGCAGAACTGCCGAATGCCTCGGTTCCAGTTGCGTTTACGCTATGGTTGTAACGGACGCTCATGTCGAAGACGTACGTTGTTTGCGTCTGATTGTCGAAGACCATGGGAGCGGTGCCGCCAAGCGAGGGCTGACTCATGATCGCGCGGAATCCTGATTCCTCTCCGATCGCCTGGCCGGATGCCGAGATTCGCAATCCGTCACCGCGACTGGTGATGCCGCCACCGTGGCGGACAAAATCACCTGATACAGGATTGGGGCCGATGACCACGTTTCCAATGAATGAAGACGGGGTTTCAAATGAGTTTTCACGGGCCGCAAAAGTGCCGCCAACGACGCCGTTTCCAAAGGCCATCGACTCAGCCTGGTTGAAGACCAGGTCTCCCGTCACGGAAACGCCGGAGTCAATCAGGTCGCCGGAAGCCGTTGAAAAAGAGCAAAGAAGAAGGGCAAGAACGCCACATGCAATTCGGCTCATGTTTTTGATTTTCATCTTCAAGGTGCTGTGAACAGATTGTGGGTCAAATCGCTCAGGGCGGATTCTGCTGCTTTTGACCGATCTTGTCCAGACGGCTTTTCTTGCCGATAGCACCACGCTTTGCGATAGCACCAGCGGAGGCACCAGATGACAAACAAAAACAGGCCTTTCCAAAGCTGGAAGGCCTGTTTGCTGTCTCTTCTATGTGTCGAAGTTCTGTGTCGAATCCAGAAGTTCAACACTGGAATGGCGAATCGGCTAGCGATTGGTGATGCAGGGCCAGTCGTCGGTCCTGAATGGAGACGCGGGAAGTCCTGAGGAGTTGTACAGGTTGCATCCTTCCGGATTGTTGGACCATGCGTAGCGCACGGCCACCGGTTGCGGCACTTCCGTACTGGCAACAAAGACTTTGTCGCCGTCAATCTTTGCATCAGCCCAGTAGAACTTCTGGTCGGCGCCGGCAATCTGGAAACGCGTCAAAGGCCCCGTTTCAAGTCCGTCACGAGACGAACGAAGGTCGCCCTGATTAAACGTCAGAACTATTTCACTTCCGGTGATTTCCATCGACTCATAGACGGGGCCAGAGAATTCAATGTCAAAGCCGTAGTCTTTCGCCAGCGCGTTATAGGCAAGCCGCCTGCCCACATCCTGCTTGTTTTTGGGATGGATGTCGTTTGCTTCTCCGATGTCGATGATCACTGCCTGACTGGTTGTCGCCATCCAAGAATATGCCGACAAAGAAGCGGCCAGAGAGCAACGCTATCAAAAGCGCGA
>JBCCFB010000458.1:0-2139 GCA_039029995.1 Planctomycetota bacterium
ATCGGCAACGACATTCGCATGCTGTGCAGCGGGCCACGTTGTGGAATCGGTGAAATCAGCATTCCTGCGAACGAGCCCGGATCTTCGATTATGCCGGGCAAAGTAAACCCGACGCAGACCGAAGCACTCACGATGGTTTGCGCCCAGGTCATTGGAAACGATGTCGCCATCAGCGCCGGTGGAATGAACGGCCATTTCGAGCTGAACGTCTTCAAACCGATGATGATTTTCAACCTGCTGAATTCCGCCCGACTGATCGGTGATGCTGCTGAGTCGTTTAACGACAATTGTGTGGTTGGAATCGAACCCAACCATGCACGCATCAAGGACCATCTCAACAACTCCTTGATGCTGGTCACCGCACTTAACACGCATATCGGATACGACAAAGCCGCGGACATCGCCAAGAAAGCCCACAAAGACGGCAGCACGCTTCGCGAAGCTGCGATCGAACTGGGCTACCTGACCGGCGAACAGTTCGATGAGTACGTCATTCCGGAAAACATGGTCGGCGAAATGAAGGTCGCATCATCCTGATTAGCAGCTTCTGTCTGCATCGTTTGGTTTGAAACCGGAACCGCGCAGCAACTCAAACGAATTGCTGCCGTTTGCAATTGCGCCTCGACCCCCGGGCATCTCGACGACCGGGCAAGTCGACGACCGCGCAACTCGACGACCGCGCATTGGGCATCCAGAATTGCCATTTCAGGCAGCACTTTTCGGGTGAAAATCCTGCTTGCATCCTGAACACGGGGATTTTGGCAGCAAATCTCTGTTTACTCAAAATGGCAGATGCAAAAAAATAGAGGAGTCGGATTCAGCAGGAGCATTGATGCTACTGATGCCCGGCGCGCTGGCCGCCAACCACAGCGGCATTGAACAAACCGGAGGGAGCCATGTTTGTGACCCAGCACAAATGCAAAATCACCGGCCTGCTGGCCGTACTGTTTCTGTTGATCAATACGACGGTTGCGTCGACGCCCCGGTTGAACGACGACGGTCCGTCGATCAAAGACCAGATTGCAGCTGTTTTTGAAAGAACCAGCTCGTCAACGACAGAAGAGCATTTCACCGCGATTCTTGACGAATGTGAACGTATTTCTGCGCTGCCGGATATCCACGTTTCCCAGTCCGAGTATCTCGCGACTCTAACCGCATGGTCGTATCGCCGACGTGGCGAATGTCGGTTTGTTGCCGCTGAAGCAATGTTCACAGAAAGCGAGTCGTTGACTGAAGGAACGGAAGCTCTGTTCCTGAACGCAGTCGAGGACTTTTCGGCTGCCATCGAGGGCAACAATAAACCTGAACGGTGCTACCGCTACCGCGCAATGGCAGCGTGTGCGTTGGGAGAGCTTGAAAAAGCGATCTCGGATTTCACCGAAGCAATCGCGCTGGATCCGGAGCACTTTTCCAGTTTCTTCAATCGGGCTGAACTTTATCTTGCCACTGATGATTTCCAGCTCGCGATCAACGATTACAACGTCGTTCTTGAAGAAAACTCCGCCGACCTGCAGGCACTGACCGGTCGCGCTCATGCGTTGTCCGGTCTGAATCGTCTCGATGAGGCGATGAAGGACTACACGGCCGTCATGATCCTGCAGAGCAACGACCCTGTCGCCATCATCAATCGCGGCGATTGTTTTTACGCGATGGGCGAATTCGATCTTGCACTGGCTGACTACAAAAAGTCGATCAGCATTGAACCGACGCCAGACAACTGCCGCCGTGCCGCATGGCTCACGGCCACCTGCCCGGTCAGCAAATTCCATGAACCGGACTATTCCGTAGAGATGGCTCAGCGCGCTCTTGAACTGGGTGGTGAAACACCGGATGTTCTGGACACGCTTGCTGCCTCACATGCCTCTAACGGCGATTTCGAAAGTGCAACCGAATCGCAGCTGAGAGCAATTGAGATTTTTGAATCCGGATTGCCGACCAGCGTGGTCTCCGGAGACGAACTTCAACAACGACTCACCCTCTACGAGAGTGAACGTCCGTTTCGCACGACGATGTCCGAATCAACTGGAACAGAGACAGGCCTCGATCGTTGAGACGATGACCACTTGAACAACTCTTCTTAGAAGACTGCGAAATCCTCTTTCGTGTTGCGCCCGGATCCCCCCGGGCGTTTTTTTTTGC
>JBCCFB010000459.1:0-2126 GCA_039029995.1 Planctomycetota bacterium
AGACATCATGATCCGCAAACTGATTTGTTTTTCCCTGGCAATCGCGTGCCTGTCCTTTTGCGCGCCGTCGACCGATGCTCAGGTCAATCCCAATGGAAGAATCACCTATGCGCGGGTAGGACTACCGAACCAGAACCTTGATTTTGAGGCTCTCGCAGCGGGAGTGGTCGGCCCGACCTTCACAGGTTGGTATCCCGGTAGCATCGCTGAGTTGCACATGGACGAAGTGGTCGCCGACACCATATTCACCAACGGCACCACCGGCTTTGCAGGGATACTTGAAGGTGATGAAATTCTGCCGTTGGTCGGAACCGGGCCGGGTGGAATTCCGTTTCTTCGGCACGGCGTCAATTTTGAGATCCAACAGACGTTTGTCAGTAATACACGCAGTTCGCCGACATATATTCTCGACACGGTCTACGTTCCATTTCCTACCGACGTCTCTGCCGGCCTACGCTTCTTTGGCTACACATCGAATCCGGGAGTTTTCTTCGGGCGTCCAGTCGTGAACCTGTCAGTCAAGATGGGGATCGGGTGGTCCAACTCCACGCAAACAGGCAAGAACATTAAAATTGAATACAGAGTCAACAATGGTGCCTGGAGAGATGTAAGTCACGTGGAAGGTACTGTCGTCGCCGAGTCTGAACGGGCCGGATATGACGTGGTGGATCTGGAAATCGATAACGTTCCCGCGGGCTGGAATCTGGCCACCCTGCAGTTCCGAACCGTCATCCAGTGTGCTGGTGGCAATATCGAATCTGATCCGTTTGGCGAAATCGACAATCCTTGATCGTTACCTGTGAAAAACGTGTCCGCAGATTCTGTATTCGAAACCAGCCGTGCCGGTCCTCATGGGCCGGCATTTCTAATTCGCTTGAGGAAATCAGTATCTGCCCTCGTCGTCAATTCGCCACGATGAGATACAATTCGATCCGTCACCGGAAAACGGAACCGAATTATCTCTTGCTGAATGCCAACGACGAAAGAACATAACGAAATAGCAATGGAGGCTGGCGATGTAATCAGGATTGTCGGTGCGAGGACCAACAACCTGAAAAATATCAGCGTTGATATTCCTCGCGATAAATTCGTTTGCATCACGGGGCTATCTGGAAGCGGAAAAAGCTCGCTCGCCTTCGATACGATATTTGCCGAAGGACAGCGGCAGTACATCGAAAGCCTGTCCATCTATTCCCGGCAGTTTTTTGATCAGCAGAAACGTGCCGATGTCGATCTGATCGAAGGGCTTGAGCCGACACTCAGTCTTGACCAGCACACGACGTCACATAGTCGCCGCAGTACCGTTGGAACGGTTACAGAGATCTATGATTTTCTGCGCCTCCTGATGGCGCGCGCAGGAGATGTCAGGTGCAGCGGGTGCGGTGCTCCAATCAGGCAGCAGACTACAAAAGAAATCTGCCAGGCCGCAATGGAGTTGCCTCCGGACACCAAAGTGATGGTCCTCGCGCCGATCGTCGCCGGACGCAAGGGGCGGCACGACGAAGTCTTTCAGGAAATCCGCCAGGAGCGGCTGGTGCGGGTGCGGGTTGATGGCGAAACGTATGACATTGAAAGCGTTCCGACTCTCGACCTTCGCAAGAATCACTCGATCGATGCCGTAACCGACCGCATCATAATTCGGGAAGGAATCGAATCCCGATTGCAGGAAGCCATAGATCTCGCGGTCAGGCTGGCAAAAGGAAGAGTCGTTTTGTCGTTTCAGACAAGGGACCGCGATTCGGGAAGTTCATCGGAATGGCAGGAACGATTGTTCAGCACTACGTTTGCCTGCCCGGATTGTGACATCAGCTACCGCGAAATCCAGCCGCGGACATTCAGTTTCAACAGCCCCTATGGAGCCTGTCCGGATTGCGAAGGCCTTGGATACACAGAGAGTTTTGATCCCGACCTGATCGTTGACCGATCGCGTTCAATTGATGATGGAGCGGTTCTGGCCTGGCAAGGATTAAAGAAGAAGCCGCTTGCGACTCAACATGAGCAAATTTCACCTGTCCTCGACAAGCTCAAGATAACTGCTTCCACGAAACTGGATGGCATCAGCGACAAAAAGTGGAATACGCTTCTTTACAACGATTCGCCCAAAGCTCCCGGGCTCGTGCTGGTAC
>JBCCFB010000460.1:0-2093 GCA_039029995.1 Planctomycetota bacterium
AAACCATCTCAGCGTCGGTATCCTTGATGAAGAACTCACCGTAGGGACCTGAAATCGTGACTTTGTCGCCGGGCTTCAAATCGAAGATGTACGAAGACACCTACCCCGGCGGAACATCAGGCAGCCTCGGTGGTGGAGACGCGATACGGACGTTGAGCATGATGATGCCCTTTTCACCCGGATAGTTCGCCATCGAATAGGCGCGAATGACTTCTTCTTCCACGACCGATTTGTATTGCCAGACATCGTATTTGTCCCAGTCAGGATGAAATTCCTCTTCGATGTCAAAAGTCTTGTATTCAAGCTCGTGCGGAGGCACTTCGATCTGGATGTAACCACCGGCTTTGAAATCCACGTCTTCGCCTTCCGGTAGTTCCAGAACAAGCTCCTTGATGAACGTGGCGACGTTGTGGTTTGACCGGACCGTGCATTCCCACTTCTTTGTTTCAAAAGCCTCTTCGGGAACTTCAACTTCCATGTCCTGTTTTACAGCAACCTGACAGGACAGCCGGCACCCTTCACGGGCCTCTTTCTTGTTGATGTGGCCCGTTTCGGTTGCAAGAATCTCGCCGCCGCCGGCAAGAACTTTGACCGTGCACTGAGCACATGTTCCACCACCGCCACAGGCTGAGGAAACGAAGATGCCTTCGTCCGCCAGTGCGCCCATCAGTTTTCCACCTGCGGGAACGGAGATTTCTTTCTGACCATTGATCATGATCTTCACGTCACCTGAGGCGACAAGAAACCGCTTGGCAAACAAAATCACCATCACCAGAGCCAGTACGACCACGGTGAACATCACGATGCCGAGAAGGATTTGTTCCATGATTATCTTCCGCTGTTCGCCCCGCCACTCTTTTTTGAGTAAGCGGAGCAAGCTTAGTTTGTAGGTTTAGATTCCGCCGAACGCCTGAAACCCGAGGGCCATCAAGCCGACAATAATGAACGTAATGCCTAGCCCGCGAAGTGCAGGCGGAATGTCCGAGTACTTGAGCTTTTCACGAATTCCTGCCAGAGCCGCAATTGCGACTGCCCAGCCGAATCCGCCGCCGAGTCCGAACACGACGCTCTCATCAAACGACATGTCACGTTCGACCATGAACAGTGTTCCACCGAGAATCGCACAGTTCACCGTGATCAACGGTAGAAAAATACCGAGAGTGTTGAACAGCGCCGGGAAGAACTTGTCGAGCGTCATTTCAAGGATCTGAACTGCCGCGGCGATGACGCCGATGTAGCAGATCAGTCCGACAAACTCGAGGTCAGCCGGCACGAAGTAGGCACCCTCTTTGAGGATGTTGTTGTAAATCAGGTTGTTGAGTGGAACCGTAATTGTCTGAACGACGATCACGGCAATTCCCAGTCCGATTGCGGTCTTTACATTCTTCGAAACCGCAAGAAACGTGCACAGTCCGAGGAAGTACATCAGAGCGAGGTTTTCGACAAACGCACTTCGCAGGAACAGTTCGCTCATTTCGCGAATATATTCAAACATGGTTACGCCTCCTCGATCTGATCAGGTTTCCACGTTCTGAGCAGCCAGATCGCGATACCGATAATGAAAAATGCACTCGGCGATAACAGCATCAGGCCATTGGGCTCATACCAGCCACCTGCACTCTTGAGAGGCATAATGACCTGGCCGAAAAGAGTGCCGCTGCCGAACAGTTCACGGAAGAAGCCGACCACAATCAGGATCAGACTGTATCCAAGTCCATTACCGAGGCCGTCAAGGAAACTGTCGCGGACATTGTTCTGCATCGCAAAACCTTCCGCTCGTCCCATAACGATGCAGTTTGTGATAATCAGTCCGACGAATACTGACAGCTCTTTGCTTAACTGAAACGCAAAGGCCTTCAGGACCTGGTCAACCAGAATCACGAGTGATGCGATAATGGTCATCTGGACGATGATCCGGATGCTTCCGGGGATGTAGTTTCGAATCAGTGCGACACCGGCACTTGCGAAAGCCGTCACGGCGATCACAGCAAGCGACATCGTCACCGACGTGTGGAGGACAACCCTCCCCGGCGCCGGTCGCGTGATGCGAAGATTGCAAACGCCCTTTCCATTTCGGCGCGATCAAAATCCGG
>JBCCFB010000461.1:0-2044 GCA_039029995.1 Planctomycetota bacterium
CCGACCATCTGGCCGGTCCTGAAATAGTGGTCACGAATCGCTTCAAGCATGACTAGCGTGACAGGCATCGTGGCCGCCGGCTTGATCTTCCCGGTCGAAGTCTTGATGAAGTCTGCTCCTGCCGCGATGGCAATATCGCTGGCTCTGCGGACGTTATCAAAGGTACCGAGCTCACCCGTCTCAAGAATTACTTTCAGTCGAGCACCGTTGCAGGCTTCTTTTACCGCCGCAATCTCTTCGTAGACGTACTGGTAATCCCCGCGATGAAACCGGCCGCGCGAGATGACCATGTCGATTTCGTCAGCTCCCTGCTCGACAGCCATTTTCACGTCTGCCAGTTTGATCTCCAGCGATGAATTGCCGCTTGGAAAAGCGGTGGCAACGGAAGCAACTTTGATTGCGGAATTCTTCAGTTGAGACTTGGCCAGTTCTACATAGTTGGGGTAGACACAAACCGCGGCAACGTCAGGAAGTCCTTCTTCGGCATCGTGCAGATGTTGCGCTTTGTAACAAAGCTGCTTGACTTTGCCCGGCGTATCCATCCCCTCAAGCGTGGTCAGGTCGATCATGTTCAGGGCCATCTTCAGCCCGGCAACTTTCGCCTCTTTTTTGATACTCCGCGCCGTGAATCGCGCAGCTCTTTCAACGACGCCAACCTGGTCAACAGTTGGAAAGGTAGTAGGCAACGGCAGCGCTGTAACGCTCATAAAGTTCTCAAACAGGACAGAAATCGACTGAAAAGCACAAGGCGGGGCGAAGGTTCCAGTCTAACACAGGCTGTCCGGAGATAGAACGAAGCCGTAGCGCCTGAAAGTCGAAAGTGAGCACGTTTTCGAAAGTCCACATTCGCCGGCTCAGGGTCGATCTTTCCTGGCGCGCCAATCACTGACCAGTCGCCATCTACTCACCGAGCGTCATCGTGCCCGGACCGCGAGTGGTGGCTGCAACGGTCTCCATTCGTTCGAGCATCGAAGATTCGTTCGATGGGGCAAATGCACGAGCCAGTCGTTCACGTGACTCCCGCATCATCCGGTTAACCAGAATCCACATCGTGACCGCAACCGCCAGAAGCAGCGCCAAAGCGCCAAGTGAAATCCAGCCGAGCGTCCTGCCAAGCGCGTATGCAGGCGCCACAACGTCTTCCTGACTCTCGGCCGCGATCACAAACAGCCCGGTATCGTGCTTGAATGCGAGCTCCACCTCTTCGCGTTCTTCCGGATCAATTTCAGGAAGCAGCTTTCGGGATTCGAGGTCTTTAACCCGAACGGCTGCAATTGCGGCAAGGTGAGGCTCGCCATAGTCCTCGCCACCTTCGATATCTGCCACGGGATCCAGAAACGGAGACGCGACTTCCGGGAACTCAACATCGTGGGACAAATTGACCGTCCGGATCGGCACTTCAAGGTTTCGCTTCATGATATCCTGGTACAGCGGATGTTCGAGGATAACACCGCGGTCAGGGCCTTCCCGTCCATCAATCAGCATCGCGTACTGATCAGCATTGCCCGGAAAACTGATCAGACTCCCCAGTTCAACCGTGCACGCGAGAATTCCGATAATCTGTCCGTTGTCTTCGATCGGGGCCGAGAACGCGACTTTCAATGTTCCCGATTGCTTACTTTGAAAGTAGGTCGAAATGTGCGGAGCCGTGATCATCGTCCTTTGGAACGGATCCCGGGACACTCTCTCAGCCAAACATCATGATCAGCATAGGATGATGTGAAGCCAAGACTGCGGAGAGTATCACCAAGGTGAGCATGCCAGGATGCACCAGCAGTCTTCAATCCGTATAAGGCTCTTACAATGACAACAACACATCCTTCATATTGACCAAACTCTGGTCCAGCAATGGCGTGAACTTTTTCTGATGTGGGAGCGTTGAGATAAGCATTTCCAATGTCTACCATGAATATTGGTATATTGTTCAAGGAAGCAATCAAAAATATGATCCTCACAATGTCTCTTGAAACAACACAAGAATAGTTCAGGATGGCAGGTGTTTCTGTCACATGTCCTCCAGCGACATATCTTGATTTTCTCTGAA
>JBCCFB010000462.1:0-1987 GCA_039029995.1 Planctomycetota bacterium
CGATAATGGATCTGGGTCAGCTACGCTACTTCGTAAAGATTGTCGAACATCAAAGTTTCACTCGCGCCGCAAAGGACTGCAATGTCTCTCAACCGGCTTTAAGCCAGCAGATCGCCAAGCTCGAAAAAGAACTTGAGCAGCCGTTGTTCGAACGCCAGGGGCGAACCATTCGCCTGACTGCTGCAGGACATGTGTTGCAAAAGCATGCTGAGCAGATTTTGCAAATGGTTGAAGATGCGCGCAGGCAGATCACAGATGACGGGCAGACCGGACGCATTTGTATGTCCGCTATTCCGACTATCGGACCCTACTTGTTGCCTGAACTTTTGAAGAAGGTCGGCGAGCAGTTTCCCAAAGCAAGCTTTGAAATTAACGAAGACGTTACCGGTGAATTGCTGAAGAGATGTTCCAACGGTGACATTGATATCGGCATCGTTGCTCTTCCGGCTGCTGCAAAGTACCTGACGATTGAGCCGCTTTTCGAAGAGGAACTTGTACTTGCGATTGCGGCAGACCATCCGCTTGCCGGAAAGAACCGGATTCAGGTCAAGGATATCCAGCAGGAACCTTTCGTGCTGCTCGGTGGAGAGCATTGTCTGTCAGACTCGATCGAGGCTTTTTGCAATCGTCAGAGTTTCCAGCCTGTAGCGACGTCACGAATTCAGCAAATGGAAACCGTCCGTAACCTGGTCGCGATCGGCAATGGAATTTCATTCCTCCCGAAGATGGCAACGCGGACATCAAATGACGATCGCATTGTCTACCGGTCACTTGTCGGTGAAATGCCGACGCGCACGATTGCCATGTGCTGGAATCCTTATCGCTATCAGAGTCAACTGCTGACCAATTTCCTCAAAGGGATCCGCGAGTTGAGTGATCCCGGAATGGCCGGCAAAATTCAATTGCCTCAGCAGAAAGTGAACACGAGAAAAAACTCGCGTAAAGTAGCGCGATAGTTTCTTTGGTCCACAACTACGGCGCACAGCATGGTGCGCAGGTGCGCGTTGAGGAATTCGTACGCCGAATTCGCGGGCATATTCGCCTCGGTCTGGCGCTTTATCGATTCGATTCTTCAAGTATTCGCGTGTAACCCTTGAAGATTTGGAGACAGAACTCAATGGACTGGCTGGCCCAATCGGCCGTTCCGGTTTTGACCGGATTTTCCCACGGAATTACAATGGACGCCTAACGGATTCCCACCCCAGTGAAGGCAGTTTATGTACTTCCGAATCAAACTGGCTGTGCTCGTTTGTGCACTGCTAGGAGTTTTTCCGGCAATCACAATGGTTGTCGCAACCGACGGTTCGACCGGCGTCGCCAGTCCCCGCGAATCCCGCTCGATTGAATCCACGCCGGTTTCAGACCTCTCTTATACGGGCGACCGGTCAGCTCCCGAAGCGGCTGTCGATGACGATGAATTCACGCCTGAGCAGATTGAGTTCTTTGAGTCCAGGATCCGGCCGATACTTGTTGAGCGATGTTTTGAATGCCACGGCCCGGATGTTGAAGAGCCTGACGGAGAACTGAGCCTTGCTTCACGCGCGGCTGCCATTGCAGGTGGCGGAACCGGCCCTGCGATTGTACCGGGCGATCCCCTGGACAGCCTGCTTATTGAAGCGATCAACTACGACGACATCTATGAGATGCCTCCGGACTCGAAAATGCCGGACGAGGAGATTGAGCTTCTCACGGAATGGGTTGAGATGGGCGCGCCGTGGCCGGGAGACAGTGATGAGGTTGTAGCGGCCGGCGAGTTCGACATTGAAAAACTTAAATCAGAACACTGGTGCTGGCAGGACGTTACTAGTCCGCAGGTTCCGGACCTGAGCGAAGATTTGTGGGCCCTGGATGACATTGATCGTTTCATTCAGCGACGGCTCAATCAGGAAGGGCTACTTCCTGCTGCCGACGCTGACCGGCGTTCATTGATTCGCCGGCTGAGTTTCGACCTGACCGGGTTGCCGCCTGCAGTCGAAGAGATTGACGA
>JBCCFB010000463.1:0-1905 GCA_039029995.1 Planctomycetota bacterium
CCTCCAACCGGTGTGGAGTGGTTCCAGAATTACAAACGGCCGGGTTACGAGTGGCAAAACTGGTCGTGGAACACGTCGGTGACCTCGGCCCGCGGGAGGATGAAGATCAAGTTCGATGATGGCTGGGCAGGCTTCTACTTGCACAGTGAAACAGGTGTCTCCCGTGCCACGCACCTCGTCTTTTCCGCCGATATCGATGCGCGTTTGCGGGTCTCAATCAACGGTCCGCAAGGGCAGGGCGGCGAAGTGATTGTTGAGACAACTCAGGGAAATTCGAATAACTACATTGTTGACCTTGCCGACATCGGCAATCCGGATCCCATAACGGATGTTTTCTTCCAGAACGATTCGCCCGGCCCGCTTCCTGAATGGAGTAGCGAACGAATGTACTTTCGTCTGTCTGGTCGTGAGCTTGCCCATCACCTGCACAGGCAGCAGGTCAACAACATCCGCCTCGCCTTCGAGAAAGCGGCACAGTGGTCCAATGCAAGAAACCTCCCTCTGCACCTCGGGGAATTTGGGAGTTTTGAAGAAGGTTCCATGCCTTCACGAGTTCGCTGGACGACATCCATAAGACAGATGATAGACGGAATGAATCTCGACTGGTCGTATTGGGAACTGGCAGCGGGCTTTGGTGTCTATGATCCAGCCAATGATGAATTCAGGCCGGAGCTAACACGATCTTTGATTCCCGCTTGGGGAGATTGATCTTTTCACAGAGTGCGTTCGATCGCAGGAAGAAATCGTCTTGCACCGTGATCAATTGTTGATGTCTTTTCTGCCGATATTCCCTGCACGATCAATCGCAATCATTGCGACGGCTGAGTCGATTCCGACCAGGTCGTTGATCTGATCGCGTGTCAGAATCACTTTGGTTTTGATGTCGCTCGATTCGAATTCGAGATAGGCCGTTACATCAAAGTTGCCAGTCAGAAATCCGATCCAGGGAATGCCACTCTCTGATTCAAAAATATAGGCGTCCAGTTCAAGGTCGAATTTGATTGCTACCCTGTCGCTTTCCTGACGTGGCGTCGAATCAAGTTGAAACCATCGGCTCCACTGCAGCATGCTCGAGCTGATAGGGGCGAAATGGGCTTCTCTGTCTGAATCGAAAAAGACTGCGCGGGGATTCACACCACTTGGCGGATCAACAAAAGTAAATGTTCTGTTGAACTGGTCAAAACCACGCCGCATGATTCCTCGCTCATCTTCAACGTGCATGAGACCGAAGGCGTGGCCCATTTCATGAAGCGTCGCACCGATGGTTGTTGATGCCAATCCCCAGATGTTGCTGCGCCAGACGCTGTCATCATGGACTTTTGTTGTGTCAAACTGGCTGGTATCCAGAAAGGTCGCCGTTGTTGCTTCGATACTGACGGGCCACGAAAAGACCGAGGCGCTACCAAACAGTCCCATGTTTCCTCCACCCAGTGCGGTATGGGCTTTCATCCGGCCGGATTCAGGGTCTTTTCTCGTGAAAGCGGCGAGAACGATGTTCTTGGCGTTCTCATCAGGATAAGTCGAGTTGATCCATTGATTGACATGGTGGTACCACTCCTGATCGTTCATGGCGTAGTACTGTTCTGCGTCGAACCTCGCACTCCACGTGTGTACGACTACCTGTCCCGTTTCGTCCCGCTCGAGCCGGAATGTTCTGCGCCCCAGGCCCGCATCGTTCATTCTTTCGGCCGTAAAGCACTGCATTAACTCGGCGGCCGTTTGAAGGCGGGAAACATAGTCCTGTTCATATGATTCATCGGGTACCGCGTAGTCGGTGTTTTCCGTCCTGTCAGTCATCCAGATGACGCGAACGTAGTTGGGATTGGTCTGCGGTTGATAGTTGATTGCGAACTCAATCTTTGCGCCACCGGAGCCGGTGAATTCGATAACGTTCCGACCTTCGGA
>JBCCFB010000464.1:0-1848 GCA_039029995.1 Planctomycetota bacterium
AGCGTCCGGCATGGAATTGTTTTACAGCAGAAGCTGCACGAGATACGCGAACGACGCCTTCCTTCGAATTGTATGCACTACCAATATGAACGTTTTTCAATCAGACCGATTGTCAATGAGCTCGTTTGTGCCAGACGCGAGGTCCTGATCCAGGTGGTCAAGTATTTCGAATACGGTCGCACCTATTTATCCACTGCTTATCCACTGCAAAGCAAAAACCGGTCATTCGTCACAGACGCCGTCAGAATCTGCATCCCAGCAGCGAATTCCGGGCCCCACCAAACGGTTGCTGTTGTCAAACGAGTTCAATTCAACAGGGCGTTCTGCCTCAACCAGAAACATGAACTGCGATTGGCGGCGAATTTGATTGGTCACCGGATTGCGTAGCGGCTCAGAAAACACGGAGTTCAACGTGCAGCCGGTAATTCGTATATTTCGATTGCCAATGCCCGTGCGTCTGATTCGCAACGGGCCCTTGACCGTGTTGCTGATTCTGACATTGTCGATGTGAACATCTCTGAGTGAACCGCCTCCGGCGGAGTACAGATAGATCCCCCACTGTTTGTACTTCGAGAGCCAACCGGCTTCTGCCGGTGCGTCGTTGCGCATCACCGCCAGATCACCTGACAGGCGTACATTGGCAATGGTGATTCCTTCAACTCGCGCAGAAGAAACCCTTGAAGTTGAGTCTCCAGTCTTTGGAACCGACTGAATCGTCAGGAGATGACCGGTACCGCCACAGGTCCCGAAACAGTTTCTGACTCTAATGTCCTCCACCCGACAAGTTAACGTAACGTTGTCGTCGCGAGGCACAGCAAGGCCGCAGGCAAAAGCGCGACCTCCTTTACTGTTGAGCACGTTGTTGAAAACTTCAACTTCTTCAATATCGCGGTTGAACGTCGGAATCGGCTTTCCAGTAGAAGTAAACGGTACGGTGGTCGTAAACAATCCGATGGCATCATCGCCGCTTTCGATGCGATTATTTGAAACATAGGCACCACGGCCTCCGCTCATGATCAGTCCGCCGTATCCTCGTTGGCCCGGAGAAGTAAGCCCACCTGGCCCGGCAATGGTGTTGTTGTACAAAAACGAATCGTTGCCTCTCCAACTGATCGCCTTGGCAAATTGCCCGGGATTTGCCCACGTCGGAACAAATACGTTGCGCACAATCCAGCGATGACCATGCCAGTCAAGAAATCGACCGCTTTTTCCATTGCACTGATATCGCCCGCCTTCGATCGTTACATTCGACTCGGCTTTCTCATCATCAGGAGTTCGCAGGAATGCGGAGTCGAAACCGCCGCCGCTTACACCGTCGGACGTACGAATGAGGACGGTCTGACGGTGCATTTTGATGCTCACGCCGCTTCGCAGAATCAGACGATCAACACGATATCTGCCCTCTGGAATCCAGAGGATTTTCCCGTCATTAGTCTCGCCTGTTGCGACGCTGTTCACCGCCTGTTGAAGCGTCCGGAATTCGCCTGCGTTCACAAAAGTCCCCGGCTCAGGCGCGTCAACAGCTCGTCTGACACCCGGGCTGGAAACCAGTTGCCCGCGAGGAATTGATGATGTGGTCAGCTTTACGTTGTCAAAGAAAGCAGTTCCCGATGCTCTGGCCAGTATCAGCCTTACTTCAATCCGACTGGTTCCTTGCGGGACACAAAAAGAGGTGGTTTGTTCTACAAATCCACCGCTGGTCCCAGTCGCATAAGGTGTTCGAATTCTTCTGAGCAACCCGCCGTCTTCGTAGCAGGTGATTTGAATTCCAACTCCACCTGTCCCTTTTTGTAGCGGAACGATGTCCGTACAGCGCACGTGTGCAGAAACGGTGTAAAGAGGTTCGTC
>JBCCFB010000465.1:0-1781 GCA_039029995.1 Planctomycetota bacterium
GCCGGTCAGATCGGCAAGCTCGACCGTGGCAGTGCCCGTACCGATGCTGTTTTCCAGCGCGACGCTGGTGGCCTGGTGACAATAGTAAGAACAGTTGTTGACGTTGTTTGTGCCGTACAGGCGCGCGGCAGGTGGCGTTGCCGATTTCCGGCAACTCAATACTCAGGAAGCCCGGAACACACTGTACGGATTCCAGCTTGGTTTTGAAACCAATACGCCGCTGACGCAGAAAATCCACATCAACACGTTCGCCAGAGCGGGTGGTTACATGAATCCGACTCGTGCTCGTGATTCTTTCACACAGTTTATTACCATCGGCGGGATTGAGAACGCCGGAGCAACCGGATCATCGAGTCGCTCCAAGACAACCGGGGCCGCATCTCTTGACGCCGGCGTCAGGATCTACAGCGAAGTGCTCCCCAACTCCTGTTACTGCTACGTCGGCTATGAGGTCTTCGGTCTCGATGGCATTGCCACCGCACCGGCCCAGCTGTTGACCGTGAATATGCCGGACGTCGAGGTGAATTCTTCGCTCTGGGCTGAATCTGCTACTTTCGGTTTGATGTTCAACTACTAGAACGCGGATTCGAAGACTCTGAAAAAAACCAAAAATCGAAATCGCCGGCCGTCTTTGTACGGACCGGCGATTTTTATTGGCTGATGTTTGCGTCCTGTCTTCTCAAGCAGGAAGCGGCAGGCTGCTCTTAACAGTCTCGATTAACCTGCTGGCGATCTCCGCTGCCGACAATGATCTCGCATTCAGGTCGATAACGGTGGCAGCTTCGGTGTTTTCCAGTCCGTATTGGTATGTTTTGTCGTAGTACTGAAGAGCAATTCCGGCTGCCGTTTCGAAATCGCCGTTCTCGATAGATGCGAGTGCTTCGTTGAGCTTACCACCGCCCAACCGTTTTGCGATGCCTTTGAATGAGTCCTGCAACTCGTCAGGGCATTTGGCGTACAACCGAACGAGGCGCTCAATTCGTTCGCCATCGTCCACAATGAGGTTGATCAGCGGGGAATGTCGGGCCAGCCGGTGAAGATGTTCCGGAACATAGACGTTTCCGATCCGTCGGCTTTCATTTTCAACCCAGATCCGCTTTGAACGATCAAGTTCGAAAAGTTCAAGGAAAAGGTTGTTTTCGAATTGTTCTGTCGTTGGCTGCTTTTGCTCGTCGATCCAGCCGAATGCAGAACCTTTGTGATTGGCAAGTGCTTCGAGGTCGATAATCTGTTCACCGGCCTCCCGCAGGGCCTGCAGGACTTCAGTCTTACCACAACCGGTCCCACCACCCAAAACGATCAACTGCAACGAGCTGTCATTGAGAACATTGTGAGCCGCCGAGCGCCAGCCTTTGTAGCCACCTTCGATTATCCGGACCTCAAAACCGGCAAAATCGAGCAGCCAGCCTATTGCCGCACTCCGTTGCCCTCCTCGCCAGCAATGTATCGTCACGCGACGGTCGGGAGCCAAGGCAGCGGCTTTCTCGACAAGTTCCCGCATCTTGGAGCCACCGATCTCAAGCCCCTTTCGCGTCGCCTCTTCCTTGCCAACCTGCTTGTACAGTGTTCCAACGACGGCTCTCTCCTCATCGCTGAACAGCGGAAGCGATCTTGCACCAGGAATGTGTCCAGTAGCAAATTCTCCCGGTGACCGCACATCCAGAATTCGGGATGAACCGTCTAATCGGACCTTGCCTGCAGCGATTCGATTCATAGACTTAAATGCCCGTTTTAAGGTGCGTTTTTTGGCAACGTGCGGTTAAAGGAAATGAAATGATGCA
>JBCCFB010000466.1:0-1759 GCA_039029995.1 Planctomycetota bacterium
GAAGCTTCCGGAAGAATTGAAGAAATGGAATTCTGCTGATGCCGGCCATGCTGTGATCATGGGGGTGCACAAAGGTGAAAACGGCAAGCGTCTTATGGCGATGTTCAAGCCGCACAAAGGCATGCTGAAGCCAGCGGTCAACTTTGTTCCATACTGGAAATCGCTGTCCTGATTCACCAGCGGTCTCCATGATGTGCGGGAGCCGTGAGCAACAGGAACCGTGATCAGCGGGAACCGAGATCAGCGGGAATGTGGAATGCAAGAACTTTTCGCGGGGATTCGAGTTCAGCACAGCGCCGGGTTAGCTCTCTAACTCTGAAGCGGACGTAGGTGTAGTGCGTTACAACGATCGCACTTGATCCATTGAGCATGCGTATGGATATCGGGCAAAAGCGCTTTCTGCTTTTGGCTTTCCATCCCGTTAACCTCCTGCCTCGTGGTCTCCGTTGTTCTCTGATGAAGCCAAGTTCTGATGAAGCCCAGTCCCGCGCGTTATCGACCGACCGACTCCTGCCCGGAGATCGAGTGAGGGTACTCAGTTGTCGGGAAATTCTTGCCACGCTCGATGAAGATGCCAGCCTCGACGGTCTTCCGTTCATGCCTGAGATGTCGGAGCTGTGCGGCAGGATTCTTCGTATCGCTAGAATCGCGAACAAGAACTGCGTCCGGACGAGCGACGGCACGTTTGTCGGCTCCATGGCAGACGGATACGTTTTGCAGACGGGGAAACGATGTGATGGCTCCTATCATGGAGGCTGCCAGCTTGCCTGCAACTTTATCTGGAAACGAAGATGGCTGTCACGGGTCGAAGACTGTGAGTTGAAAGACTGCGGGTTCAATGATCAGGAATTTGCGGCAACTGCTTGCGACAGTAACGGTCTACAGCTTCTGACAACCGGTGCGTCCGGTGCAGAGAGTCGTTTTCGTTGTCAGGCAACCGAACTTGTTCAAATTTCGTCGCGGCTTTCTCCGCTCCACATCGGTCAATATTTTGAAGACTACCGGTCGGGAATCGGCCCGCTTCCGATCGCAAAGGGATTGTTCCGTTCTGTCGGCCGTAGGCTCTCAGGTAAGAAAGCGGGACTCATCGGGCCGTGTGACCGGACTCCGGTAGACAATCTCAGTCTGAAAGTCGGCGAAGCTGTCCGCGTGAAGTCGCTTGAAGAAATCCGCCGTACACTTGATAAAGCCGGGTGCAACCGCGGTCTCTGGTTCGACCCTGAGGAAATGGAGCAGTATTGTGGCAAGCGACTGGTCGTCTCTCGCGTCATTCATCGTCTAATCGACGAGACTACAGGCGAACTCCGGCAATTGAAGGTCCCCTGTGTCGTATTAGCTGAAACGGAATGTTCAGGCATCTTCCGCCGATTCTGCTCACGTGGAATGTTGAACTTCTGGCGTGAAGTCTGGCTGACGCGTTGCAAATAGTTGCAACATGTTTCACGTCGCTTTCTAAACACAGCATTCAAATCGATGTGCCTTCTTCAGAGCTCTCTATCAAACCGTGGTTTTATCTGTCTCATCGCTACGCAGGCAGATCCGTAACGTGAGTTTGGATTTAATGTCAAAAAATTGGCATTGTTTGCTTGACATGCCGGGTTAAATGCTAAAAAATTGGCTCTTGAATCGAAAAACCTCCGTGCGAGTATTTGAGTCCGTTTATTGGAACCTTGAAATATGGATCCTGTACAAGACCTCTCCCGTCGTGAACGCCAGATCATGCAGGTGATCTTTGCCAACGGCAGCGCCACGGCGAAAC